>NZ_MWQK01000001.1:0-300000 GCF_002210425.1 Fibrobacter sp. UWB2 | reverse complement strand
GAATCGTGGTGTTACGGTCGATGAGCTTGGTCATCACGCCACCGAGGGTTTCGATACCCAGAGAAAGCGGGGTCACGTCGAGGAGCAACACGTCCTTCACGGAGGAGTCGCCGCTAAGCACGGCACCCTGGATGGCGGCACCGATAGCCACCACTTCGTCCGGGTTCACAGTCTTGTTCGGTTCCTTGCCGAAGAACTTGCGCACAGCTTCCTGCACGGCCGGGATACGGGTAGAACCACCGACCAGGATCACCTCGTCGATTTCGCTCAAAGAAAGACCGGAGTCCTTGATAGCCTTGCGGCACGGTTCCATGGAGCGTTCCACCAGGTGGGCGGTCAGCTGGTCAAACTTTGCACGGCTGAGCGTGAGGTCCAAGTGTTTCGGGCCAGTAGCGTCGGCAGTGATGAACGGGAGGTTGATGTTGGTCGAAGTCGTGGCAGAAAGGTCGATCTTCGCCTTTTCAGCGGCGTCCTTCAAACGCTGCAGGGCCATCTTGTCCTTCTTCAGGTCGATGCCCGGATTGTCCTTCTTGAATTCGTCGTTAATCCAGTCAATGATGACTTCGTCGAAGTTGTCACCGCCGAGCATCGTATCGCCGTTGGTGGCCTTCACGCTGAACATACCATCGTCGATTTCGAGGATGGAGATATCGAACGTACCACCACCGAGGTCATACACAGCGACCTTTTCACTCTTCTTGGAGTCAAGACCGTAAGCAAGAGCAGCAGCCGTCGGTTCGTTCACGATACGGAGAACTTCAAGGCCTGCAATCTTACCAGCGTCCTTTGTTGCCTGACGCTGAGAGTCGTTAAAGTAAGCCGGGACCGTAATCACAGCCTGAGAAACGGACTGACCGAGGTAATCTTCGGCAATCTTCTTCATGGTCTGAAGAACAGCAGCGGAAATCTCAGGAGGAGCAAACTGCTTGTCGTCGATCTGCACGCGGACCGGATCAGAACCCGAGCCGACGAGCTTGTACGGCATGTTCTTTTCGGCAGCGGAGCATTCGCCAGCCGTACGGCCCATGAAACGCTTGATAGAATAAATCGTCTTTTCCGGGTTCGTGATTGCCTGGCGCTTTGCAACGTGACCCACGAGACGTTCACCGTTCTTGCCGAAAGCGACAATAGACGGCGTTGTGCGGAAACCTTCTGCATTGGCGATGACGACCGGCTTGCCACCTTCCATCACGGCAACGCAGCTGTTTGTCGTACCCAAGTCAATACCAATAATCTTACCCATGATTTTATCTCCTATTTTAAATTCTTGATCCCCAGTGTTTTTGTTTGAGTGGGGAGTTTTTTACGCCGATACATTAGCAAAAGGCGTGCCAACCCCGAAAAGCGCCCTTTTCGTTTCGTTCTGAAACGTTTTTTAGGCGGAAATCGGGCGAAAACAGGGTTGTTTCAAAAAAGAACGCCCCACGACGTCATCCTGACGACCGCTGGGAGGAAGGAGCCAGTGATATATTAAATAGATAGGAGGTGGCTACTTTTTAAAGAGTATTGGTTGAAAAGTTGTCTCGGAATGACCCCATAAACGCCGCTGCAGATGGAGGCCTTGCGATTATGCTACATCCCGACAAAAGGGAAAATACCATAGCTAGTAGAGGTAATCTGAAATTATTCATTCAAAAACCGAAACATAATCATTGTGAATAAATGTATAAAAAAAGGTGTTCGTACCATCTCATTTGCAAGAGATGTGCTGTAGACCTCGATGGAGTTTGGTTTGACGATCTAGACGAGGGTTTGGCTCTCTCCGGATTCTTCGCTCCAAAGAAAATGAACCCCGTTGGTCGCGTTTTCTGGCTCTTTCCTGAACTAAATGCGGCTGCATTTGCCCGCAGACTTGGAATTCCGCAACCTCTATTTGCAGCCTATGTGAACGGAACAAAGAAACCTTCTGCAGCCCGTCGTAAAAAGATTGATGAAGAATTTCATCGAATCGGTCGTGAACTGATGAAAGTATAAAAAATCCTCCGCGGGGGAGGATGCTACAATTCCAAAATGTTCAAGTAGTTCATTCGACTATTCAAAATGCGGACAATAAGCACCTTGTCAAGTTCAATTCGATAAAAAACAATATAGTTCGATACTGATAAACATCGATATCGACTCAACGAATCTACATTGCCTTTTAAGGATGGACCTATTTCAGGAAAAATGGCAAATATGCCGCTTGAGGACTGCCCAATTCAGATTCTATATACGCTTTGATTGAATCCAAATCCTCGGAGGCCTTTGGCGAAAAAATGATGACGGGCATCTACACCTCGTATTTCTTTCGCACATCCGCAGCGGAAAGCCAGCCACCCTGTTCGGCAGATCGTTCTCCCTCGGTAAGAGCCTTCTGGAGCTTCAAAGCCGCTATCATCCGTTCGTATTCTTTGATGTCTATGACAACATAGCAACCCCGACCATTCTTGGTCAGGAACACGGGAGATTCTTCGGACACGTTCTGAAGAACTTCATTGTAATTTCGTAAATCAGACACTGGTAAAATGCAGGGCATAAACAACCTCCATTTTAATAATATATAATTTTAAGTAAAATTACAAGTAAAAAATTAAGATAAATTGATTAAAAATCCTCCACGAGGGAGGATCCTTTGAGCTTATTATTCAGGTTGCATTTCGGTGTATTTTTATATATATTTAGATAAAAGAGGTTACTTTTATGTCGCAAACCACCTTTAGCATCAGAATGGATGACAACCTGAAAAAAGACTTTGACAAGCTTTGTGAAGAGTTTGGCATGTCGATGACCACGGCGATAAATGTCTTCGCTCGTGCCGTTGTGCGCGAGAAGAGGATTCCCTTCGAGGTTTCATCCACAAAGGCTCCCGCCTATGCCGCCGACAGGCGCGTTTTCTACAATGCAAGTCCAGTTGCGAGCCGTATGTCGATGGTAATGCGCCAGCTTTCTGCCGAGGCAGAAAGAGCTGGGGCCGCCGATATGACTCTAGACGAAATCAATGCCGAAATTGATGCTGCCAGGAGCGGCCGATGAAGTTTTATGCGGTCATTGACACGAATGTCATTGTTTCCGCTTTGCTGAAATGGAACTCTGTTCCTAGAGTCGTATTGCAGGCAGTTTTCAATGGATTTGTTGTTCCTGTATACAATGATGAAATTCTGAATGAGTATCGCAATGTTTTGAATAGGCCGAAATTCGGTTTTTCTTCAGAGTTGATTTCAGAAACCATATCCCAGATAGAATCCTTGGGTGTTATGGAAAATGCTTTGGAAACTGTTGCAGAAGCCATGCCCGATCCCAAGGACATTGTCTTTTATTCCATTGCGCTTTCTCATGGCAAAACCGCCGAAACGCATCTTGTAACGGGGAACGTCAAGCATTTTCCTGCAAATCCGATTGTCATCACGCCGCGACAGATGTTGGACATTCTGTGCATGTAGTTAATTCGCCACAGAAATTGCATTAAACTTTGACACTAAAAATCCCCGGCCTCGTGAGTGAGGTCGGGGACTTTAAATGTGGGGGAGGTTGGGCTTATTCCCCGACTTGCAGTTTCAGGGTCTTTCCGGCGGGGTTGCGGACCACGTAGACTCCGCTCCCGAAGCCGGCAGTTTTGAGACCAGTCTTGATATCTGTCAGCGAAGCTCCTGCGTTAAGGCGGATTTTGCCGAGCATATTGCCCATCAAGTCAAAGACTTTGTATTCGCCGGCGGTTTTGACGAACGCACCAGCGGATTTTTTCGCAAATTTGATGCCCGTGGTGCCATTGCGCTTGTCCATAATATCGCCTTCAACTTTACCGAAGGCAATCCAGTCGAGGTTTACGTAGTCGCTTGTTATTAGGACTTTGAGCACGTGTTCGCCTTTGGTGAGTTCCTTGGTTGTTTTGCCTTTGTACGTAGCGTATGTATCGAAGTCATCGGTTCCAGAAAGCGAGAGTGTATCGGTGATGGGTTCATTGTCCATGAAGAATCGTACGCTTGCGCTTTCCATGCCTGTTGCGTAAGAAAGTTCGAAGGGGAGGGTTCCGCTAGTTTCGACGTTCACGGTGTATTCCAGCCATTCACCCTTCTGCGTGTAGCCCACGGCAAATCCGTCGCCGTTCTTCACGATGTCCACGCGGTCTTCGCGATATTCCTTGCCTTGGTTTTCGGTGTCCATGTCGTAGTAGGCCTTGCCGGCACCGCCCACGTCGTAGTTTTCAAAGTCGATGAAGTTTGCGGGGCCTTCAACGCTTGCACCTACGGCTGGTACATCACACTTGGCTTCTGCATCTTTGAGTTTTTCCTTGCAGAACGGGCTTTGCGGAATAGCGGTCTTGCTATCCTCGAATTCCCAGTAGTCCGCCTCGAAATCGCCCGCGAACACGAAGAACACGTCGTGCTTGCCGACCGCACCGGTCAGCGGCACCGTCACGAGGCCGTCTGCGCTAAATTCCGCCTTGCCAACAATTTCGCCGTTCACCTTGTCCAGACGGACGGTGATGCTCGACGCCTTCTTGACGTTCAGAACGGACGCCGAGAAGCTTTCTGCGCCTGCATCGCCGAATTCCACGCCGCTAATTTTGGTGTATTTTCCTTCGGAAAGGTTGGTGATGACCGTATTGCCGGCAGCGCCGCTCTTGCGAACCCTCACGTCTTCGCCCCAGGACATGGTTTCCGCTTCCACGCGCTTGTACGGGTCAAAATCTTCCAGCTGGGCCACGCCATTGTCCGGCCAAAAGTCAATCTTTTGAATAGTGCCGTCGGCGTTGTACTTCATTTCGGAAAGGCCGACAGAACGGCGCTCCTTGTGTTGGAATTTCTGGCCCATCTTCTCGGACTTGTAACGCCAAAGTTCGTAATTTAGGCCGAAAACGTAGGATTTTCCCTTGAAATCGATGATACCCGGGTGGTTTCCGTTACTGCGCGAAGAATGCGGCATAATGTCGCCCTTGTAGGTCCAGGGGCCCGTAATCTTGTCGCTCATGGCATACCCGATACCTTCCGCACAGCAGGTCGATGCGAAAGTCATGTAGTAATTGTTGCCGTGCTTGTAAACCCAGGGGCCTTCCTGGTAATCCTTGATCTTGGGGTAGGTGACGATGGATCCCTGAGTACTAATCATGTCCTTGTTCAACTTGATCATGTACAATTCGGGGTTGCCCCAGTACATGTAGGCCTGTCCGTCGTCGTCAATCCAGACGGTAGGGTCGATATCGTTCCAGTGCTCGCGCTGCCAGACCAGCGCCTTGTTCAAAGGTTCCTTGAAAGGGCCGTAAGGGTTGTCCGCCACCAAGACGGAAATGCCGTTGCCGTGAATGGGGACGTACATGAACCACTTGCCGTCGCGCTCGATGACCTGTTCTGCCCAGGCCCCGTTGGTTTTAGAGGTCCACTTGATGTCGCCCAGGCTCGCCACGGCACCGTGACTGGTCCAGTTGACCATATCCGTGGATGTGTGCAACAGCCAGTCGTACATCATGAACCCGTCGGCATTGTCTTCGTCGTGGGTCGTGTACAGGTAAACCGTATCCCCATGGACATAGGGCGCCGGGTCCGCCGTATAGTTCGTCGTGATTACAATTTTCTGAGCGAAACCCGTACAAGCCAAGGCCAATACGGAAGAAACAATTAGGTTTTTACCAAACATCTTGATCTCCATTCCTTGTTAATTCCTACACCCAATAATAAAGATATATCTGAAAATGTTTGCGGATAAGCGCTCACGCAAATCTCTATTGTCATTTTATCAAAAGGGGGGAGATAAGAAAAGCCCGCTCACGGGGGAGTGGCGGGCATAAAGGCGGGGGATATGGGGGTTATTTCCCGGAGGATACGATGACTTTTGCGGTCTTCAAGATTTTGTTCTTGAGCTTGTAACCCTTCTGGAATACGGTGACAACATGACCTTCCGGGATAGTTTCGGAGGGCTGCTGCATCAGAGCTTCGTGGAGGTTCGGGTCGAATTCCTTGCCGGTCGGGTCAATCTGTTCAAGTCCTGCGTCCGTGAGAACCTTGGCGAACTGGTTGTAAATCATCTGCATGCCTTTTTCGAAGGCTTCGAGATCCTTGGCTTTGTTTTCGCTGGCGAAAGCACGTTCGAAATTGTCCTGGACTTCAGAGAGCTTTTCGAGAAGCTTGCCGTTCGCAGTTTCGATGAGTTCAAGCTGTTCCTTGGCATTACGGCGGCGGAAGTTTTCGAATTCGGCCATCAGACGCACAAAACGGTCGTTAGCATCGGCAAGCTGCTGTTTCAAAACTTCTTCGGCGGAAGGTGCTGCGGGCTGTTCGGCGGCTTTTTCTTCGGCCTTTGGTGCTTCTGCATTTTGACCTTCTACGTCAGCGGGCTTTTCGGCGTTGGCATTGTCGGTTGCTGAGCCTGCCGAAGCATTGGCTTCAGCTTCGAGATTCATTGCGTCCTGGGTGGCTTTCAGCACATCCTGTTCAAATTGAGCACGTTCGGCATCGTTCGGTTCAACATTCTGTTCCGGATTCTTTTCTTCAGCCATGATATATCAATATTCCTTTAAAAATTGTCTGTGCGGACATCTGTTTTACAATTTCGACACAAAGATAGCAAATACCATGCCAACAAAAAGCGTCAAAAATTGTTTTAATGTGAAACAAACAAGACTCCCCTTTCTAAATTTGTATTACCGATAATGCGGATTATGTAAACTAAAATATTTGAAAGGAAAGCCGAGTTTTTGCTCGGCCTGTTCTTTTAATTCTTGAACCAGAGATCTTCGAATCCAATCGAGCCATCTCGCAGCATCGGGCAAACTGTTTCGTTGACGACATTTACATAGCTGTCCAAATCAACGCCGTTCAACACGTTCGTCTCATATTGAATTGTATTGCCAACGCAAGCCAAATTAGTCACTTTATCCTGCGCTCTATAGCCATCACATGCTCTTGCCAAAGTCGCGTCGTCAAAGCCTTCGTACACTTCAAAGAGAGTGTAGCTACCATTTTGGTAAGATATAGTTTCGGTCATATTCTTGTCGGCGTAGACGACTCGCGTCTGAACGCTAGTCCCGACTTTAAAGGATTCGCAAACTTGCGCTTTTTCATATTGGCCAGGAACCTTGGAATCCTCAATTCCAGTTTCTTCGGCAAGTCGATTCAAGGTTTCCGAAAAATAATCATAGGCTTCGTCACAGTACTGATCCATTTTTAGGGTCATTTGGGATACTATGGTCGATTTACGCGAGGGGTCGAGATCTCCGAAAGATGCCGAAACTTGAGCGCCATCTCCTGAACAAGAATATTGCCCATTTTCCATTCCAGTCGCGGATTCCTTCATTTCAGCACAGAGTTGTTCAGACTGTGCCTTAAACAATCCGGAAAACTCGACTTTGCCTCTGTAAGATGTTGGGTTGTTGAAATCGGCTTCTATTTGCTGATTCATATAGGAATCGTCCGTCAAAACAGTCACCTTCAAATCAACGGAAACGCTATGGTCCGTCGCATAGACTTCACATCTAGCGGTACCAACTTTCTTCTCCAAATGTCGTTCATACTGTCGCGTTCCATGAACGTATGATTCATTGTCAAGAACCGGAGTTGTTGTTGCTGGGTCACAAGCAGAGAGAATCGCTGCGAGAGATACAGGAATAGCAATAAACTTTTTCAATTTTGACCTTCTTGTTTATAACAAAATATATAATATTGCAACAAAAAACAACAGAATCCATACAAATTTACGCATAAAGGCCTTCGTAAAAACTTATTTTATTGATGGATATACAAAAATTTGTATTTTTATAATAACATTTGTCTGTCCAGACAACGCAAGAAGGAATTTTATGATAAAAAAATTATTGCCGATTTCAGCGGTTGCCGCCCTCGCCCTTACAGCCTGCTTTTCAGATGAAACATCTCCGGTTGCGCCAGCTAGCCCCAATTCGGTAACGTCTCAGGGATTCAGTTCATCATCTGCTGTTATCAGCTCCTCATCTGCAGATGTAGTTTTGTCTAGCTCGGACAATGGTTCGCTTCAGTCGTTTACGCAGAACGAATGTTCCGTAAAAAAGCTGTCGGACAACGTTGTCGTTATGGATTTTACCGTCGCAAACTCTGAAAAAACGACGATGAAAATGACTCTTGTCGGCGATGAAGTCGAAATGGATTTGTTGACTACTTTTGATATTTCTGTGCCGAAGGCCGAAGTGGCCCAGTTGTGTGCAGAAAGCAAGGAAGGCGCAATGACTTTGAATGCAAGTGTCGTTTGCGAAGGTCGCTCCATTTCCGTGAAGTACAAGGATTCTGCAAATGGCCAAACTATTGAAGACGTTATTGAGTCTGCAAACAAACTCTGTATGGTGATGGACTTGTACAAGACTTCATCGAGTTCAATGGGGTTCTCTTCTAGTTCCTACTCTCCCCTATCGAGTTCATCATTTGAAATTCCTGTAAGCACCAAGCAAAAGCCAAACGATGCGACGTGCAAAATCGAAGTCGATACAGAAAATGACTTTGCCATTACCATAGTAAAGCCGGACTCCATAATCCTCCATATTTCGGCAAGCCATCATAATGATATTTTAAATATTGCCGAATTTATGCAATTTGACGAAAGTGTTCCAAAATCTGTAATTACAGAGCTTTGTGAAGAAGCCAAAAAGGAAGAAGAAGAGGACCCTACAGGAGCAATTATCACCTGCACCGACAACGCTGTTACAGAAACTGTAACAGTAGGAACGGATATGAATGCCCTCCCCGTCTTTACCGCAACTTTAGTGACCATATGCGACCAAATTGAGGAAACAGGAATATACATGGAGGACCTGTAATAAACGGCGCTTTTTTACTAAATTTGGCGCCATGATTAATTTTATCAAGTCTATTTACTCCGGTTTGTGCATTGCGCTCGGCGGAACACCAGGTCGGGAAAGTGCTTATCGTGTTCCTCCCGGTGATGGTCTTTATCTTGAGCGGTTTCGAGCACTGCATTGCCGACATGTTCTATTTTTCGCTTGCAGGCGATTTCTCAATGACGATGCTCAAGGCGCTTGTCGCGATTACGATTGGCAATTCCATTGGCGGCGGGCTCATCCCGCTCATGCAAAAGTTGAACGCCAAGTCCGCGAAAGCTTAAGTAAAAACTCTACAAATAAACAAACGCAGTCCTTGAAGGATTGCGTTTGTTTCAAGAAATAATGGATTCCCTCCCAAACGTAGATACGAGAAATGATGGTTCCCCTACGCTACGCTCCGAGGATGACAGGGTCGAGAATGACAATTCTAAGGATGAAAAGTCAAAAAGGACCGCGGAAGGTAACGTTTTAGCCGAGGTCTTTGATGACCATGATGCCGCTGCGTTCGATCTTCGGGTATTGACGCATGCCTTCCCCGCCCTTGCCCTTGTCGAGAATTTCGAGGAGCTTGCCATCTGTGGAGTACAGATGCAATTCCCACGGGCCGTTCGGAGCATTGAAATAACCGGAGTTCTTTTGCACGTTGCGCTGGAACGTTCTGTTCAAGCGGTCGGCAACGCTGCGGGCGTGAACAAGCGAAACATCTGCGAGATTCCAGGAAATCGGAACACCGCCCATGTCGAAGATGAGCACGGCGTCGACGTCGGTCTCTTCCTTCATCGTGAATTTCCAGCTGAAGTTCTGCCAGCTCGTGCTCAAGTCAAGAATACGGCCGTTTGCATACGGCGTATAGCTTTCGCAGTCCTTCTTGATGTTCACGTTGAGCGTACGCGGCTTATCAGCCTTGGCGCGCATGCTGAAGATGTACGTCACGCCCTTGTGGAGCGCAAAGTGCTGTTTGAACTGGAGATTCCAGGAATCCTTGCCGCCCTTCTTGATGTCGAAATGCACGACGCCATCCTTGACGGTGACATCGCCCTTTCCACCCCAGAAGTCGGTCGTCCAGCCAGAAAGCGGATCTTCGGCGTTGAATTCACCGTTTTCAATGATGTTCGCGCCAGTTCCCTGAGAACCGGTCGTGAAATCCTTGTTCTGGATAAAGTTCGGAATCACGCTTGTGTTCTGGATGCCAAGAGGGCTATCGACAGCGACTTCCTTGCCCCAGCCAATAAGCGTGTTGTAGGAGCCGTGAACCGTCATATCCATTTCTGGACTGTCGAAGTTACCCGGGCCCCAGCTCCATGCGAGCCAGCCGATGTTCAAGCGTTCGCATTCCGACATGATAAACTTGTACGGGATTTCACGGACGCCGCCAGCAGCCACCGGAGCAAATTCGCCAACAATCAGCGGAATCTTACGCTTGAGGGATTCTTCGAGCGTCCCCTTGATGCGGTCCTTGACAGTTTCGTAACCTGTAGCCACTGGATTGTGGCGTTCGGTCGGCCACCACATGTGAATCGAGAAAATCAAGTTGTGTTCAGGGTCGGCCTGCAAAAGCTTCGGGCCCACGTTCAACAAATTCTTTTCGTTCTGGCCCCATTCATCGGCGTCGATCATGATCGGCACACGCACGCCAGAGGCGCGGAGCTTTGTGACGATGATGTTGTATGCATTGAAAAATTCATCGGCACTTTGGGCTTTGTCGCCCGGTTCGTTACCGATGTTCAAAATCAAGTATTCCTGATGATTGTAAATCATCTGGAGTGTTTCTTCGCGAAGCCAAAATTCAAGGGCGTCGCTCAGGCGGTCCCAGTTACCGGTCGTGTCATGAATTTCCGGGATAGGAATCATGCCGTTGGCAATACAAAGCGAAATGATATTGTCGAGGTCGCTGATGCGGCCACGAGTATTCCAAACAATTCTTACACAATTTGCGCCAGTCTTTGCAATTTCGGGAATGGTCTTGCCTTCACGATCCGTCCAAATAAACATGTGGTTTACACCACGAAGAACAACCTTTTCGTTGTCCTTGCTATACAGAAAAGAATCTTGAACGAAAAAGCCCGGTTTCACAGATGAGCCGTTCATGTCTTTAATTTTCTCCATAAGGTCAATTAATCCATTATAAATATACAACTAAATGTTTTTTAGAGCCAAAAATTTTTCGCATATATAAAAAATTCAGCGCTCAATCATGGATTTTTCAAGCAAAATATGTGCCACAAGGCGTAAGCTCGGCTATTTGAGCCTTATGGATGCGGATGCGTTTGACTTCGCGACTTCAGATGGGAGTTGTGACGGCGCTATGTTTCCGGTGCATTTTGCCGTGTAATTAGACAACGAGCGTTCTGGAAGGTGTTTCCAATAGCGTACCGGCAGGCAACGTCGAAGGAGGCGCGGGTTGAGCCGCTCCTTGATAGCCATCGTGTCGTAGTAAGACTTCCACATGCGCGTGAATTCATCTGGAGGGGCGTGCGCTGAAATGTAACTCGGGTCGGGAACCGTTACAAAATGTGTTCGGTAATTCTCGTAATAGACGCCAAAGCCTCGCTTGACATCGATAATCGCCCATGAGCCGTTGGGGTAACGGCATCGGAAATGCCCGACAATCATTTCGAGAATGTCATACTTCGGCTCGATTTCGGCGATGTACATACCATCGGGAGCTTTGTTGAAACGCACCATTCCATACATGTTGTCCATCTCGCGACGCACGGAACGCGCAATGGTAATGAGCGGAATCATTTCGAGACTTGACGGATTGCGACCGTAATTCGGGTCTAGCCCCGCAAAAAGCTTGCGCAAGTACGCAAGAATGTTCATCTCAATGTTCGCGTCTTCGGAACGGAAACACGTTTCGAGCAAATTCAAGACGTCTTTACTTGCCGCATTGGTAATGGCTCGCTTGAGGCGGTTGGCGGAGTCTTCGGACGTTTCGACATGGAAGGGCAGTGCGAAAAGGTCTGTCGCTGCTTCGTGTTCAGCTTCGTATGTGCGTTCGGCAACAAAGCAAGAAACATCGAGATGTTGGCGGTAAATCTCGAAAACGGCACTCAAGAAGCCGTCGAAAGTAGAATCGTAATGAATCGCGAGGGACATTGTTTTGTAGTTAGTCAATGGTCATTAGTTATTAGTTGTTTGCGATTGACAAAGCGTTAGTGTATGGTGCGGCTTTGGGCTGTGGCAGTGCGGCGGGCATGGTGTCGAACAGATCTAGTTGATCGTTCTTGGGCTTGCCTGCAATGAGCAAGGGACGGATCATCTCGGGATAAAGCTTGTGGAGTTCTCGCGGTACGTCGCTATCGTAGATGAAGTATTTCGCGCGCTTAAGCACCACCCCCATCTTCTTTAAATGCTCGAGCCTGATTTTAGAATAACGCCTTCCACTGACAATGAGCTGTGCTGACCTCACGCCAATGCCTGGCACGCGCAAAATCATCTCATAATCAGCAGTTTGCAAATCGACCGGGAAGCATTCCGGATGGCGAAGCGCCCACATCACTTTCGGATCTAAATCCGGGTCTAGGAATGGATTCTTCTCGTCGAGAATCTCGTTGTACTCGAACTTGTAAAAGCGCATGAGCCAGTCGGCCTGATAAAGCCGGTGTTCGCGTAAAAGCGGCGGTTTTGTGGTGATTACAGGCAAGCGCTTGTCCGCGTTTATGGGTACATACCCCGAGAAATAAACACGCTTCATTTGCTGTTGCTTATAAAAGCCCGCCGAAAGCGTCAAAATTTGGAAGTCGGTCTCCCCCGATGCTCCGACAATCATCTGTGTGCTCTGCCCTGCCGGCAAGAACTTCGGAGAGTACTTGGACTTGTCCGTTTTGTATTCAAGCTTGCGTTCCGCCAAGAAATTCATCGGACGGTAAATGGATGCAAAATTCTTTTCGGGAGCAAGGTATTGCAATTGCTTGTCCGAAGGGATTTCGATATTCACGCTGCTGCGGTCGGCATAAAGCCCGGCCTCGAACAAAAGCCTAGAACTTGCGCCAGGAATCGCCTTTAAATGGATGTAACCGCCAAAATGGTGTACCAATCGCAATTCCTTAGCCACCTTAATTAACAGTTCCATTGTGTAATCAGGCGTACCAATCACAGCCGAACTCAAGAAAAGCCCTTCAATGTAATTACGGCGGTAAAATTCCAACGTAAGGTTGATGAGTTCTTTGGGCGTGAAAGTTGCTCTCGGGATGTCGTTACTGCGTCGGTTCACGCAATAGGCGCAATCGTACTTGCAGGCGTTACTGAACAGCACTTTTAAAAGCGAAATGCAGCGTCCATCGGCGCTCCACGTATGGCAAATGCCTGAGCTATGCCCGCACCCCATCCCGCCTTTTGGCGAATTGCGCTTGGAACCGCTCGACGAGCACGAAACATCGTACTTGGCGGCATCGCCTAGAATGTTCAGTTTATCGCGTAAATCCATTTTTGCCCATCATTTTTAACGACACACTTGTTTACTTGCCTTTTTGTTCACTAAATATAACATTTACTGCACAAAAAAGCAAACTATTTCTAAAATTTTGAAAAAAATGGTTGTTGATTTTAGTTTTGCTAGCCTTTTCGTGTCTGTTTTTACAATTAGTGAAAACACTTGATTTTCTAAACAAAATGTCTAAAACAGCGTAAAAATTTTTCTGAAATATGGATTGTCATTAACCCATCTTTTTACTATAATTGCCCCCGATGAAAAGAATGGAACTTGTTGACTTCGAGCTCGCCTTCAAGCAAGCAGCCTCGACCCACAAAAAGGTCGGTTGGGTTTCAGTTTTTGACAAGACTATTCATTTTTTTAAGAGTTTTAATTTTAAGGCAAAGGCATTTAGCTTTTGCCTTTCTTTTTACCCCAACAATTGTGACGTAAGGTAAATCATGAACGAAAAATTCCAATGGAAAGCAAAGCGCGAGCGCAAGGCGTTCATCGCCTTGGCTGACGGAGCCGTGTTCCACGGTTACGCCTTTGGCGAAAAGAAAGACACTGTAGGCGAAGCCGTGTTCAACACCGGTATGGCGGGCTACAAGCAGATTTTGACCGACCCGTCTTACGCTGGCCAGTTCGTCGTTTTCACCACGGCCGAAGTCGGCGCTTACGCCACGAACTTCGAAAAGTCCGAATCCCGCCAGGTTTTCTTGAACGGCATTGTCGTGAACTCCCTCGACTGGGTTTCCAAGGAACTGAACGAAGAATCGCTTCATGATTACATGCTCGCCCAGAAGAAGGCAGGCATTGCAGGCGTTGATACTCGCGCCCTCACGCTCCACCTCCGCACGCACGGTGCCCAGAAGGCTTACCTCCACGTTGAAGACACGGAAATGACCGAAGCCGAAGCTATCGCAAAGGCTAAGGCTTGGGAAGGCCTCGACGGTCAGGATTATGCGAGCAAGGTGAGCGACCCGAACGGCTACGAATTCAATAACGAAGGCAAGTATCACATTGTCGCTCTCGATTTCGGTATCAAGACGAACATCTTGAGAAACCTCGCCGCTCAGGACTTGCGCGTCACGGTCATGCCGATTGGCACGAGCTACGAAAAGATTATGGAACAGAAGCCGGATGGCGTGTTCCTCTCCAACGGCCCTGCCGACCCGAACAGCCTCCCGCAGGTTTACAACATGGTCAAGCAGCTCCTCGGCAAGATTCCTCTCATGGGTATCTGCCTGGGTAACCAGCTTTTGGGCCTTGCTCTCGGTGCTAAGGTTTCCAAGCTCAAGTTCGGCCACCACGGCTGCAACCATCCGGTCAAGAACCTCTTGACGGGCGCTGTCGAAATCACGTCACAGAACCACAACTACGCCATTGACGAAACGTCTCTCCCCGCCGATGTCGAAGTCACGCACATCAACCTGAACGACAACACGGTCGAAGGCATCCGCCACAAAAAGTTCCCGGCATTCAGTGTGCAGTACCATCCGGAATCTGCTCCGGGTCCGAACGATTCCATGTACTTGTTCGAAGAATTTAAGAAGATGATTGAAGATTTCAAGGGAGGCAAGAATGCCTAAGCGTACCGACATCAAGAAGATTATGCTCATCGGTTCTGGCCCGATTGTGATTGGCCAGGGCTGCGAATTCGACTACTCCGGCGTGCAGGCTTGCAAGGTGCTTCGTCGTGAAGGTTACGAAGTGGTGCTCGTGAACTCCAACCCGGCAACCATCATGACCGACCCGGAAATGGCTGACCGCACCTACATCGAACCGCTGAGCGTCGATATTCTCCACGAAATTATCCGTCGCGAACGCCCCGATGCATTGCTCCCGACTCTCGGTGGCCAGACCGCCTTGAACCTCGCCATGGAACTCAACGAACGCGGCATACTCGACCGCTACCAGGTGGAACTCATCGGTGCTAAGGCCGAGTCCATCCAGCGCGCCGAAGACCGTCACTTGTTCAAGGAAGCCATGCTCAAAATCGGGCTTGACCTCCCCCGCTCCGGTTCCGCACACTCCATGAACGAAGCAACCGCTATCGCCCACACTATCGGAAGCTGGCCGTTGATCATCCGTCCGGGCTTTACGCTTGGTGGTACTGGTGGCGGTATCGCCCACAACGAAGAAGAATTCGAAACCATCGTGAACCGCGGTCTTGACGCCTCGCTCAACAACGAAGTGCTTATCGAAGAATCGCTCCTCGGCTGGAAAGAATTCGAAATGGAAGTCATGCGCGATAAGAAGGGCAATGCCGTTATCGTCTGCTCCATTGAAAACCTCGACCCGATGGGTGTTCACACCGGTGACTCCATCACGGTTGCTCCGATCCAGAGCCTTGATGACCGCGCCTACCAGGCCATGCGTGATGACTCCTTGAAGGTCATGGAAGCAATCGGCGTGGAAACCGGTGGATCTAACGTGCAGTGGGCTATCGAACCGAAGACCGGCCGTCGCATCATCATCGAAATGAACCCACGTGTGTCCCGTTCTTCTGCTCTTGCTTCTAAAGCAACGGGCTTCCCCATCGCAAAGATTGCAGCACTTCTCGCCGTGGGTTATACGCTCGACGAACTCCGCAACGATATTACGCAATCGACTCCGAGCTGCTTTGAACCGGCTCTCGACTACGTTGTCGTGAAGGTTCCGCGCTTCACGTTCGAAAAGTTCCCGAAGGCAGATTCCACGCTCGGCACTCAGATGAAGTCTGTGGGCGAAGCGATGGCAATCGGTACGAACTTCAAGCAGGCCATGCAGAAGGCTCTCCGCTCTCTCGAAACGGGATTCGGCGGTTTCGGTGCCTGCGCCAAGTGCGAAAAGTTCAAGGAATACGACGACGAAACGCTCGCCAAGGAAGTTGCACGCCCGAGTGCAGAACGCATCTTCGTGGTCTATGAAGCATTCCGCCGCGGTTGGGACATCGAAAAGCTTTACGACGTGACCAGAATCGACCGCTACTTCCTCCGTCACCTCGAAGAACTCGCCTGCTTCGAAGACGAAATCACGGCTGCAGGTTCTCTCGAAAACCTCGCCAAGGATAAGGCACTCTTCCGCCAGGCTAAGGAATTCGGCTTCAGTGACATCCAGATTGGTTACCTCTTCCACAAGACTCCGGAAGAAGTCATGGCAGTGCGTAAGCAGATCGGCCTCGTCCCGAGCTACTACTCCGTCGATACTTGCGCCGGCGAATTCGAAGCCATCACGCCGTATTACTATAGCTGCTACGCCGACAATACTGAACCGGTCCGCGAAATTCCGGGTCACCAGAGCAAAAAACGCATCATGGTGCTCGGCGGCGGTCCGAACAGAATCGGCCAGGGCATTGAATTTGACTACTGCTGCTGCCACGCTGCATTCACGCTCCGCAAGCACGGCTTCGAAGTCATCATGGTGAACTCCAACCCCGAAACGGTTTCTACCGACTACGACACTTCGGACAAGCTCTACTTTGAACCGCTTACGCTCGAAGACGTGATGGGCATTTACGAACGCGAAAAGTGCGCGGGCGTGATTGTTCAGTTCGGTGGTCAGACTCCGCTGAACCTTGCTATGCGTCTCAAGAAGGCTGGTGCAAATGTCATCGGTACAAGCCCCGAAGACATCGACCTCGCCGAAGACCGCGACTTCTTCAAGCAGCTCGTCACCAAGATTGGCATCAAGCAGGCTGAAAGCGGCATCGCCCACAACGTCGAAGAAGCCCTCGCCATTGTCGATAAGATCGGTTACCCGGTTCTCGTGCGCCCGAGCTTCGTTCTCGGTGGCCGCGGCATGGTGATTGTCTACAAGGAAAAGTACCTCCGCAAGTTCGTGGAAGAAGCTGCCGCCATTGGCGAAGGCAAGCCGATCCTCATCGACCGCTTCCTCGAAGACGCCACCGAACTCGATGTGGACTGCATCAGCGATGGCAAGCACACCGTTATCGGCGCCATCATGGAACACGTGGAACCCGCAGGCATCCACTCCGGTGACTCCGCTAGCGTTATCCCGCCGATGACCCTCTCCAAGGAAATTCAGGACAAGGTCCGTGAATTCGCCAAGGAATTTGCAAAGGAACTCCACGTCGTGGGTCTCATGAACATGCAGCTTGCCGTCAAGGATGGCGAACTCTACATGATCGAAGTGAACCCGCGTGCATCCCGTACGGTGCCGTTTGTGTCCAAATCCATCGGCGTGCCGCTTGCAAGCTATGCAACACGCTGCATGACCGGCGAATCTCTCGAACAGATCGGCTTCACCGAAGAAGTCCGCGTGCCTTACGTGAGCGTCAAGGAAGCCGTGTTCCCGTTCGTCAAGTTCCCGGGCGTCGACATCACGCTTTCTCCGGAAATGAAGTCAACCGGCGAAGTCATGAGCCTCGATCGCGACCGCGGCCTTGCCTACCTCAAGAGCCAGCTGGCTTCCGGCAACAAGGTCCCGAGCCAGGGCAACATCTTCGTCTCGCTCAAGGACGAAGACAAGCAGAAGGCCGTTCCGCTCATCAAGCGCCTCGTGGACATGGGCTACCAGATTTACGCCACCCGCGGCACCTCCACGATGCTCTACAACGAAGGCATCAAGACCCGCGCCGTGTTCCGCATCTCCCGTGGCCGCCCGAACCTGCTCGACCTTATCCACGATAAGGAAGTGCAGTGGATCGTGAACACCACCGAAACTGGCGCAGAAGCCATGGTTGACGAAATCCAGATGCGCTCCAAGGCAGTCGTCTCTGGCATTCCTATCACCACGACCATCGCTGCCCTCACCTCTACCGTGGAAGGCCTCATGGACAAGCACGACTTCGGAAGATTCGAAGTGTGCAGTTTGCAAGAGTACCATCGTCACGTAAAAAAATAACGCGACAGCGACTTGTCTGCAGCCTGCAGGAATAGCGTGCAAGGCGAATGCCGCGACAGAGAACTTGTTCTCTGGCATGGCTGAGCCGAAGCCGCGGACGCTGTAGGCGTCAATACCACAGACTCGTGAAGAAGTAAGCTACATGTCATCCTGAGCGGAGCGCCGTAAGGCGCGAAGTCGAAGGATCCAAAGAATTAAAAAAGAGAATTGCTTAAAAGCAGTTCTCTTTTTTTATATGGAGGGGAAAGCCTTCCCCTCGCTCGCACCTTGTTGCTCGCTACCCCTTCTAGCGGGCTTCAGACGCCAGCCCGCAACGCCTGGCTTAGACGCCAGAAATCAACTTCCTAAAGCAGCATAAGAAATTTCATAGCCATATTCAGTTAATTTCGTTATAATCGAGACGATATCTTTAAGCAAAATATTTTTATCAGCAACAAATACAATTTTATTTCGATCAAGTTTGTTTTCTAGATTCTTTCTTGACCGAATCTCGTCTAATAAATTCCACAATTCCTTTTCACTTTTTAACGTATAGTTTTTTCCACCTCCAATAATTCCTAACTCATTTAAGGAAATAAAATAATTTAAGGTATCATTATCTAAAAAAGTAGCCAAAGAAAGTTCCATATATTTTTCAGCACACTCAATTTCTTGACGTTTGTCTTTTAGGAACTCATCGGATGATTTATAAGTTTCATTTAACAGTTGCAACAATCTCATCGTAGATCTAAATTTGGTGCATCCTTTATCATTTCTTTCCGGTAAATAAATTGCAAAAGGTGTTTTAAACTTATCACCTACAACATATTGAATACCAGTAATCCCTGAAAAGCCCGCCGTTGCAATAATTTTGTAAAACACATCATAAGAAAGAGTTTCAGCCAAATGGATATGGAGTGAGTATTCGTTCGTTTTTCGAATTAATGATTTCAGCCTTAAATCTATTGTTTTTATCAATAAATTATCTGCTTGAACAACATCATCAGAGGTTTTACCAATAACATTACCGTTTATTGAATATTCCTTAGCGTTGACATCAATAACAGAAACCATATCTGAAGAAGTCATAAAAGCATCTTCTTCCCCACAACTAGTTAATAGAATTAAGAAGGATAAAGCTATTAAATTTTTTTTCATCGATGAAATTCCATAATAAAAGAGATGTACAAATAAAAAATAATTCTTATTTGTTCCTATAAGGAGTCCGCAGATGCTCTTTTAGTATTTCTTCATTCTTTTCATCGTCCCACTTGCCAGAATTCCATAGATCATCCATGCCGTTTTCAACCTTTTGAGCGACATTGCTAGACCCACCTTTCTGAGAATCGGCACGACCATCCTCGCCCATTTCGGAATGGACAATTTCAGCATTGTCGTCTAATGTCATGAGAGGTGTACATCATATTGCTTAATGGCAATATAACATATTTCGACTTAAATAGGCTGGTACTCATCCTTCGAGCCATTTACGCTTACACCATCTGTTGCTATGGCACAGAAACAAAACCAAGTATTTTTGATTTTGCATCATCCGCCTCGCACACATTCCCTGCAGATATACGTAAAACAACTTTTTTTTGCAAAACCACTTATTTGCCCCCTAAAAGTGATCTTAATAGAGATGAAAGTCAAAAAGTTCGCATTTTTCTGTCGGATGGGAACTGCAGTCATCTTTTGCAATTTTAATAAGCTATATTATGCAATGAAAATAGAGTTTTCTCTTGTTCTCTATCTGAAACTTCGACAATTTCTACAACGAGAACAAGACGGACGCTCACGTCTGCGACTAGTGTAAACTTGCCGCATCGTTTTGCTATATGGTTTATTGTTTTTATAGCAGTCAGCCTTACGCAAACGGCCTTTGGGGGCGTGAGTTGTTTGCGTTTATTCGTTGTGGGCAGTCGAAGGCCTCAGATAGGTAAATGCATTCAACTCCACGCCTTTTTTTATTTTCAAAAAAGAATGGATAGATACAAAACGAGAGTAAACTCGCTGAGTTATACTCTTGTCCTCTATCTGAAACTTCGACAATTTCTACAACGAGAATAAGACGATAATTCGCAACTGCCCATGTAATGTATGGGCGTAGTGTACCCTGAGCGTTGTGTATGCTTAGGGCGATGTGCCGTGTCATTGCGAGCCTGTATGGACAAAGCAATCTCTGGCAAGCATGTTGCGGGTATTGTATTCTTTTTTTGAAAACGTCGTGCTTTTAGGCAAGGAGTGAGCCGGCTCTTCCCTCAGGAACCGCTCCCGCGAGAGAGAACTCGTTCACTTTGAACATGGAGCGACACGATGGCGAATAAAGCTCTTGGAAATGCAAAAAAGAATAAGAATGACGAATTTTACACTCAGTATGCATATATTGAGAAGGAAATGAACGCCTATCTGGAATATGCCCCCGATGTATTCCGTAATAAAACAATTTTACTTCCTTGTGATGATCCTGAATGGAGTAATTTTACTTTATACTTTGCTCAAAATTTTGAAAAACTTGGTTTGAAAAAACTTATTTCAACATCTTTTGCAATAGAATCTAAAAAGTATAAAATCAAAGATTGGCAACCGACTTTGTTTGAACAGCAGGCACCTTGGTTCGATGAAGATAAGTCAAAAATCAGAGGCAAAATTTTTACGCTTGACCATGATTCCAATAAAAATGGACGGATAGATATTCATGACCTTGAGTGGGAGTATTTAGAAGGAGACGGAGACTTCCGTTCTAATGAAATCAAGCAACTGCGAGATGAAGCAGACTTTATCATAACCAATCCTCCTTTTAGTTTGTTTCGAGAATTTGTGTCATGGATTATGGAGGCAAAAAAAAGTTTTGCAATAATCGGAACCTCAAACGCAATCACGTATAAAGAAATATTTCCTTTAATGAAGGATAATAAGATGTGGTTAGGAGCAACAAATAATGGATCCGATATGGTGTTTGAAGTACCCAAAGGGGCAATAGTCTCTAAAAAAGATAAAGAAAAAGCAGCGAAACTAGGATACATAGGCGATTATACGAGACTTGGAAATGCCTATTGGTTTACAAATATTGATCATGGTCGTCGTCACCAACCTCTATCGTTAATGACAGAATCCGATAATATTCGATTCAGCAAACGAAAAGAAGTTAAAGGTGTTGGATACAAAAAATATGATAATTATGATGCAATAGAGGTTAAGTTTACGGAAACAATTCCGTGTGATTACAAAGGAACAATGGGAGTGCCACCAACCTTCTTTGAAAAATACTGTCCTGAGCAGTTTGAAATCTTGGGAATTACGAAAACATGGTATGGAGGAGCAACAAAAATTTACCCAGAACAAATTCAAGTTGACAAACATGGAAAGAGAAGCCGTGTAACAAAGTTGAATGATGGCGCTGCAATTGAATTATCGGAGGCTCCCGATGAAGACACCTATTATATAGTGAATGATAAGATATATCAACAGGTGTACGCACGAGTTCTTATTCGGTTTAAGGAGAATAAAGTATGATTTCAACTTTAAAAAAATACACAGTAAAACAAGTCTGCGAAGGATTTGTCTATAATGAACTTGAAGCTAAGGGGCTGTTCGGACTTTCGGGAAAACTTACCATTCAGCCTGAATACCAACGAAATTATATTTACGCTGATGGCAAGCGTGATGTCGCTGTTATCGACTCTATGCTCAAAGGCTACCCGCTTGGGCTAATCTATTTCAATAAAATAGACGATAAACATTTCGAGGTTTTAGATGGTCAGCAAAGAATCACATCTATTGGACGATTTGTTACGGGAAAACTTGCCATAATGGATTCAAATAAAATTCCTCAATACTATTCGTCGCTTCCAGAAGACAAGCGGAGTTTGATTGACAATTACGAGCTACTTGTTTATGAATGTGAGGGAACGGAAACAGAAATCAAGGAATGGTTCAAGACTATAAACATCGTGGGCATTCCCTTGAATGACCAGGAACTACTGAATGCCATCTATTCAGGTCCGTTCGTGACGGCTGCAAAGGCAGAATTCAGCAACTCACAAAATTCAAATATGCAGAAATGGAAACATTATGTTTCTGGGGATGCCAAACGACAACTTGTATTGAGCGAAGCTCTTGACTGGATCAGCAATTTCAAAATATTGGATGAAGAGTGCGATAAATTAAGATGTACAAAAAAAGAATACTATATGGCAAAACACCGACATGATGACAATATAAATGAACTTAAGACCTATTTTAATACGGTCATTGATTGGGTTTCAGGAGTTTTTGATATGACCGAAAGTGAAATGTGTGGTCTCGAATGGGGACGCTTATACGAAACATTCCATAACAAGGCATACAATCCAAAGGAAATTCACGACAGAGTTATATCACTCTATGCGGATTCTTATGTAAAAGACCGCAAAGGAATTTTTGAATATATTCTTGGGGGGGAACAAGACAAGAAACTCTTGAATGTGCGTGTATTTGATGATGCGACCAAGAAGAGCGTCTATGCCAAGCAAACAGCTTCTGCCAAGCAGAAAGGAATATCTAATTGCCCTTACTGTGCAATGTCAGAAAACGCAAACAAAAATAAAATCTGGAAACTCACCGAGATGGACGCCGACCATGTGACTGCATGGAGTAAAGGTGGAGCCACCGACCGCAATAATTGCGAAATGCTCTGCAAATCGCATAACAGAGCCAAGGGAAATAGATAGTTTTTGAAAAAAAAGAAGTTGTTCCGTTCAAATATTCACATTAGGGATAAGGCTTCAAGGAGCCCCTATGACAACGACAAAAAGCATTGATTCTTACAGATTGACGGACATGGAAGAGCCGACCGATGAAATGCTTGCCCAAATTATGAGGGAAGCAGCCGAAGACGCCCGCAAAGCTAATGCAGACGCCACCAAACGTTTTTTCGATGAAATTGAAAAAGCAGCCGCAACAATCCGTTAACAGAGCCATTCAAGGAATTTATCGAGAGCCGATGGTAATTGCGCTATCTCAAAACAATACGCTTCGTTTTGGCATTGCCGTGTTTGACCATATAAATGCCGCGGCTTAAGCCCGCGTTTGTCAAGGCATTGCGGAGTTCGCCAACATCTCCAGCTTCGAATTCACCGATAAACGCTCCGATTGGGCTAAATACTTTATATGTACTTTGGTGTTTTTGCGGTACAGAAAGTCTCCCGAAGGCAATTGATTCTGTAGAATCCTTGGGCGGTTCCACCTTGGGCTCTTGCCACAGAACGAATTCGACTGTCGTTGCGCTGCGGGCCGGGACGCTGTAACTGCACTTTGTACCGTCAACCCTGACTTCGCTTCCTTCCTTGAGGTTGTTATTGTCGTCGGTGACATAGGGCTTAAAGCTTCCAATCTTTGTGTTTCCGAAGTCAAAGTCCGCCTTGAATTCCTCGTTCTTGGAATTGAGAATGACGACTGCGATTTTCGTCTTGAGGGAATCGCGGTAGGCAGTGACCTTTACATCTCTTTCGGGATTCTTGGTGGCGTCGATTCTCCTCGCGCCGGGCCGTGCAAAGCGGCTGAAGTTCCCCATGACCCAGAGTCGCTTGGTGGGTTCTACGTTGTCGGGGTTGCCTTGCCCTTGCGGCCAAAGGGCTCCATTACCGCAGCTGGGTTCGCTACAGGAATAAATCCACCAAAAATGCCAGGCGTTCATGTTCGAAATAGTAAGGGCGTCGTGGATCATGTTTGCAACGCGGAGAGCGCTTCCCATGCCAACGTCTTCCTTGTTGCTTCCGAGATCGTAGACTTCGGTTTCCCAGAATTCTTTGCCGGCTTCATGGATTTCGGGATAAGCGGCTGGGTCTCCGCCATATTCGTGCGTTCCAAAAATGTCCGTATATTTCAGAGCGGCGGGATTGTTGAAGAATGCTTTTTTGTAATTGGGGAATCCGTACCAGTTGATGGCTTCAGTGCCAATGATTTTGATGCCAGTGGTATCGAGGGTGGGGCCAAGGTAGTCACCTACCCAACGGGCCAATTCATCGGGTTCGTAGTGGTTGTCGCCGGTGCCGTCGGGCTCGTTTTGCGACGAAATCGCGTATAGGTTGACTCCAGCCTTACGCATGTCTTGCGTAAACTTTAAGATGGTGTTTGCCCAGTCCTGGGCGTGATTGAAATCCAAATGTTTTTTATTGCCATCGTAATTGACAGTATATTTGGATGTCCACGGAGCAGCCCAAACTTTGACGCCGTATTCACTCGCCTTTTTGGCGATACTTGTTTCGGAGGTGGAACCGTCCGGAGCAATACGGATGCGGTGCAGGGTAAGCCCCGCGCCACTAGTGGAGTCCCAAAGAAAGGCGGCGTTCTTGTCGGTGATGGAACCGGCCCATGCTGATGCAGCACCAAAGCCGCTGATGCGCTGGTATTCCTTGCCCATGTCAACGTTTATCGTTGCGGCACAGGCAAGAGTGCTCAAAAATGCGATGGAACCCGCAAAAAGAGAAAATCTCTTCATTGAATACGTCATAAAGCCTCCTTTTTGTCCCTTACTTTCTTTAAACTAAGTTGAAAAATTCACTTTATATAAGGCTAAAAACGAATTTGTCTTGATAAAATGACAACAGCTTTATGGCGTTATACCCAATTTTAGCAATCACAATCTCTAAGCATCACATTGAGCTCAGCATGTTTAGAATTCAATCTGTCGACCAAATCCTGGAATGCTTTGCCGTGAACCGTCTCATATTTGAAAGTGTTGTCGGATCCATTTTCTCCCGAAAATGAATACAGGTAATAATGGCACATTTCATGCACCATCGTATTGCGGTATTTCCGGTAATCAAATTCGAAACGGCGACTAAATACAATGCTTAAATAGCTAGGGACAAAACAGGCCAAATAACTAGAACTATAGTCCAATTCAAAACTCAACCGGTCTACATCTAGCATGCCTTCAAAATAGAGCTCATTGTAGCGTTCGCAGGTTTTCCGCATAAAATCCGGCGTTATCAAAACCGGATCATGTTCCCGATAGCCAAATTCATTTATTTCTTCATTCGTTTCTTTTCCTAGCCACTCGTTTGCTGCAATCAGACTCTTCTCAGTCGGAATGTTCCCCTGCGCGGCACGAATTCGCTCAATTTCTTTCTTGAAAAGATTCTTGATTTCATCAGGACTGATTTCCAAATCCTGCGTCCCGGACAGAGACTTATCGGCAAACGTATTAAAGACTTGCTTTTTGAATTTGAGCAGAGTGTTGATTTTCTCGTCAATCGAATCAAGCATCAAAAGCCTGTACACAAGCACATTTCGAACCTGACCCATTCGGTATGCGCGCGAAATTGCCTGCATCTCGGCACTCGGCTTCAGCTGCGGTTCGCACAAGATGACCACATTGGCGGCCTGAATGTTCAAACCAAGCCCGCCCGCGTTGATTTGCAACGGGAGAACTGTCCCAGCAGGGGATTTTTCAAACGCATCGATAATTTCTTGCCTATGGCTCACAGGCACCGCACCCGTAATAGGCTCCATGCAAGAATCATTCAAATATGCGCAAACTTTCTTGATCGTTTCCAAGAAAAATGAAAAGACGAGAACCTTGCGGTTTTCAAATTTTGCCTGACGAACAATCTCCTTGATTCGCTTCAGCTTTCCGGACTGTTCAAAATCGTCGACATTAAAAGAAACCCGGCGCATCGTCATGAATTCTTCTTTAACAGCCGCTTCTTCGTATGCAGCCATCTCGGCATCGCCACCTTCAATCCACGATTCTTCTTCGATGAGCTCCGGCAATTCCTTCAAGACATCTTCGCGCTTTCGCCGATAGTAAATCGGCGCAATCATCTGCATAAATTCTTGGCTAGTACTTTCTTTAGCAAAGCCCATCGCCATTGACGCAATCTTCGGGCGAAGAATTTGCAACAAGAAGAGCATTTCTTTCGTGCGGTTTTCAAGAGCAGTACCCGTCATGAGCAGCAACCGATTTGAGTGTTTGCATATTTGGCGGACACTCACGGTGCGTTGGCTCCCCGGATTCTTGATGTAATGCGCTTCATCGACAACAACCATCGAAATGGAATCTTTTTCAGATAATTCCAGTTGTCTCGAAGTTTCATAAGTCGTAACGGCGACTCCCCCATTCTTTTTCCACGCATCAAAATAAATAAACTTGTCCGGTCCGTGGATTTTTACGGCTGGAATATCACAAAGCTTCTGGATTTCGCGAATCCAGTTCACCAAAATGCTCGCCGGGCAAATGACCATAAAATGGGTTTCACCCAAATTTTTCAAAGTCACAAGCGCCGCTATCGCTTCGACCGTTTTACCGAGGCCCATTTCGTCCCCTAACAAAACTCGCCCCTGATGCAAAATAAACTTCACGCCAAGAACTTGATATTGGCGCAGCTGCGTCTTTAAGCCGTCTAAATTTGTCCTTTCGTCAAGAATTTCCTTCGGCAATTCGGCCGAAACAATTTCTTCATTGCCCAATGCGTAAGGGCAAATCCTTTCCAAGTCGGTAAAGAACGGAATCGGTGATTGAGAAAACGCCTCCCACGCAAACGACGGATCCGCCGTTATTAGCGCTTGCAATTCAGAAAGCAAAGACGCAGAACGATGCCAAAAATCACTCTCATAAAGTTCATTCAGCGAATTGAATCGGGTTTTCGCCTCCCTGTTAAAAAGGAGCGATGCCACAAACTTGAACGAACTCGTATAGGGGCGCAATGCGTTGATATTTTCAATGACACGAGCTTCGTTTTCTTTCAAAAGTTCTTGGCATTTTTGCGCTAACGGAAGCCCATGACGATAAACGTAAAGAGCCCGGACTAGGTCAGACGATTCCCGCGTTTTCTCGTCAACATTCAACTTCACATTGACAGATTTTCGAGCATTTTCGTAATGCTCCCCCACATACTCAACGATTTTCTTTGCATCGGCCGCAGGGACCGCAAATGCGTTGGCAAGAACACTTTCGGACACGCCCATCAAATGAGAAGCGTTTGTGACCTTTCTTTCGGTCATACTAAGCAAAGTTTCCGGCTCAAGATCCAGCCGACCAAGAAATACCCCTTCGAGCTTTTCCTTAATAAGGGCGTTCAAAACCGCATCGGCACATTCCTTTACAGCCGCTTCCGCTTTAGATGTAAAATCCGAAAATGACCTCAAATCGGCCAATCGTTTTTCAAATTCACCAATCAAAAAGCGGATATTCTTTAGCGAAAACTTTTGCATGATCCACAAATATAACCAAACAAAATGACACTAAGTGTCAAAATGGAATTTTTCGTTTTCTATATAAAACGCTTTGTTGCATATAGAAAATGTTTTGACAATTTTCTCAACAGAAACAGCGATATTTCAAAAATTTACACATCTTTGTTGTGTACTAAAATTATATTTCATGTTATAGGAAACAAGAAGGAGACCTTAACATGAAAAAGAAATGGTTGGCGGTTATAGCGTTTTCGCTATTGAGTGCAGCTTGTAGCGATGACAACATCGGGAATTTTCCGAGTGCAGTGGGTGCCGAAAACCCCGCAAGCGCAAGAATCGAAAGCTCAGGTATAGAAAGCTCCGCCGACAGTCCTGACGCCGAAAGCAGCTCAGCATTCTCCTCGAGTTCTGTAATGTCTTCGAGCGTTGAAAGCTCTGCAGAAAGTTCTACAGAAAGCTCCGCTGAAAGTAGCTCGGGAACAGAAAGTTCTTCAAGTGCCACGCCCAAAAGCAGCGCAACAAATTTCTTAGACACTCCCTTCGGTGACTATGAATACGCCATTACAGACAGCTACGAAGGTGGCGCTGGCGCTCCCGGTGGTTTCGGAGGCGGTTTCTCTGAAGCTACCACATCTACTAAAGGCGGCGGAGCCGGCGGCTTAACAGGCGGTGCCGGTGGCGTTAGCGTAACAGGCGGATCGCCAGGCGGCGCAGGTGGAGTCGGTGGAACGAGCGGCGCGGGAGGCCTTGATGGCACAAACAACAGAACATCAGGATTACTCACGGCAGGAGAATGGAACGACCTCGACAATTGGAAGTTCTGGAGTAGTCTCCTCAACGAAAATAAATATTACGATAAAACAAGCTACTGGAAATTCTACCCTAAGAATCTCGTAGCCGTACAAGTTGTCGATGGCAATAACACCGCCATTGCAAATGTCCCCGTGGAACTCCTTAAGGATGGCTCTGTGCTATTCTCCACAAAGACGGATAACGCCGGGTTCGCTTACTGCTGGCAGAACCTCTTTGCTAATGATAATGGCGAAATTGTTGCTGAAGATTATTCGCTTAACGTCAATGGTGCTAGCTATATCGAACCGCTCAAGTTCACCTTGCAGGGCGATGAACAAGTCAATGTCAACGTTGTCGTAAGTGCTGACGCCCAACAGGCCGCAGCAAAAGCCGATATCGCATTCATCGTGGATGCTACAGGCTCCATGACCGACGAAATCCGTTTCCTTATTTCTGACCTGAACTACATTATCGACCACGCAAGTTCGGGCAACAACATCGCTTTGCGTACGGCAGCATTGTTCTACCGCGATCTCCAAGACGAATACATCACCCGATACGATGATTTTTCAGATAACGTTTCTACGACTCAGGAATTTGTCGCCAAACAGAAAGCTGGCGGTGGTGGCGACTATCCCGAAGCTGTTGACTATGCACTTGAAGCATCCTTGCAAAAGCTTTCCTGGAACGAATCGGCTCGCGCACGTATCGCATTCTTGATTCTTGACGCTCCTGCGCACCATAAGGACAACGTCATCGAAAGCCTGCAAAAATCCATTGCACTCTTTGCCCAGAACGGCATCAAGATTATCCCGGTGG
Source organism: Fibrobacter sp. UWB2 (assembly GCF_002210425.1). NCBI lineage: Bacteria > Pseudomonadati > Fibrobacterota > Fibrobacteria > Fibrobacterales > Fibrobacteraceae > Fibrobacter > Fibrobacter sp. UWB2. Next base: position 271,189 of record NZ_MWQK01000001.1, on the reverse strand, counting down.
CCGCAAGCGGCGTGGACAAGGACACTGAATTTATGCTGAGATTCTTTGAACTTGCTACGGGTGGCACGTACGTATTCCTCACAAACGATAGTGGCATCGGAAATAAGCACATCGAAGCTTCTGTCGGCGATTACGAAGTGGAAAAACTCGCCGATTTGATGGTCCGCCTCATCAAGAAATATGTAGAATAAATCGTAACCAATAACATACTCAAAGTGTCGCGACGAGATGCCGCGGCACTTTCTTTTATATACAAAAACACCCTTGCGACTTTCATCGCAAGGGCATTTAAGTTCGCTAGGAACTAGACACAGAGTGTCGCGACATCAAGCCGCGGCAAACATTATGCCTTATTGAGGCGATCCTGGATCATGTCGATGATTTCGGAGAGTTCCTTCGGGAGGTGCTTGCCGAACTTCGGATAGTGGTTTTCCTTAACGTCAGCGAGTTCCTTCTTCCAGCCTTCCACGTCAACCTTCGTGATCTGCGGGAGAGTTTCCTTATAGTAGTCAGCGAGACCATCAGTATTGATGGCGCCTTCCTTCGGCATGTAACCGATCGGAGTTTCGACAGCGTTGTCAACACCGTTGCAGCGGTCGAAGATCCAAGCGAGCACGCGGCTGTTGTCGCCGTAACCCGGCCACATGAAGCCACCCGGAAGCTTTTCGTTGTTGGCATCCTTGCGGAACCAGTTCACGTAGAAGATCTTCGGAAGCTTGTCTTCAGTGGACTTCTGACCGATTTCGATCCAGTGCTTGAAGTAGTCACCCATGTTGTAGCCGCAGAACGGGAGGATTGCGAACGGGTCGCGGCGGATCTTACCGACCTGAGAGGCGTCAATCGTAGAGGCAGCAGTGATTTCGGAACCCACGATGGAGCCGAGGAACACGCCGTGGTTCCAGCTGAGGGACTGGTGGACCAGAGGAATGGTGGACGGACGACGGCCACCGAAGAGGATTGCAGAGATAGGCACGCCTGCCGGATCTTCCCATTCCTTAGCAATGCACGGGCACTGCTTAGCCGGAGCGGTGAAGCGAGCGTTCGGGTGAGCCATTTCTTCGCCCTTAGGAGCCTTGTCCTTCGGGAGAGCGTCACGGGTCTTGCCCTTCCAGTCAACGAGCTTGCCCTTAGCCGGGTAGCCGATGCCTTCCCACCACACGTCGCCGTCTTCAGTGAGAGCGCAGTTCGTGTAGATCGTGTTCTTTTCAGCAGAAACAAGAGCGTTCTTGTTGGATTCTGCAGAAGTACCCGGGGCAACGCCGAAGAAGCCAGCTTCCGGGTTGATAGCATAGAGACGGCCATCCTTGCCAAACTTCATCCATGCAATGTCGTCACCGATGGTTTCGACCTTCCAGCCCGGGATAGTCGGGATGAGCATGGCGAGGTTCGTCTTACCGCAAGCAGACGGGAATGCGCCAGTCACGTACTTGACTTCGCCCTTCGGGTTGGTGAGCTTGAGGATGAGCATGTGTTCAGCGAGCCAGCCTTCGTCGCGAGCGAGAACGGTAGCAATGCGGAGAGCAAAGCACTTCTTGCCGAGGAGGGCGTTTCCACCGTAACCGGAACCGTAGGACCAAATGAGGCGTTCTTCCGGGAACTGCGTGATGTACTTGTATTCAACGTCAGCGCACGGCCAGATGCCGTTGTCGCTTTCGCATTCGCGGAGCGGCTTACCAACGGAGTGGAGGCACGGAACGAAGTCAGCGTTCGGGTCAGCATTGAAGATATCGAGAACCTTCTTGCCAGCGCGAGTCATGATGTCCATGTTGAGAACGACGTATTCGGAGTCAGTGACTTCGATACCGTTCTTGGAAATCGGGGAGCCGAGCGGGCCCATGCAGAACGGGATCACGTACATGGTACGGCCGTGCATACAACCCTTGTAGAGCTTACGCATCGTCTGCTTGAGTTCAGACGGGTCGATCCAGTGGTTGGTCGGACCTGCATCTTCTTCCTTGACGGAGGAGATGAACGTACGGGATTCGACGCGAGCCACGTCAGACGGAAGAGAACGGAACAAGTAGCAGTTTTCCTTCTTGGCAAGCTTCGTTGCGAGGCCGGCCTTGACGCACTTCTGCATGAGGGCATCATATTCTTCCTGGGTACCGTCAACGACGACGACGTTGTCCGGTTCGCACATGGCAATCATTTCATTCACCCAAGTACTGATTTTCGGGTGCTTGATATCGTTAAGAGTAAGACTCATTATGAGCTCCTATTGGTTTAACGTGTTAGATTTCGAGATATTTCGAACGCGCTACAAGATAGCAAAAAAAATGGGTATTGGTCAATGAATTTTAGCGATTAGTAGGCGGTAGGAAGTAGGCAGTAAGAAGAAAATGGAAAGATTCAACCTAAACATTAAACCTGTCATGCCCGCCGGAGCCTGTGCTGAGCGAAGTCGAAGTAAGCGGGCACCACCCTTTCAAGAACGGCTTCACCTTTTAACACAATGTAAACCTGCACATCTGGATAGAATTTTTAGCAAAAAACAATTATATATTAAAGCCTAGTTATGATTACAACGATTATTTTAACAGTCCTTTTTCTTTTGGGCGATGCGGGCGTTCTGTTCCTAAGCCAAGATAGCTTTGGCAAGCTCCCGCAAGGGAAGCGTCTGGAGCGCATCAAAAAGTCCCCGCATTACGATGGCAAGCAGTTCGTGAACGACGAAGAAACGGAATTTATGACGGGCAACAAGAGTACGCTCACTGTCTGGCGCGAATTTATGTTCAACAAAAAGAAGAACACCGTCCCCGACACCGCCATTCACGCAATCAAGACAGATTTGAGAAAACTCCCCAACGACAAGGATTGGATTGTTTGGTTCGGGCATTCATCGTACCTTGTGAACCTTTCGGGTAAGAAAATTTTGGTGGACCCGGTATTTTACAAGGGCTCCCCCGTCAAGTTTGCCAATAAGATGTTCAAGGGTACGGACATTTACAAGCCCGCCGACATGCCGGATATCGATTACCTGGTTATTACTCACGACCATTGGGATCACTTGGATTACGAGACTGTCACGGAGTTGGAACCGCGCGTCAAGAAGGTCATAACCGCACTTGGCGTAGGCTCGCATCTGGAATACTGGCACTATCCCGTGAACAAACTTATTGAGCTTGACTGGTGGGAAAAAGCGCAACTTGGCGACAGCACCCGCGTTACGGCAACGCCTGCAAGGCATTTCTCGGGCCGCGATTTGCACAAGAACAAGACGTTCTGGGCTTCGTTCGTCTATGAATCGCCCAAACGTACAATTTGGATAGGCGGAGATGGTGGCTACGGTTCGCACTACTCGAAAATCAAGGCGAACTTCCCGAACATCGATTTAGGGATTCTTGAAAACGGGCAATACAATCCGGATTGGGCGCAAGTCCATACGATGCCGCAATATTTAGGCCGTGAAATGCTTGAACTTGGTGCTAAACGCTATTTGACGGTTCATCATTCCAAGTTCTGCCTGAGCAAGCATCCGTATTACGAGCCTCTCGAAAATGCAAAAAAGGCCGCCAAGGAATCTGGCAAGCCTTTGCTCATGCCGCTTATCGGCGAAGTTATTTATCTCGATTAGCAATCGCTTTGCAAGAAGCGTCCGCATTACACCCCGCGCATGTCGGGGTCCCATACGATTTTGTGCAGTTGCACTTGAAACCGAGCGTTGTTTTGCGTCATGACCTTGCTACCCACCATCCAATTGACAATTTGCTCGTTGGTGAGTTCGCCCCATACCGGCGAAATAAAGATGTGCGGCATATTATCTGGAGATGTTAGCGAGAGTCGCGCGACAACGCCTTCCGCTTCTTGCAAGTCTTCAACACTCCCGATAACGAACTTGAGCACGTCATTTTTGCCGAGTGAAATGATATTTTCCATCTTCATTCGGGCCGACATGCCGCTGCTTTTGCATTTCCAGTCCATCGTGTAAAAGAGCCCTGGTAACTGCCATTTGCAAGGGACTGTGCCGTTTGTTTCGATGTTGACTTCAAAGCCACCGTCACAGAATGCGGTAAGCAGCTCGCCCACGCCTTCGTGAATCAGCGGTTCGCCACCCGTGAGCGTGACGCACTTGACACCGGATTCGTTGCGATACGCTTCAACCGCTGCAAGGATCTCCCCCACGCTCATCTGCTTAAAGTCAGGACCTTCGACCGCATACATTGAATCGCAGTAGCTACAGCGCAAATTGCAACCGTGCAGACGCACAAACACCGCCGCCTGCCCCATGCGAATCCCTTCGCCCTCGATACTCTTAAATATTTCGCAAACTTTCATAAGAGCCCGCGCCCTTACACTTCGTACTCGACGGTATTGCCTTCGCTTTCCTGGACCTGCACCTTGTAGCAATGCGGCACCTGTTCGCAAATCCAGCGAGCCATATTCTCCGCTGTCGGATTAAAGTCCACCACATCGTTCAAGAACTTGTGATCGAATTTGCCCTTCACAATTTCCTTGATGTGCGAAAAATCGACCACCATGCCGTTTTCATCGAGAGTTTCGGACTGGCAGAACACCGTGATAATCCAGTTATGGCCATGCAGACCGCGGCACTTGCTTTCGTACGGGAGCGAGAGCTTGTGAGCCCCAGAAATTTCAATACGCTTGATAACTCTGTACATATTACGCCTCGTATTCCGTTGTGTCGTTGATGCCCGCCTCGGCGAGAGCAGCCTTGCGTTCCAGGCAGGTTGCGCACTTGCCACAATGGATTTTGCCGCCCTTGTAGCAAGACCAAGTTTCGCTGTAGTCCAAGCCAAGCAATTTGCCTTTACGAGCGATATCCGCCTTGGAAATGTTCGTGTACGGAGCGTCAATCGTGATGTTTGCGTATGTACCTGCAGAAATCGCTGCCGACATGTTCTTCACGAATTCTTCGCGGCAGTCCGGATAAATCGCATGGTCGCCAAAGTGGTTTGCCATCATCACGCGCTTGAGGTCACGGCTTTCGGCAAGCCCTGCCGCCACAGAAAGCATAATGCCATTGCGGAACGGCACCACCGTCGATTTCATGTTCTCGTCAGCGTAAGTCCCTTCTGGGATAGCATCTGCCCCCGAAAGGAGTGACGACGTAAAGTAATCGTGCATGAACTTAAGCGGAATCGTAATGTGCGGAATCCCGAGTTTTTCGCAGTGCATGCGCGCAAAAGGAATTTCTTTGTCGTTGTGGTTGCTGCCGTAATCAAACGAAACGGCAAGCGCAATATCCGCGGCGCGGTCGTAGAGCAAGGTCACACTGTCCATTCCACCAGACAAGACCAGCAAAGCGTCTTTCATAAAATCTCCTAGTTTTGTTTAGAGTCAGGATGGGTCTCGAACTGACTAATGTCAAAGATAGAAATTTTGCTAAATTGTTTCAATAAAAAAGTTGGGTATATGGACGAGGTTTAGAATGAGAAAGTTCAAGTACAGCATTATTGCATCCATAATCCTATCCGTAGCTCTTGCCGCTTGTGGCGGCGACAGCGGTACTTCCGCAAATGATGATGTGGAAAAGTCATCATCGTCTTCTGAAAAGGTCTCCTCTTCTTCAATCATTCCCGCTTCAAGCGCGAATCGCCCTTCAAGTAGCAGTAAAAAAGGCGATGCCGGAACGGAGTCCGGCATGACAAGTAGCAGTTCCTCGAAGGTTTCCTCTTCGTCATCGGCGAAGGCAACGTCCTCTTCGTCATCTGCAAAGATCGTCTCGTCATCCTCGAAGCGTAGCGAAGAATCCAGTAGCAGTAAGCAATCCTCTTCTTCCTCTGTCATTCCCGCCTCGAGCGGGAATCTCCCTTCATCTTCTAGTAAAAAGGTCGAGTCTAGCTCCAGTCAAAAGACTGCTTCTTCTTCGAGTCTGAACAATGATGTATCCAGTGGTGTTGAGTATAAACCGTATGCTCATGATACATGCCTTGCTGGAAACTGGAATATTCACAAGAGCGTTTACAAACAGTTTACCGACCCACGTAATGGTCGTAGTTACTACTACTATACAGCCGTTTCTTCAAAAACAGGAAGAAAAGTAACCGTTATGGCCGAAAATTTGAATATAGGTGATATGGTCCTCGGTGAAAATGATCAAAATGATGATACGAAGATTGAACGCTATTGCTACAACAATGATACCACTAATTGCGATAAGTATGGTGGGTTGTACCAGTGGGCTGAAATGATGCAGTTACCGAGTAGCTGCAATACCGAAAGTTGCTATAAAAAAATTAGACGCGATCATCGAGGAATTTGTCCTGAGGGCTGGCGCTTGTTTACTTGGGATGATTACGAAATAATTAGAGATTATAATGACCAATACGGTGATGGAATAAAAGGCTTGCGTTCGCAATGCTTTCTTGGAAGCAATGCTAGTGGGTTCTCCTTAATCGGAGGTGGTCTGAGAACTGAAGATGGTGTGTTTGAGGAACTAAACACATTTGCTACTTGGTTCCGTCCTGAGGAATATATGGATGATAAAGAAGTTAGGGCTCATCATACGATTATTTCGAGTCTTGTGGATGATCCTGTTAAACAAAATGGCCGTGAACTGAAGGTTAAAGGTTTTTCCGTTCGCTGTACGAAAATTGAATAAAACTCATTAGTGAGTATAAAAATAACGAACTCCCATGGGTGGGAGTTCGTTTTCGTTACTCTAAAATACCTGTACGCCTAAATCGGTGTCGCCGTCCTTACTTTAGCTTTACGATATCATCAAGATTTACAAGATGGATATTGTGATTCTTGCGAGCCTCGTCGCTAAGTTTTTCCACAAAGCCTGATTCTGAAAAAAGGTAATAGTAAAATTCTGCTTTTTCCTTTTGCAAAGAAAGCTTTACCATCGTATCGAGAAAATCACCGTAGGTAAACGGCTTGCCCTTGAACTTGCATTCACCTACAAGATACTTATCCTTATCTGCAGATATCGCAAGCAGATCAATTTCCGTTTCTTGAACTTCTGTATCATCGCCACGGCGTACAGTAGTTTTGCCCCACCAGCGTCCCATCCGCTTATAACGGAACGGTAGCAGTCCTGATTTCTGCTTTTCTTGGATGAATTCACGACAAACATCTTCAAAAGATAAAGACGCAAACTCGTGCAGAGATGGCTTAACGACATGTTCAAAAACGCCGTCGACATCTCCGCTTTCCAAATCAGAATAGTTGGTAAATACAAAAGCGTACCAGAAACGGAAAAAATTGTCCGTCAAGCGGTAAAGTCCGCGATTCCGATTTCCGACTTCCTTTATGCCGTCATCGACAGAAAATTCACGTTTTACGATAGAAAGTTCTATCAAGTTTTTTAGATAAACGCTTGTTTTTGAGGTGTCATCTATAAGCGATTTCTTGCTGATGTCATTCAACTTGGTTGCCCCAAGCGCAATGGATTCAATGATGGAATTGTAGAGAATTGTTTCTCGTAATTCCTGTCGAAGTAAAAATTCTACCTCGCTATAAAGTGCGCATCCCTTAGTAAGAATATTTCGCTTGATGTTTTCTTCAAGAGACAAGTCCGAATCGAATTGTCGCAAATAATGCGGAATTCCGCCAAGAATAGAGTAGGCGATAATCTTGTCACGGGCGGAATATTTTGGGAAAAACTGCGTTGCATCGTAAAATCCCATAGGTTCCATCTTGAATATTCCCGTAGCCCTTCCATAAAGCGGATTTTTCTCGGCTAGCAATTCCTTTTCGATAAAACTCATTGCGCTGCCGCACAGGACTATCATGATGTTCTCGTCTTTCAGGCGTTCATCCCAAAGGTTTTGTAAAACAGATGGAACGCTGCTGTTGAACTTGCACATGTAAGGGAATTCATCGATAATCAGCAGTTTTTTACGTTTGCCGTAGGGCAACTCCGAGACCGCGCCAAAAGCCGCTTCCCAGTCGTCAAATTCGGAGATATATTTCGCCGCAGGAATTTTTTCTTGCAACATCTTCGAAGAAAAGCTGCGTAACTGCAATTTGTCGGACACTTCTCGGCATGAGTAGAACACGTGCGGCTTATCTTTGCAAAATTCATGAAGTGTTTCCGTTTTACCTACGCGCCTGCGGCCGTAAAGCACGACCAATTGTCCGCCTTTGCTTGTGTATCGGTCTTCAAGAAATTGCAATTCCTGTTTTCTGCCAATGAACATATTCTACCCTTCGTTTTGTAATTTACCAAATCACGATTTAGTAAATCACGATTTGGTAGTTATTATACATTATTTTTAGCAAAAAAGCAAGAGAAGATTCCTATTTTACGCATGACAGGTGATAAAGCATCTGTATTTATCTATATTGCAGCGCAATTGGGTATATGGACGAGGTTTAGAATGAGAAATTTCAAGTACAGCATTATTGCGTCCATTTTACTATCTGTAGCCCTCATCGCTTGTGGCGGCGACAGCGGAACATCCCCTTCTGAAGTCATCCCGGATTCCGTTCCGGGATCGCCATCTAGTTCCAGCGTTAAGAAGTCGTCATCGTCTAGTGTCATCCGGAGCAGCAGTTCCGTCATCCAGAGCGGCGATAGCCGCGAAGGATCCAGTAACAGTAAGCAATCTAGTAGCAGTTCTTCGAAAGTGTCCTCTTCGTCGGCGAAGGCAACGTCTTCATCATCGTCTGCAAAGGTTGCATCCTCTTCTTCTGTCTCGGCCTCAAGCTCAAGTAAAAAAGTTGAGTCTAGCTCTAGTCAAAAGATTTCTTCATCTTCGAGTCTAAACAATGACGTATCTAGTGGTATTGAGTATAAACCATATGCTCATGATACATGCCTTGCAGGAAACTGGAACGTTCATAAAAATGATTATAAGACTTTTACCGATACGCGTAATGGTCGCAGTTATTACTACTATACCGCAGTTTCATCAAAAACTGGAAAATCTGTAACTGTTATGGCTGAAAATTTAAATATCGGTGAAATGGTTTCTGGTGAAAATGACCAAAATGATGATGCAAAAATTGAACGCTATTGCTATAACAACGACACAACCTATTGTGATCGATTTGGTGGGCTTTACCAATGGGCGGAAATGATGCAACTACCGAGTCGTTGCAATACCGAAAGTTGCACGGATTTAATACAAGAAAAACATCGAGGAATATGCCCTGAAGGTTGGCGACTTTTTACATGGGATGATTATGTAATTATACGCCAATACGAAGATAAATATGATGAGGGAATAAGCGGTTTGCGTTCTCAATGTTTTAATGGAACTAATACAAGTGGATTTTCTTTGATTGGTGCGGGGTATAGAACTGAAAAAGGAGCATTTGAATCATTAGCAAATTTTGCTATTTGGAATTATCCGCAAGAATATGGCGGCACCTCATTGACAATTGTTAATTCAGCACTTGTTTCGAAGTTGGGTGAAGAATCTCCTGCTAAAAATTCAGCAGGCTCGAAATTGGAAGGCGTATCTATTCGTTGCGTAAAGCTAGAATAGTTTCCTTATAAAAATATTAAGGCGGATTGTATCCGCCTTCCTTGCGTTATTCCGACATGGTGTCGGAATATCCTAACATTAAAACGTATCGACGCCTAAATCGCTGTCGCCTTCCTTGACTTTTGCAAGAATTTCAAGCCCTGTCAAGTCCTGCATCATGCGGATATTGTCATCTTCCATTTCAAAATTGCCGCTACAGCCGTAACGGTTCACGATAATTCCACGGATGGAAAGGCCACGGCTGCGAGCGTATTCTATAGTGAGCACGCAAGCGTTGATGGAGCCGAGTGCAGCCGTCGTTACGATAAGCAGCGGAAGCTTGAGCGTCTTGATGATATCTTCGAGGAAAATTTTCTGGTCATCATAGCGGATGGGGCAAATGATTCCCCCGCTACCTTCGGCAAAGATGAATTCGTGGCGGGAGCAGGCTGCGTTAAAGTCCGCCTGAACTTTAGAAAGCTCAACGGGATTGCCTTCTTTTTGTGCGGCCAGATGCGGAGAAACCGCCTCTTTGTAAACGTAACTGACGAGCTGTTCTTGCGAGTCCGGGAGACCTGCAATGCGCTTGACGTAATCAGCGTCGCCCGCAATCCACTTGCCATCACGGAGTTCAGCACCACTAAGAGCCGCCTTGTAATAGCCCGCGTCAATGCCGGAATCGCGCCATTTTTTCACCAAAAGACCCGTGATAAAAGTTTTACCGACATCCGTACCCGTCGCCGTAACGAAATAACCTTTGCTCATATCGCCTCCGCAATTTTTGCTGCAGCAAATTCAAGTTCTTCTTTTGTATGCGTTGCCATGAGGCTAGCGCGTAAGCGTGCCTGCCCTTTTGCAACCGTCGGATAACGGATTGCAGGGATCAAGACGCCCTCATTCTGGAGCGTTTCCGAAATCCGCAAAGCCTTCGCTTCATCCCCAATGATAATCGGGATAATCGCCGATTCCGTCTGCGAAACTTGCAACCCATGCAAGCGCAAAGCATCGCAAAAGAATTTCACGTTGTCACGCAATTGCTGAACACGTTCCGGATGCGCATCAATGAACTGCAAATTGCGGAGTGCAGCCGCCGCTACCGCAGGGGCCATCGCTGTCGTGAAAATGAAACTGCGAGACTTGTTTTTCAAGAATTCAATCAACTGCTTGAAACCGGCGACAAAGCCGCCTTCGGCGGCCACGGCCTTGCTCAAAGTCCCGACGGTCACATCGGCATGTTCACAATTGTAATGTTCCGCAAGTCCGCGCCCCGTGCGCCCAAGGACGCCCGTGGCATGCGCCTCATCAATCATGAGCAACACGCCATGCGCTTTCGCAATCTGCAAGAGTTCCGGCAAGTTCGCCAAATCGCCATCCATGCTGAAAACAGCGTCGGTCACAATGAGACCACGGAAATTCAAGACTGCGTTTTCCGCGAACTTTTCACGTGCGCAGAACTCAGCCTTAGCCTCTTCAATCGCGCGTTCCAAATCCGCCATGTCATTGTGCTTGTACACAAAGCATTTTGCACGCGAAAGACGAATGCCATCAATGATGCTTGCGTGGTTCAGTTCGTCGCTGAAAATAAAATCGTTCTTGCCGCACAACGCAGAAATCGTACCCACGTTCGCCATGTAGCCCGTATTGAACGCGATAGCTGCCTCTTCGCCTTTGAACTTTGCAATAAACTCTTCGAGTTCATCGTGCGGAGTCTTGTTGCCGGTCGTGAGGCGGGCGCCACCGCTCCCCGTACCCCATTCAAGGACCGCATCTGCCATCGCCTGCTTGAGTTCGGAAATATTCGCCAAATCCAAGTAAGAATTCGAAGCGAGCAAAACAGTATCCTTACCCGCAATCGTCACATGCGATGCTTCTGGCGACGAGATGTGACGCAACGTGCGGTACGTATTGTTCGCACGCGCCGTTTCAAGCGCATCTTTCGTGAAAAAGTCTAAAATTCGTTCGTTCATACAAAAAGCCTTGGATCCTTCGACTTCGGGCTACGCCCTTCGCTCAGGATGACACGCGGCGACATCCACGAGCACTTTCTTCTTTTGCAAATACTCGATGCATTCTTCGGCGGAGGCTTTTCGAGAATCAAACAAGAAAATGCGGCCTCCGTTTTCGTCGCCCATTTCCTTCATTTTCATGACGCGAACATAGCCGAGTTCCTTGCTCGCGACATAGCCTGTCACATAATTCGGGTCATCGCTTACGCAGAATTCCGCCACCATACCCGGTGCATTCGCCACCTTGGTCGCAAGGACAATCGCTTCGTTGAAATGATTCTTGCATCCATCGACTTCGCTCGAATGGAGCGCATCCATATACGTTGCACGGACACCGCGTTCGTGGTCTGGTTCCAGGCGGTTTCCCGTCGCAATGTCGTAAAGCATCGCCCCGCGCATCGGGAACGTCTCCCGCAGAAGATCCTGCAATTTTTCGCGCAGTCCACAACCGGAGCCCATCAGCGGCGTAATCAAGCCAAAAGCCTTCTCCAACCCTTCCTGCCACGTTTCCACATCCACTCGCGTTACATGGAGCGATTTCAAGACCTGAATATCGCTTTCGTGAACCTTTTCAATTTTCACATTGATAAAATCCGGGTCGCCCTTGGAATGATTCATCGCACGGCGCACCATCGCCGCACACACAGCTTCCACGGAATCACGACCAACAATACGTTCAGCACCGGAAATATGCTGTTCATGGGAGTTTTCGCCTTCGCCAACATGCTGCGAGGCTCGCATTTTTAAACTGTAGTAATCCATAAGAGCCTTCTTTTACGCGCCACAATTTAGAAAAAAGGTCTTATCGTTTTCATTGAAATGAATATATTTTTACTAGTAACGGGAGTAATGACTTTTCTTGGTAACTGATATGGGTGATTGCAAAAAGTTTATCGCGGACTTTCCTGTGGACTCTGCGGAGTTTTTCACAGCTATAACTTACGCCACAACTGAACTGTACATTTCGATGCATGTACTCGATCTTGAGAATATGACCGCGTTCCCTATCAAGACGAACGAGTTCATCGATAAGTTTATGAAAAATGCAGATACCCTGCAAGAAAGTATTACCAATATCATGGTGAACCTTGCATGCCCAGAAAGCGTTTCAACCATCAAGAATTTTACGATCCTTTCAACATTGTCGGAACGCATGAAGAATGCAAATGTTATTTCCGAAATTTTTCACGGGAAAATTCACGGTTGGAGTAAGGCAATGTTTGTACGCGTTGGTGATGACAAGCCACTACGTCGAGTCCTGTACGTTGTCGAAAACGTGAATGCGCAAATGACAAAGCTGGAACAAGAGAAAGAGCTCTTGGAGCAGAACCGCAAACAACAAAATATGATCAATGCGCTCATGAACGGATACGCCTCTGTAGTCGGAGTTGATTTTGTCACAGAAAAGGTGGAATTTTTCCGCACAAGCGATCGAATCAAAAGTGCTCTTGGCTTCATGAAAGAACCGCCTCCGTTCAAGATCCTTGTTGAAAAACTTATCAATACGGTTGTACACGAAGAGGATCGAAAAAGTATCCGAGAAGTGGCTGATGAGTCCTATATTAAGGAATACTTGCCAGTCGGAAATAGTTTGTCAAAAATTTTCCACAACGAAGTCGGCCAATATGTTGAAATGAAAATTGTGCGAACCGGCGAAGAAACAACCGTGTTCGGTTTCACCGACAAAAATAACGAAATCACGGAAATAAACGATAAAATCTACAGGGATTCGTTGACTCAAGTGATGAACCGCAAGTATTTTGATGATAAACTATCATCGCGTAATAGTCAAGCCGTCGTAATGGCTGATATTGACTTTTTCAAAGATGTTAATGACAATTACGGCCACCAGTGTGGTGATGCCGCCCTTGCTGCCGTTGCATCGATACTGAATTCATCTGTTCGTAATTTGGACCGTGTAGTACGTTATGGTGGCGACGAATTTTTAATCTCGTTCAAGGGTATTACTCATGAAGTGCTGAGAAACAGACTTGAACAGATGCGCGCTCGGGCAGAAAAAATTAAACTGCAAGATTACCCTGATGTAAAGTTAACAATGAGCTTTGGCGGAACATTCGGAGACGGAATTGTTTCAGACATGCTCTCCTTTGCCGACAAGGCGCTCTACGTATCAAAGAAAAAACGGAACTGTGTGACCTTAGTTCCGTTTGAAGAAAAAATTTAAGTTGTATTTACTCGTGGAATTCGTCCTCGCCATCCACAATCGGCGCAGGTTCGCATTTTCCAATCATCTTAATCGCTTCGCAAATGCGGTCCACTTCAGCATCGCTCGTGATGAACGGCGGCATCGTATAGACGTAATTGCAGAACGGACGTAGCCACACGCCAGTTTCCTTGATGACTTTCAAAATATCGTCTGCACTTGGCTTTGCCTTGAGTTCCAAAACGCCAATTGCACCGAGCACACGCACGTCCGCCGCATTTTCAAGCGAACGGAGCGGTTCCAAATTCGCCTTTAAGCGCTTTTCAATCCGAGCCACGCTTGATGCATAATCGCGACTTTCAAACAACGAAAGCGAAGCAATCCCAGCCGCACACGCTAGCGGGTTTGCCATGTACGTCGGGCCATGCATAAACGCTGGGATCTTGCTATTCGTAATCGAGTCAGCGACCTTTTCGGATGCAACACAAGCGGCCATCGTAATGCTACCGCCTGTAAGCGCCTTGCCGATGCACATAATGTCCGGCTTTATACCCGCATGAATCATCGCAAATCGCGGGCCTGTGCGGTAAAATCCCGAAGCAATTTCATCCAAAATAAGCAAGATGCCATAGCGGTCGCAAAGCTCGCGGAGTCGCTTGAGGTAACCTGCATTATAAAGCCACATGCCGTTTCCGCCCTGGAAAACAGGCTCGCAAATGACGGCCGCAATTTCATTTTTATGCTCTTCGACAACGCGTTCCATCGATGCAAAATCGCTATCGTCCCAAGCGCTATCAAAACGGCAATTCGGGCGTTCCGCAAAGTAATGATGCGGCATGATTCCGCGGAAAAGCACATGCATACCGTCAGGATCGCTCAAAGCCATTGCGCCTGCCGTATCGCCGTGGTAGCCGCCCTTCAAGGCGACCAACTTACAGCGCTCCGGGCGACCCAGCGAATGCTGGTACTGCACCGCCATCTTGGCGGCGCATTCCACGGCGATGCTTCCCGAATCAGCAAAGAAAATCTTGTTCAAGCCCTCGGGCAAAAAGTTCACTAACTTCTCACCCAATTCAATTGCGGGCTCATGCGTAAAACCGCCGAACATCACGTGGCACATCTTTTCGCTTTGCTTGCGAATCGCTTCAACAATTTCAGGAGCGTTATGCCCGTGAGCCATGCACCACCAGCTCGATACGGCATCAATCAGTTTCAATCCGTCGGCGGTTTCAATCGTCGTTCCGTGAGCCGACATTGCAAGGAATCTTGCGGGAGTATTTTTCAGCGCAGCATACGGGTGCCACAAATGCTCGCTGTCGAAATTCAATAGCGTATTCATTTGCGGCGCAATATAGAAAAATGCGCGGGCTGTCCCCCGCGACCTCTCGTAATTAAAAGTGCCGCGCGGCATTCACCGGCGGCATCTCGAAACAGCGCGGAGTCTCGCGAAGTTTCTATCGAATGAAATTGGTGTAGACTTTCTGCTTGGCATCAGGCTGCGTCACGCCCGCCTGCTTGCCCGCATCAATGCTCTTGAGGAGCCATGCCATATTGCGGCCCAGTTCCTTCATAATCTGCACGCCTTCTTCATCCTTCAGCACATCTTCTGGATTCGAACCATGGACCATGTTCCAGTAGCGTGAAGTCACGAGCGGCTGCTGCGCATAAGTCGGGTACTTGTTGAGCACATCGAGAGTTGCGGTCGTCCCTGCACGACGTGCAGAAACCACGTTTGCCGCCGGCTTGAACAGCAGATTTGCTTCTGCGACACCGTAAAGACGGTCGAGGAACATCAACATTTCGCCGCTCGGAGAAGCGTAATAAACCGGAGAACCGTAAACAACGCCGTCCGCCGTTTCCAAGAGTTCCTTGGCTTCGTGGACAACTTCGTTCACCTCGCCCTTGAGCACTCGCCCACCGACAAACACGATTTTCGTTTCGATTCCAGCGGCCTTGAGCTGGTTTGCGACGATGTTCAGAGCCGTATAAGTGCAGCCATTTTCGCGACGGCTACCGTTAAACAAGATGACCTTCATTTTAGAACCTCCGTTGATTCAAATTCTGCAAGGAATTTACGCCCCTGTTCCCATTCACCGAGATCGGAATCCGAATTGATATGTCCAAGAGCACCTGCGTTAAACAGCTTTACGCCCCAAGCGTTGGCAAAAAATTCAGAACGTTCCATCGAGACAAACGGGTCATTTTCGCTCGCCACGACACATGCCGGAATCGGCAGTTTTTCAAGTGGCATCGGAGCAAAGTTCCCAATAAGTTCTACGTTATCCACATCACTTGGCGAAACAAGGAAAGCCCCTTTGATGTACGGCGGAACGCCACCTTGCGATTTCGCCTTCAAAAGATAGTTGACCGTCGTGCAAACACCCAAGCTATGCGCCACAAGAATCGTATCCGCATTCAACTGCTGGATGCACTTGTCCAAAGTCTCGACCCAGTCCGCTTTCTCGGGATGGTCCCAACAGTGCTGGATGACGCGCGTTGCATTCGGCAAGCTCTTTTCCCAGAAGCTCTGCCAGTGTTTCGGTCCGGAATTATTCAATCCAGGAACAATCAAGTAATTCATTATCGCCTCTTTTCCTACCAAATTAGTATAAAAATTAAATTACTTTCCCGTTAAAAAATGAATTTACGGCAAATTTCACCCAAATCCGCACTTTTTCAGCACAGCATACTCGCACACTCGATACAGTTAATATTTTAAATACATTCTATTTTATTGGTTATTTAATTTCGCTAACTTATCTTTATCTTCGGTTAAATGGGATTCTGTTTTGTACAGAAACTTCATGGAGATAAAATATGAACATCAAGAAAACTGCAGTCAAGAGCGCTCTCGCCGTAGCAGCCGCCGCAGCAGCCCTCACCACCAATGTTAGCGCAAAGGATTTTAGCGGTGCCGAACTCTACACGTTAGAAGAAGTTCAGTACGGTAAGTTTGAAGCCCGTATGAAGATGGCAGCCGCATCGGGAACGGTCAGTTCCATGTTCCTCTACCAGAATGGTTCCGAAATCGCTGATGGAAGGCCTTGGGTAGAAGTGGATATCGAAGTTCTCGGCAAGAATCCGGGCAGTTTCCAGTCCAACATCATTACTGGTAAGGCCGGCGCACAGAAGACTAGCGAAAAACACCATGCCGTTAGCCCCGCCGCCGATCAGGCTTTCCACACATACGGTCTCGAATGGACTCCGAATTACGTCCGCTGGACTGTAGACGGTCAGGAAGTCCGCAAGACGGAAGGTGGCCAGGTTTCCAACTTGACAGGTACACAGGGACTCCGTTTTAACCTTTGGTCGTCTGAGAGTGCGGCTTGGGTTGGCCAGTTCGATGAATCGAAGCTTCCGCTTTTCCAGTTCATCAACTGGGTCAAGGTTTATAAGTACACGCCGGGCCGGGGCGAAGGTGGCAGCGACTTTACGCTCGACTGGACCGACAATTTCGACACATTCGATGGCTCCCGCTGGGGCAAGGGTGACTGGACATTCGATGGCAACCGAGTCGACCTCACCGACAAGAATATCTACTCCAGAGACGGCATGTTAATCCTCGCCCTCACCCGCAAAGGCCAGGAAAGCTTCAACGGCCAGGTTCCGAGAGACGACGAACAGGCTCCGCAATCTTCTAGCAGCGCTCCGGCATCGTCTTCGAGCAGTGTTCCAGCAAGCTCCTCTAGCGTCCCGGCCTCTTCGAGCAGCGCAATCATTCCGCCGAGCTCCTCGAGCGCCACAAACGCCATCCACGGAATGCGTACGACTCCGGCAGCTGCAAAGGATCGTCGCGGTCTTGTGAACGCCAAGGGCGCCAAGGTGAACCCGAATGGTCACAAGCACTACCGCGTGAACTTCGAATACTAATTGTGGCCGTTTCTCTTTATAATTCTCTTTATCGCAAAAGCCATATGGATTTACCATATGGTTTTTTGTTTTATCCATTAAAATTGGGGGAATTTCGCCAATTTTTTTGAATTTTGACACTAAAATGTCAAACTAGATTTTGTATTTTTGATTTCGAAATTTTTAAAAATTAAAATAGGATAATTATATGGCTTATTTGAATAAGGTTATGCTCATCGGTAATATCGGTAAGGATCCGGAAGTTCGCGTTAATCCCAATGGTGGTCGCAAGCGCGTTTCTTTCTCCCTCGCCACTTCTCGTCGCTATCGTGACAACAACGGCGAACAGAAGGAACAGACCGACTGGCATAACATCATTGGCTGGGGCAAAATCGCAGATATCGTTGAACAGCTTGGCATTCGCAAGGGCATGAGCCTCTATGTTGAAGGTTCCCTCACCAACCGCAGCTGGACAGACCAGACGAGCGGCCAGAAGCGCTATGTCACTGAAATCAACATGGATACGTTCCAGCTCCTCACTCCGCGTGGCCAGGGTGGCGCACCGGGTGCAGGTGGTTTCAGCCAGGCCAACAGCTACCAGTCCAACAGCTTTAACGGCATGCAGCAGAATAGCGCTCCGGCCTATGATGCAGGCATGGCAGAAGAAGACGTCGATCTTCCGTTCTAATTCAAGATTTTGTGAATGAATCAAGGAATTGCAGAATTAGCGCTCATCTATGCGTTGCCGCTAGGAATATCGTTTGTAACGCTATTTGCTACGGCATCGTGCCCTGGGCGTAATACGAAAGTCGTCGGAGCCATTCTATCGACTCTTACGATTGTAATAGACTGTCTGTTCTATTTCGTAAAGAATACCATCATCGTCCAAAATGTCGAAGGTGGTATTCTGCTGTCGTTCTTTTTGCTTTTTCTTTTCAGTATCTTCTGCATGGTGCAAAGCGAAGAATGGTCCACGAGAGCATCGTTCCTGTTCTTCTCGTTATGCATGCTGACCGGCTGTATCGGAACGGCGTGTTTCGAACGTCCAACCCTGGTTCTCACGTCATCTTATTCTCCGACAGAACTCGTGACGTACAACAAAAAGTACGAAGACTACATTTCGTCTTTTGACAATGCGAACAACGAAAACAGAGAACAGGCGGCAGCACACGCCGAAGCAAAGAACAGCTTCGAACCATCAAGCGCAATTGATGACGATTTCGAAATCGCTCCTGAAGTGATGGATCGCCTTGATACTTATGCAGACAAGGCAGAAACCATCATCGACAAGATGTTCGACATCTTGCGTTCTGTAAGTTCGTTCGAACCGATGGAACCGAATGCAGGCGAAATGGAACGCGAAAAGCGTAGCCAGCAGGCTCTCGCCATTAACAACAAGGCGACATCGCTCAATCGCAAGGCCATCGGGATTTTCCATCCGATGGAAGCTCGCGAAGCCCATTCAGAACTTGTACAGGCTTCGGAAACAATCCGTAGCGCCTCGCACGTGCTGTATTCGTACTGCCTAATCGAAGACCCAGAAGAAGCAATGAAGAAGTATTCTCAGGCTCGCGACCTGGTTGAGATTGCCAAAAGGCATATCGACAAATTCAACAAAATTATTCAAAATTTAAAAACGAACAATCAACCTCAACAATAAGAAAAAACAAAGGTTAAATCTATGATTCGTAACGTAGCGATCATGGGCGCCACTGGCGCAGTAGGTCAAGAACTCCTCAAGATTCTTGAACAACGTAACTTCCCGCTTCAGAACTTGAAGCTCCTCGCCTCCGAACGCAGTGTCGGCCGTGAATATGAATTCAAGGGCGAAAAGCTCAAAGTCGAACTGACTTGCAAGGACGCATTCAAGAACGTTGACCTCGTGCTCTCTTCTGCAGGCGCAAGCGTTTCCAAGGAATTTGCTCCGATTGCTGTTGACGCAGGCGCAGTCGTCGTCGACAACACGAGCTTCTTCCGCATGGACCCGAACGTTCCGCTCGTTGTCCCGGAAGTGAATCCGGAAGACATCAAGCTCCACAAGGGCATCATCGCTAACCCGAACTGCACGACCATCATGATGGTTGTCGCCCTCAAGCCGATTAACGACTTGAGCAAGATCAAGACCATCCACGTTTCCTCTTACCAGAGCGCAAGCGGTGCCGGTGCAACTGGCATGGCCGAACTCAAGCAGCAGTACCAGGAAATCGTTGAAGGCAAGCCGGTCACCGTGAAGAAGTTCGCACACCAGCTCGCATACAACCTCATTCCGCACATCGACGTGTTCACCGACAACGGCTACACGAAGGAAGAAATGAAGATGTTCAACGAAACGCAGAAGATCATGCACAGCGATGTCCGCTGCGCCGCTACCTGCGTCCGCGTTTCTGCTCTCCGCTGCCACTCCGAAGCCATCAGCTTCGAAACTGAACGCGCACTCTCTGTTGAAGAAGTCCGCAACGCCATCAAGAACGGCGAAGGCCTCCAGCTCTGCGACGATCCGGCAAACAACGTTTACCCGATGCCGCTCAACCTCATGGGCACGGACGACGTCTACGTCGGCCGTATCCGTAAGGACCTCGCTTGCGAAAACGGCATGAACATCTGGATTGTTGGTGACCAGATCCGCAAGGGTGCTGCTCTCAACGCCGTCCAGATTGCAGAACGCCTCTAATCGCGATTCGCGCATTTAAAAAAGAGTCTAGCATTCGCTAGACTCTTTTTTTATCATCATTTCTTCTATTAGAAGCGGATCATCGCACTGAAGTCGATGAACGTTCCATCAGCCTGGAAGTAGTTGCCAAGGCCAGTGAAGAGCTTTTCGCCGAGGCCGAGTTCAACAGCAAGGAAGTCCTTGTACTGGTAACGGAAACCGATAGAAGCGTTCACAGAGTTCATCACGTCCATCATACGGCTCATATCGGAATCGTTGTTCTTCAAGTACTGGAAAGCCACCCAGTCGTAACCGACTTCGCCGTAGAACAAGAAGTTCTTTTCTTCGCCGACGAAGACTTCACCAAGCATGCTCGGCTGGAGAACAGCGGTAATGGCATACTGGTCAACCGGATCGTCATAATTTCTGTAAGAGACAATGGCAGCACCACCGATAAGGATGCGAGCATTTTCGTTTTCAAGAACGGAGAGACCAGCGCGGATGTACGGAGAAAGGTCCCAGAAAGAAGCCGGGTCGTTAGCCTTTTCAACATCGCCATCAATTTCGGTTTCATTGTTGAAGCTGACGAATCTTGCACCGAGAGTCCAAGTGAAGTTCTTGGCGGTCGGAGCATTGGTCAAGCTCAAGTTAACGGTAAGGCTGTCAAAACGGTCTTCGGTTTCAGTACCGTGGTCCGGATCATTATGAGTCTGTTTCTTCGTGGTGAGCCAGTCGACATCGGCAGCAACGTTCATGCCCAAGAAACTCTTGGCGATTGCTGCAGCCCAGTCATCGCCACCGTAAGTCGTGCTAACAACGCCAGCATCGTTGCTGACGCGGTCACGGCCAAGGCCTGCTCTTACGTAGAAGCCGAAGCCCGGAACGGCGTAACCGAGAGTGAGACGGCCAAGCTGGCTATCGTCATGCGTAGCCTTGCTAATGTCAAAAGCCGTGAAGAAAGAACCGAGAGAAACAATGCCAAGCTTGTTGGTCGGTTCAATGTAGAAGAACTTGCGGTTTGCAAACAAGTTCGGATACTTGAGCAAGAGGTCCGTATTGTTAGCAGCGGCCATGTTGCTGTTTCTGTTGTAGGACTTGCCATGCAAGATGGCATTGAACGGAGTGCGCTTGGAGTCCTTCGGAATTTCCGGAGCGACAAACGGAACCGGAGCCGTAAGGCTTTCAGAAGCAGCAGCCTGTTCTTCCTGCTGCTGGAGCTGCTGTTCGCTCATGGAAGGAGCGTTCGATTCAGAAGCTTCCTGTGCAAAAGCTGCACCGACGCTAACGAGGCCAATGCCAAACATCGTTTTTAAATTCATAATCTTTCCTTGTAATAAGATTTTTTGATTTGTGTGACAAAAATATAATTAATTCCAGTTATCAGTTTTTGTCAACAGCTACCAAAAGTATGATTTTAACTATTATCCTAAGTTCTCCGGATTCAAGCACTTAAGTTCATCGACCACAAAAAGTCCGTCCTTGCGGATGAGCTTGTCATCGAACCAGATTTCGCCGCCACCGTATTCAGGACGCATAATCAGCACCAAGTCCCAATGGATTGCAGACTTGTTCCCATTCGGGGCATCTTCGTAGCACATGCCCGGCGTAAAGTGGATGGAGCCAGCAATCTTTTCGTCGAACAAGATGTCACACATCGGAGAAAGCACAAACGGGTTAAAGCCGATAGCAAATTCGCCCACATAACGAGCGCCCTCGTCCGTATCAAAAATAGCGTTCAGGCTCTTGTTGTCGCCCGTTTCGCAAGTCGCTTCGACAATCTTCCCCTGCTTAAAAACGAGGCGGATATTGCTGAACTGCTTGCCTTCGTAAAGCGTCGGCGTGTTGTAATGGATAACGCCTTCGATACTCCCCTGCACCGGCGCCGTATAGACTTCGCCATCGGGAATGTTCATGTTGCCACAGCACGGCACCGCCGGAATATCCTTAATGCTGAACGTGATGTCCGTATCCTGCGCCACAAGACGCACCTTGTCCGTCCTGTTCATGAGGTCGACCAGAGCCTGGGCGGCGCGCTGCATCTTCGGGTAATCGGCAAGGCAAGCCTTGAAGTAGAAGTCCTCGAACGCTTCCGTGCTCATCTTTGCGCCCTGAGCCATGGACGGGTTCGGCCAGCGGAGCACGCACCAGCGTGTGTTGTTTACGCGGTAGTTGAGCACGTCCTGCGTGATGGTCCTGTACGCAAGCATCTTCTTGTCATCGATATCGCAGTTCTCCATGGCGTTGTTCATCGCGCGGATGGAGAGATAAGCCTGCATCTGCTTCATCTCGTTCATCGCAAGGTCCGCAGAAAGCTTCATCTGTTCTTCGGATGCGCTGCGAATAACTTCACGACGTACACGGCTATTGTAATTGTGGACAAATGCGTTACCGCCAACTTTGGCAACCGCCTTGATGAGTTCTGTCGAGAGCTCGTCCGGCGTGTCGGTCGTTTCGATTAAAATATTTTCGCCCGCCTTGAGTGCAATGGCGTTGTTAATCAAATTTTCTGCAAGTTGCGTAATGCGAGGATCCTTCATTCTTTACCCCATAAATTAAAATCACCGAAAGTCGGCGACAAAAATCGCCGACTTAAATTTAAAAATCTATTTGTCTTTATTCTACTCCAATTATCATTCCATTACTCCGTAAAGGTAAACGGAATCGTCACCGTCGTATTACCCGATTTGATTTTATTGAAAGTCCACTTGCTAACAGCAGACTTGACGGCGCTATCGAATTCAGGGAATCCTGTCGTCGAATTTGCCACAGCAATGCTTATGATTTCACCACCCGGTGCAATCGTGAACTTCAATGTGACCTTACCCTGGAACCCCGGCTTTTTCTTTAAATGGGTATTGTAAATGTGACGGAGTCCAGGCGTACGCTGCTTAACCACCTTCATGATTTCAGAAGCCGAACGGGATGCACCTGCAGAACCCATATCGATTTCATTCATCTTGGGAATCGGCATATTTTTCATTTTTGCCGTTGTCTTGAGAGCACCAGCAGAACCGCCGAGCAAGCCGTTAAGCATGTCGCCAATTCCACCAGAACCTCCCGTAATGCTTCCAGAATTGAAACCAACATTCGGTTTACCGCGACGTCTATCGGCAAGGCTAGTCTTACCCGTCACCTGTAAACCATTCAGAACTTTAAGCGTCTTTACCATATCTTTGGCAAATGTCTTATTCGCAAGGTCGTATGCTTGCGCCGACGCCGTCTTTGTCATAGCGGTCAACCTTTCAAGAACACCACGGTTAATAGGCGCTCTAGTGTCGCCGTCTCCAGCGGGCTTACCGCCACCACCCGGTCTTTTACGAATGATTTCTTCCTGTACTTTAGGTTTCTTAGGTGGATCCGGCTTTTTAATCGTCTCCATGTTTACAGAAACCCCTATTTGTTCTTTTTCCGGTGGATCAAACATGACCTCATCGATAATGCTTTCATACGTAGAAGCCCAGAAGCCAAGCATCAACGCGACAATAAGCGATGCACCAGAAATGCGCACCATCTTCTTGTCGGAATCTGGCATCAGGGATGCGATGAACGCATCTTGTTGTTGTTTTGTTGTTTTCATGATTTTATCCTCCCTTTTCAGGAAATTGGATGTTTTTGTTTTTTTGGTATCAGCAAACCAACTACCCCGTGAGCGGAGTATCAATTTGCCGAATGGCAACACTTCGGAATAAGGCTACCCGAACAAGCCTTTATTGCGAAGTTTCACGCGATTACATACAATGTCAGAAAAACTTTATTACAAAGTAAGGTATTTACTTAAACAACCCACATCCTTACCACACCCATAAAGTACCAATAAAAAAAATGCAAAAACCACTACAAAACAGTAAAGAAAATTTCATACGAATGTTTGTAAACTCAGATAAAATAAGGCTTTGCGCGTAGTTACTGGGGTTGCTCGCAATTTTCGATTTTTTCTCAGCCCTAGATTTTTACAAAACTTAGCCCAGTATAATTTATTCCAATTTGGAATTAAATTTGCAAAACACCCCCTATATTTGCGCTTTTTTACCGAACGTGGACCCATTTTTAAAAGACTTACCTATATTTCCATTATCATGAAACTTTTAGCTACTCCTCCTGACTTAAATAAGATTGCTCGCCCGAACTGGATTGAAATCAACCTAGACGCTCTCTGCAACAACATTCAATTTATTAGAAGCCAGATTCCGGCCTCTACAAAAATTTTGCTCCCCGTCAAGGCCGACTCTTACGGCCACGGAAGCCTCGCCTGCTCTTTTGCCGCCAAGTTCGGTGGTGCCGACTACCTCGGCGTTGCCCACATCAGCGAAGGCATGCTCCTTCGCCAGTACGGCATGGACTTGCCCATTCTCGTACTTGGTCCTTGCACTCCGTCTGACTTTGCGTACTTTGTCGAATACCAGCTCACGGCTGCCATTACCGACATCCGCACTGCAATGGCATTCGACCAGTTCCTCGGTGAAACTGGTACAGAATGCAAGGCTCATCTCGCCATTGACACGGGTATGAACCGCTACGGCTTTGACGCAGAAGACTTCAACAACATTCGCGCAGCACTCAGCCTCAAGCATCTCAAGTTCGAAGGCATGTTCACGCATCTCGCTACAGCCGACATGCCGGGCAACCCGAAAACGGAAATTCAGATTCAGCGCTTTACACGACTCGTCGATGTGCTCGAAGCCGAAGGACTCCGTCCTGAAATTTGCCACTGCTCTAGTTCCGCAGGCACGCTCACGCACCCCGAAAGCCATTTCGACATGGTGCGCCCAGGTCTCACGCTTTACGGCTACAACTGCATGGGAGCAATCCCGACCACATTGCCGATCAAGCCGGTCATGAAAATCAAGTCCACCATCCGCCACGTGCACGACGTGAAACCCGGTGAAACCGTTAGCTACGGCGGTTACTGGGCAGCCCAGCAGCTCACGCGCATCGCAACCATCGCTATCGGTTACGGTGACGGCTACCTCCGCGGCGAATACAACAAGGGCTTTGTCTTTATCCGTGGACAGCTCTGCCCGATTCTCGGACGTGTCTGCATGGATGCGACCATGGTCGACGTAAGCCACATCCCGGATGTGCAAGTCGGCGAAACCGTTGACGTCGTGAATGGCGAACTCGACTTCCGCATTTCGATGGAAAGCGTTGCCGAAGAACACCACACGATTCCGTACGAAATCACTAGCCGCGTGGCTCGCCGCCTGTACCGCAAGTACTACTGGAAGAACCGCCTCGTGCGCTGGGACTACCTCAAGGAAGAATTCGGCGTCAAGGATTTCAAGGAATATCCATTGCGCTAGGAGAAGCACCGCATGGTATGAAGTTTAATGACCCGAAATTCACAAAGATAAGCCACCGGAATGTCTGGGGCGAATGGACCTTTATCTTCGAAGGATCCAAACTTTGTGGCCTAAAATTTCGGGAAACTTCAGACGAAGTAAAAGCGACTCCGAGCAACGTGCAGGCTTGCGCCTATGCAAGCCCCGACATGGAAACTGAATTAAACAGCCGCGTTCGCAGCGCCTACCGCAAGGCCGTGAACGAACTTAATTTGTACCTCGCAGGCAAAATCTGCGAGTTTTCTATACCCATAAAAATCTACGGCACCGACTTCCAAAAAAAAGTTCTCGAAGTCACACGCCATATTCCATATGGTAAAACTTGTACGTACAAACAAGTTGCCGAAGCCGTCGGACATCCGCAAGCAGTCCGTGCTGTCGGAAACGTACTACACAACAATCCGATTCAAGTCGTCATCCCCTGCCACCGCGTGATTGATAGCCGCGGTCGCCTGAGTGGCTACGCGCTTGGCGTCAGCCTAAAAAGAAGGCTACTCTGCATGGAGGGAGCCATTCCAAATGAATTAATGTTGGAATAACAAAACAGGCGGTCCTAAAGACCGCCTAAAATATCTTTCGTCTAGTTTATGCGCATTGCAGTGCACCGAGCATGTCGTAGACTTGAGCTTCGACACTCAGGAGTTCCATGTCGTAGTTCGGAGCCCATTCAAGAATCGGCACGTTGTTGCTTTGAGCATATTCGCGGAAGAGGCTCTTGTCGCCAACGGAATGGCCCAACAGCACCGGGCAAGTATTGTTATGAACGTTCAAGCCTTCGATGAGCTTGTCAGATTTAAATCCGTAAGACAAATTGAAAACGAAGTCGGCGTTGGCACAAGCCTCGTCGATGACATCTTTGTCGGATTCTGCATCACAGGCAAAGATTTCCCCAATTTCAATATTACCGATAGCGTTGAAAACACCATCCTTGATGTCCTTGAGCATGGACAGGAGCCCATGGCCAAGGATCGTATCGGATCCCCAGATTAAAACATTCATACACTCACCTTCTTATTGCTTTTTGTGTAATGATTGTCACACGGCACTCATTACTTTTTTATTACGCGCCGCATATATAGTAAAATTTACTCTAATTTGGAATAAAAAGTTAAAAAAAACATACAAAAATTTGACTTTTATCACATTTCGTAATCAACTTTCTGTTGATTCTTTGTCATCGCCCATTCGGCCGGAGTTTATCCCCAACTTGTTCCGGAACTCAGAATGGCACGTTTTCTTTTGCCACTCATCTTTCGTCTTTCGTCTAATTTTCTATATTTACGCCGGATTTTAACCAAAAACCCGCGAATGCGGGGCAAATAAAAAAGGAATAAACAATGTCCGAAAATCTCTCTGTACTGACCAAGGCCCGTCAGGCCTATCAGCCGAAGCTCCCGGTCTCCCTCAAGAACGGTGCCCTGAGCGTGAAGATTAACAAGGGTGCAGCTACGGAATCCGTTAGCGACCAGGCCAAGATCAAGGAACTCTTCCCGAACACCTACGGTCTTCCGGTTGTTCAGTTCGAAGCTGCCGAAGCCAAGGCTGGCAAGGCACTCCGCATGGGCGTGGTCCTCTCTGGTGGCCAGGCTCCGGGTGGACATAACGTTATCGCCGGTATCTACGACGGCATCAAGTCCGTTTCCAAGGATTCCGTCCTTTTCGGTTTCCTCGGCGGTCCGAGCGGTCTCGAAAACGGCAAGTACATTGAAATTGACGACGCCAAGATGGACGCCTACCGCAACGCCGGTGGCTTCGACATGATCCAGTCTGGCCGTACCAAGCTCGAAACTGAAGAACAGTTCAACAAGTGCATCGCTGTTGCTAACAAGCTCGACCTCGACGCTATCGTTATCATCGGTGGTGATGACTCCAACACGAACGCTGCTGTTCTCGGTGAATACTTCCAGTCCAAGGGCGTTAAGACTTGCGTTTGCGGTTGCCCGAAGACCATCGACGGTGACTTGAAGAACGAATTCATCGAAACCTCTTTCGGTTTCGACACCGCTGTGAAGACCTACTCTGAACTCATCGGCAACATCATGCGCGATGCTAACTCCGCTCAGAAGTACTGGCACTTCATCAAGCTCATGGGCCGCTCTGCTTCCCATATCGCTCTCGAAGCCGCTCTCCAGACTCACCCGAACATCTGCCTTATCTCTGAAGAAGTCAAAGCAAAGCAGATGAAGCTCAAGGACGTGATCAAGCAGGTTGCTGACGTTGTCTATGCTCGTGCAGCTCAGGGCAAGAACTTCGGTGTCGCCCTCATTCCGGAAGGCCTCCTCGAATTCATCCCGGACGTTGGCGTCCTTATCTCTGAACTTTCTGAAGCTCTCGCCCACCACGAAGCCGAAGTCGAAGGTCTCGACACGGCTGCTAAGGTCGAAAAGCTCTGCGCATGGGTCAGCGCAGAATCCGCTGAAGTCCTCAAGAGCCTCCCGGCTGGCATCCAGGCCCAGCTCATGCTCGAACGCGACAGCCATGGCAACGTTCAGGTTTCCCTCATCGAAACTGAAAAGCTCATCATCGAAATGGTCAAGAAGGAACTCAAGAACCGTGGTGACTTCAAGGGCAAGTTCTCTGCTCTCAACCACTTCTTCGGTTACGAAGGCCGTTGCGCAGCTCCGTCCAACTTCGACGCTGACTACTGCTACAGCCTCGGCTTTGCAGCCTCTGTTCTCGCCCTCAATGGCATGAACGGCTACATGAGCTCTGTCCGCAACGTCACTAAGGGTATCGAAAACTGGGTCGCTGGCGGCCTTCCGATCACCATGATGATGAACATCGAACGCCGTCACGGTGCCGACAAGCCGGTTATCCGCAAGGCACTCGTTGAACTCGAAGGCCCGATGAGCGCTCCGTTCAAGTACTTCGCCGCTCGCCGCGACGAATGGGCTAAGACTGAATCCTACACCTATCCGGGTCCGATCCAGTACTGGGGTCCGAGCGAAGTTTGCGACATCACGAACTTCACGATTAAGCTCGAACGCGGTGCAATGAAGTAATTTTTACTTCAAAACAGCATAAAAAAATAAAATGCTCCTGGCTTCCACCGGGAGCATTTTTATTGTATATTAAGAAAAATCACAATCAACAAAAGGTGTCAAAAAATGGCTTGTGCAAATTGCAAACTCCGCGCACAATACGACAAAAACTCCAAGTCGCTGATTGGACGCATTTGGCGATTCCATATAAACTTTTGCCCAGGCTGGAAAAGCTATATCAAGAGCCTTTCCGAAGAAGAGCGCATCGCTGTCAAGGAAAAGTACAACTTAAAATAAAAGAAAAATGGCGGGCAAAACCCGCCACATTTTCTATCCCTTATTCGCTTCGCTTGTACTTAGCAGATAAGCGTCGATGAACGGCTTGATTTTTCCGTCGAGCACGCCCGCGGTGTCAGACGTTTCAACGCCTGTGCGGAGGTCCTTCACGAGCTGGTACGGTTGCAACACGTAGCTGCGGATCTGGCTACCCCATTCGACCTTTTTCTTCTCGGCCATGCGAGCATCGCGTTTGGCTTCTTCTTCCAAGCGGTAGTGTTCTGCGACCATGGTCTTGAGCATCTTGTAGCAGGTTTCACGGTTCTGGATCTGCGAACGTTCTGTCTGGCAGCTCGCCATGATGCCTGTCGGCAAGTGGGTCATACGCACTGCGGAATCCGTCTTGTTGATGTACTGACCACCGGCACCACTACTGCGGTACGTGTCCACACGGACTTCGGACATGTCGAGATCGAATTCCACATCTTCGTGTTCAGGGTACAGATAAACGGCAGTAAAGCTCGTATGGCGGCGAGCGTTGGCATCAAACGGGCTAATGCGCACCAGGCGATGGACACCAATTTCAGAACGGAGCAAGCCGTAAGCGTTTTCGCAAGTGACTTCAATCGTTGCACTCTTGAGGCCCGCATCTTCCGCTTCCTGGAAATCCACGACCTTGAAGTCCATCTTCTCGCGTTCAAAGAAGTGCGTGTACATGCGGAAAAGCATCAATGCCCAGTCCTGGGACTCCGTACCACCTGCACCCGGATGAATAGACATAAGGCATGCACAGGCATCGTCCGGGCCGTTCAGCATTTTCTTGAATTCCATCGCTTCGACTCTAGACTTGAGGTCCGCAATGTCGGATTCGAGCGTTGCCGTGAGGTCGGCAGATTCCTCGTCCTTGCTCATTTCATAAAGCTCGGCAAGGTCATCACACGTCTGGGAAACTTCTTTCCAGGAATCAATGAGTCCCTTGAGGTTCCCAATCTTTTTCATCATTGCCTGCGCCTTTTCCTGATCGTTCCACAGGTTCGGGTCGCCGGAATCTTTTTCAAGGACGTAGAGTTCTTCGGTCTTTGCTTCTAAGTCAAAGATACCCCCAGAGTTTATCGATGCGGCTGCGCAACTCGATAAGCCCAGTGTGAGTAGTGTTGAATGCCATATCAAACCTCTAATATCAGCTAGTTAAAAAAAGAAGTGCCATCCTGAGTGCAGAACCGTAGATTCAAAATCGAAGGACCCAAAAGGATCTCTGGATTCTTCGACTTCGCTACGCTTCGCTCAGAATGACACGTACAAACAGTTCGTGCTATTACTTAGCAGCGCCGATTGCCTGAGGCGGTTCGTACTTCTTGTCGAGGTACTGGACCTTGTAAGTCTTGCCGAGGTCATCGAGGTAAGCCTTGAGCTTAGCCTGGCGTTCCTGTTCGGCCTGCACACGGAGGATGTAGTCGATCTGGTGCTTGTAGCTTTCAAACTTGCCGTCGTTCTTTTCGGTAAGCATGAAGATAGAAACGCCATCTTTTTCCGTGATAACTTCAGAAATTTCGCCAACCTTGATCTTATCGACAGCCTTGGCAAAAGCAGCGCCCTTGGACTTTGCGACAAACTTGTTCATGATACCACCAGTCTTCTTGGCTTCCTTGTCATCGCTATAGACTGCAGCGAGCTGAGCAAACGTTGCCTTCTTGGAGCGAACCTGAGCTGCAAGACCCTTCAACATGTCCTTGGCATCGCTGATTTCCTGAGCGCTCTTACCCTTGGTAGAGATAAAGATGCGAGCACCGCTAATCGTATCGTTGAGGACGACCTTGCTCTTGTTGAGCTGCCAGAAAGCTTCGAGATCCTTTTCGGTCGGAGCAGTCGGATACGGGACCTTCTTTTCGAGAATCTGTTCGCTCTTGAGCTGGTCTTCGATCTTGGACTTGAACTGAGCCATCGTCGTGTTAGACTTCTTGAGTTCCTTCTGGAAAGCTTCTTCGCTCGGGAACTGCTTCTTGAAGAGTGCGGTCAAGCTATCAACCTTACCCGCAGACACCTTGATACCCATTTTCTTAGCTTCGAGCTTGATGAGTTCCTGACCCACGAGGTTATCGACAACGGCATAGCGAAGTTGAGTCATCATTTCATCAGTCAACTTCTGGCCCGGAGCCTGCTGTTGGCCAAGCATCGTTGCAAGGCTATCAATCTTGCCTGCAGAAATACCGGTCTTTTCGACACGGATGACATCCATGCTTTTAGAATTCATCAACTGAGCAGAAGCAATACCGGCGGTAAGGAGCACGGCAGCAGCACCACGAGAAATGAGTTTAAGAGACATTATTTATCCTTTTAAAAAAAATTCAAGGGTTTTAAAAATTCAGAGGTTAATATAGAAAACTTACAACTTTCGGGCGTATCATAATTGTGATTTTACGCAAACAAAACAATGTTCTTACAAAAAATTGAACATAAGGCTCGTTTTTGCTAAATTATTGCACATGAACAAGATTAAAGTATATACGTTGCAAGGCAAGTGGACCGGGGATTTCGACTCCAACAACAAGTGGTACAAGGACGAAGCTCTCAAGCTCAAGGGCAAGGACATCGATTTGCTCGTCCTCCCCGAACTTTTCCACACTCCGTACTTCCCGTTCGAAGAAAACGCAGACTTTTTCGACTTGGCGATTGAAAAGGACCACCCGATTGTTGCCGAATGGCAGGCAATCGCAAAGGAACTGAACGCCGTTGTCGTGTTCCCATTCTTTGAAAAGCGTGCCCGTGGCATTTACCACAACTCCGCATTCGTGTTTGAACGCGACGGAAGCATCGCAGGGCTTTACCGCAAGAGCCACATCCCCGATGACCCCGCCTTCTACGAAAAGTATTACTTTATTCCGGGCGACACCGGTTTTGAACCCATCAAGACTAGCGCCGGTACGCTTGGTGTGCTCATTTGCTGGGACCAGTGGTTCCCCGAAGCCGCCCGTATCATGAGTCTCAAGGGTGCCGACGTGCTCATCTACCCGACCGCAATTGGCTGGATGGATAGCGAGCCCAAGGAAATTTACCCGCGCCAGCAAGATAGCTGGATGACGGTCATGCGCGGACACGCCATTGCAAACCGCACATTCGTGATTGCAGCAAACCGCTCAGGCGTCGAAGGTCACCTCACGTTCTGGGGCACAAGCTTTGTTGCCGCACCGGACGGATACATCTTGCAAAAGTGCGATCCTGAATTCTTGGGTGCAAGCTATGTCGAGCTCGACCTTGCCGAAACCGAAGAAAATCGCCGCTGGTGGCCGCATTTCCGCGACAGACGCGTGGACTTGTACAAAGACATCCTCAAGATTTGGGCTGATTAAACTAGACGAGAGACGAAAGAATGAGTATTGCAAAAGTACGTTATCCGGCGGAATGGGAAAAGCAGAGCGCCACGTGGCTTGCATTCCCGCACAACAAGACGAACTGGTATGGTGAACGCGGCATCAACATCCGCAAGTTCTATGTAGAACTTATCCGTAACATCACGGAATTCCAGCCGGTGAACCTGTTACTCCCAGCCAAGAACTTTTTGACCGACGAAGAAAAGGCATCTCTCGCCAATCGTCCGTTCCCGGTGAACTTCATCGTCATCAAGACGAACGACATCTGGATTCGCGACTACGGTCCGTTCTTTATGAAGAAAGGCGACAAGAAGGTCGTCTCGGAAACGCAATTTAACGCTTGGGGCGCCAAGTTCCCACCATGGGGACTCGACAACGCCATCCCGCAAAAGATTGCCGAAAAGCAAAAACTCCCGCTCAACGAAAGCGTTCCGTTCATCTTTGAAGGCGGCGCTATCGAAGTCAATGGCGACGGTCTCGGCATCACGACCGAAGATTGCCTCGTCGGTAAGAACCGCAATGACGAGAAGGATTTGAAGAAAGTCGTGAAGGCCCTCTGCAAGGCTTTCGGCCTCAAGGAATTGCTCGTACTCCCGCACGGATTGCACGGCGACCACACGGACGGCCACATCGATAACGTGGCACGCTTTGTCGAAAAAGACAGAGTCGTCATGTGCATGACGGACAACAAGCGTTCCCCCAACTACGCGATTTTAACCGAAGCCAAGCAGTTCATCGAAAGCTGGCTCAAGGAACATTACGAAACCGCCAAGGTCGATACGCTCCCGCTTCCGCCGCAGCGCGTGCTCGATGACGGACAAATTCTCCCGGCATCGTACATGAACTACATCTATGTGAATGGAGGACTCATCTTCCCGAAATACAAGTGTGCAAACGATGCGAAGGCCAAGAAGTATTTCGAGAGCGTGTACCCAGATCGCAAGGTGATTGGCATTGATTGCCGCACTGTGATTGAAGAAGGCGGCAGCCTCCACTGCATGAGCAAGCACGAAAGCGAGTAATTATTTCTTTCTCGCTTTTGCGATTGCTTCTTTTGCTAATTTATCTACAAGTTCATTCCACTTGACGCCAGTATGGGCGGCGACCTTTTCGAACTGCACTCGGTTGAGATAAGGTTTTGCAGCCGCCACATACATCTTGGCGATATTGCTCTTGGCTTGCCATTCGCCCTTAGCCCAGCGTGCAATGCCCTCGTAGTCATGGCAAATGACGCCCTTCATATCGTGCGCATCTAGCCATTTCATTGCCTGGAACGAAGCCATCACTTCCCCATCGATATTACGGCTTTCAGCATCGAATGCCGTAATTCCCGAACCGCGGGCAAGTTCCTTGTCGTCTTCGGTTACAACAAATGCCCAGCCAGCAGGGCCAAATCCCGGCGAAAAAGAACCATCGACAAATACTCGGATCCCATCGGGCGCAGGAGCCTCCATTCCGTCGAGCCAAGCCTGAGCCTCCTCGCGGGAACCGAAGGATTTGAACAAAACACCTTTAACACCGTGAGTGAGTTTAAGGCATTCATCCCACGTGGTTACGATTTTCTTTTCATTTTCGCTTTTTATGGCATAGAACTTCTGTTTAGGCATGGCGCAAATTTAATATATTTTTATTGAATTTAGAATTAGGAGACCAATTGTTTTCTTCAGAGTACTTTGCCAACGGCAAACGTTTTTTTGCTTTGCGCTTTCTTTGCAAGCCACTGCTTTATCGGTGGTTTATACGTAAAGCGGGGCAAATGAAGAAAACTAAGGCCTTTTCTTTCCCTGAATGTCTACAGAGTCAAGAAAAGGTTGTCTTCTTTATGCCAGAAGACAAGGAATTCGCGAAAATCATCCTAAGCGAGCTCCCCGAAGAAAGTCTCAAAAAAATCTTGTTTATTGCCCATGGCGATCTAGAAATTCTCTTTTCAACGACAAAGGCACAAGTTTCTTACTACACAGACGAAGGTTGCCGTTACGGAGAAACGCTGTTCGACAAGCTTGAATACCAAGTAAAAACTTACGCCCCCGTAGCCTGCGTTTACCCAGGCCCTTACAAACCGCAATTTTTATACCTCGCCCTTATTAGTGGTGCCGCTTGCAGAGTCGGCTTTGATTGCGCGAAGGAATTCCCGTTCTTAAACGTGAGTCTCCACCCGCTTAAGACGATTTCGCCAGCTCGGATGATGGCACGCTATTTTATAAAGGGTAAAAAAGGCTAGCCATGCAAAAGATGTTTTCGACAATCATCACCGAAAATGGCGGCTATGCAGACTTGCACATGCACACCAAGCTCTCCGACGGGACTCTCTCTGTCGACGAGTTGCTCATGCTCTGCAAGCGCAAGGGGCTCCGCTGCATTTCCATCACGGATCACGACAACCTCGATAGCTACAAGCTCGCCGAAGAACCGGCCAAGGAAATCGGTCTCGAAATCATCCCGGGAATCGAAATTTCTGCAGTATGGCAGGGCAAGGACATCCACATTCTAGGGTACTTCTGCGACCCAACGAACCTCGCCCTGAACATGGAACTCGAGGATTTCGCGAAGCAGCGCATCGCCCGCGTGAAGGCAATTATCAAAAAGCTGAATGCGCTCGGCATCGGCATCACATTCGAAAAAGTGCATTCTTACTGCAAGGGTAAAATCATCGGTCGCCCGCACATTGCGATGTCGCTCGTCGATGAAGAATACATCTCGAACTTCTCCGAAGCGTTCACGAAGTACCTCGGTGACGGTTGCATCGCTTTCGTCGAAAAGAAAGGCCTCAACCCGCAAGAAACCATCCGACTGATCGAAAATGCAGGCGGCATTGCAGTACTCGCCCACCCGTACAAGTCGGGCCTCAGCGACCAGTTCATCGAGAACATGGTGGAATGGGGCATCCAGGGCATGGAAGTCTACAGCCCGGCGCAAAAGGGTGCCGTTGGCCGCAAGTACAAGGAAATGGCTCAGCGCTTTGGCCTCGTAGGCACAGGCGGTTCCGACTTCCACACCGAAAACGGGACCTACCCCCCAGGTTGCATGAAAATGCCCTACACCGTTGTCCAGGCACTCCGAGAAAGGCGCGAAAAATCCCGCGCAGAATGGTTCTAATGAATCGTGGAATTTTTCTTTTAGCGTTTTTGTTCACGCTTGTTTCAAGCGTTTATGCCGATGTAATCCATGCAAAGCCGAGCAAGCTCCCGGCTCCGCAAGACTCCGTTTTTGAAACAGTAAACGGTCCGGACCCCGCCCCACGAGAAACCGACGCTGGCCGTTGGGTCATTCCGCTCCGCGAAGTCATGCAACGCACGTATGACCTTTCTGGACAAAAATCCGAATGGGTGCTCGGCACGTCCATCCTTGGCAGTCCGGAACTCCCCGCCAGGTCTCTTGGCATCGGGAGTCTCAGCAAGCGCTACCCGAGCAAGCTCGCAGGTATTTACACCACGCGTTTAAGTTACGATGGTTCAACGCTTGCGCTCAATGGCGAAAACGGAATTCTCTTTGAAGAACGACACGGCATCCCGGTCGACACTCCGATTACAGACGTGAACTGGGAACGCGGAGCCTTTGAAGGCAACGCTTTGCGACTTGAATTCCGCCGTCTCATCACGGACTCGGTGACGCTCGATCTCGGTGTAGCGAGCCATTCCGACATGCTTTCGAAGCCGTACGAATACCAACCGGTAACGCATTCACCGTTCTTTGCACTTGGCCGCGACTCCACGCAAATCCCGTTTGGCGGTCGAAACATCGCCATGAACAGCATCCACCTCCAGCCGATAGTCACCTGGCGTTTTGGATACGGCAAGGCGTTCGTCAAGATAAACTATTTAAGTCTCGACAATGCGGATAACTCGACGCACAAAGTCCTGCTCGATACACTCGACCCGACGGTTCGCAATTTCCAGACTGACCCCTACCGAATCATTATCGAATCGCGTACATACGGCGGTGGCGTTGAATTTTACCCCGTCAAGGATTTGACGCTTGGTACAGAGATCCATTACGGCAATCACGAAATGGATTTGCGCAAGCTCCCAAAAATTCCGAATAAATATGACACGACCTATAGCGAATACGGAACACGAACTATCAACATCAGCTATTATGACACAAGCAAAGTCCGCAACTACGAAACAATTCTTGGGAATTTTGACATTCGCTATAACATGTTCCTGAACCCCAGACTGCACTTCGAATACGAATTTTTAAACACCGAAGAGACTGGCCACGACAAAATCAAGCACTCGTATTATCAGGACCGCGAAATCGGCTACGCCGAAATCTCCGACACACTATTCGGGAAAGCCCTGTTCCGCGTGCAGGCGGGCATGCAGCGCAATAGCTCGCTCCTCGACACCGTGGAATTTGCCCCCGCATTTTCCATCGACGGAACTTACCTGCTCCCCCACAACTTGATGGCTAGCGCCTCTTACCGTCACGACAACAAGTTCCCAGACGTCACCCAGCTCAAGCTAATTGAAACAGGGCGAGTCTCCTTCCCTAACGAAAATCTAAAATACGAAGTTCGCGACCGCGCGACAGCCAACATCGTATGGCAAAAGCGAGATGTCTTTTATGGTCTCGGGCTGCGTTACGAACACGCCAACAACTTGATTAAACCGCACTGGGCCATTGCAGGAAGAATCGATACAACGAGTTCATACGACGATATTAACGACGTGACAATAACCGAAGTTACAGATTCCGTGAAATCGGCCTTCCGTTATGAAAATCTCGATCACGCCCATACGCTCGACTGGCTCATGCAAATCGGATTCCGTCTTGGAAACTGGAAGTTCTACTTCGAACGAGGCGAAAAGATTACTCGCACCAAGCTCATCGATACACCTTCGCTTTACTACAAGGGTAGCATCCATTGGCAAAACCGCTTTGTCAAAGACAGGCTCGGCGTAAGCGTCCGCGTAGATTTCCAGTGGTTTAACAACCGCTACGACTGCACCATCAATGAAAAAGGCGAGCCGGAGCTCGTCTCTCTCAAGAAATACCTAGCGATGGATTTCGAAGCGCGTATGCAGATTCTCACCTTTGAGCTCTACAACCGCATCGAGAACTTCAACCACAGCATTTACGCGCCTGAATCCGGCTATACGCCCGAAGGCCTCCGTTTCGCATACGGCATCGTCTGGACATTCGGAAATTAAACGCTCTGAATCCCGAGCAGAACCAAGTAAGCGATATAAAGGCTCAAGAAAAAGGCACCGCCGATTCGTCCAAAGCCACTCACGCGCTTGCCATTCTTCTTCTTGAACGGAATACAGATAAAGAAAAGCAAAAGCGTCAATACCGAAACAATCGGCAAATCACGGCTCAGGACTTCAGCATCCATCGCCTTGATTGGAGTGATGACAGCGGCAATACCCACCACGACAAGCGTGTTAAAAATATTGGAACCGATAACGTTTCCGACAGCCAAGTCATTCTCGCCACGGCGAGCCGCCGCAATCGAACTTGCGAGTTCCGGGAGCGAAGTCCCCACGGCAACAATTGTAAGCCCTATCAGCAAGTCGCTCACGCCAAGAGCCTGCGCCATGTAAACAGCGCCCCACACAAGCATTCGCGAACTTGCAATCAAGAGAGCAAGCCCAACAAGTAGCCATGCAAAAGCCTTGACAAT
Source organism: Fibrobacter sp. UWB2 (assembly GCF_002210425.1). Taxonomy (NCBI): domain Bacteria; kingdom Pseudomonadati; phylum Fibrobacterota; class Fibrobacteria; order Fibrobacterales; family Fibrobacteraceae; genus Fibrobacter; species Fibrobacter sp. UWB2. The sequence goes on along the minus strand of NZ_MWQK01000001.1, from coordinate 233,553 downwards.
CGAAACTTTTTCGGCAGGTTCAGATTCGGTTGCTTCATTTTTTCGCTTGCGCTTATCGCGCAATTCCATCGAAATATTAAACACCGTAATTGCAACAAAGGCAAGCAACAGAACCACGCCATCAAAAAGCGAAACATTCCCGTCCTTCACCAAGACAACAGTCAGTACCGTTGTCGCAATGAGAATCGGGATATCCCGTTTTACAGCCTGTTTTTTGACTATAACCGGAGCAATCAACGCCGTTGTGCCAAGGATTAGCGCAATATTTGCAATATTTGAACCATATGCATTACCCAAAGCAAGCTGGGGCGTACCGTTCAACGCAGACAAGACGGAGACAACCATCTCCGGCGCAGAAGTTCCAAAACCAACGACCAGCATTCCAATAAGGAATGTGCTCATACCAAAAAACTGGGCCACGCCAACGGCCCCATCCACAAACCGGTCTGCGCTCCAGACCAGTAGAACAAGGCCAACGACAATGGCCACAATTGCAAGAATCATGTTAAACTAGAATGCGTAGAAGGTTGCACCAACAGTGACTGACTTAGAAGATAGATTATTAATCGGCCAAGCATTGTAATCATCATACTGGTTGCTGATACCCCAAGTGAAACGGGCGTCAAAACCAAGGTAACGATTCGCACGGATACCAAAGCCAAAGACTATCGACCAGTCGATTCCCGAACGGTAGTCGTTATCCATCATATCTTCCTTGATGCTTACAGACTTTTCGGGAGAAGACGAATTGTACGATTTCAGTCTAAAAATATCCGAAGTCGCAAAAGACGGCTGCACACCGACATCAAAGTAAAGGTTCGATCTTGCGCTCTTCAACGAAAGGAGAAGCGGAACAGAAATGCGGTACTGGCTAAACGACACGCGGTATTCGCCAAAGGTTTCTTTGTATGTATCGTTATAGCTATTGCTTACCTTGTCGTGTTCAAACAACACGCCAGTCTTAAGCGCCATGTTGTATTCGTCCAACGGGAAAATGGCAAAAGCACCAACGCTCCAGGTCAAGCCGGAATAGCGGTCGTATTCATAGCGGCCATTATCGCCCGAAAGGAATTCATTACCGATAAAGCCCTGGATACCGAACGTAAACTTAAGCGGGATAAGTCCACGCAACTGGTCCATGTCGATCGTATCGGCAGTAGAAACTTGAGAAACGTAAATCGTCTTGACATTTCCACTACTATTTTCGATTTCAGCAGGAGAATAAACAGGACGATAGACAAACTTTCTGGTAGTCTGTTTCTGGACAGGCCTTGCCGCATCTTCACCGCGAACGGCGGCAGGTTCAGCAAAGAGATTTTCAGGAGCAAGTTCTTGTTCGACTGCGGTAAACTTGTCTTCAGCCGGAGCAGCTTGTTCAGCAACAGGAGCCACCTGGGCTGGAGCCTCTTCTGCAACCGGAGCCGGAGCTACGGGAGCCGCTTCAACAGGTGCCGCCTCCTGAGCCATCACGGCAGAAACGGCAAGAGCCGTCAAAATTCCAGTACATTTCAGATTCATAATAATCCTCCAATGTTAATCATGTAATATTATAGTATTTTTGTATTCGAAAAACCAATATAAAATACAAGCTCCCCGTTCATAAAATACTAGATTAAGCTATATGAAAACAAATATAGTTACCACAGCTTCGGGCAAGGCCAATGCTTACGCCCTATTTTACGTCAAAAAATCGATCCAGTTTTCCAACGTGCTCTCGGAAGAAGCCGAAAAGCAAGTTGAATCCGTATTGAACGGCATGGAAGACGGTCCGTTCGAAGACCTTGAATTTTTGGAAATCGATAACCAGCCGACCATTTTTGTGAATGCAGCCAAAGAACGCGGTCTTTCGTCGCTCGACCACCTGCGCATGGCCGCATTCCGCCTCGCCAAGAAGGCTAGCAAGCGCCAGGTTCCGGTCGTATCCATCATGCTTGCAGACGCCGCACCGGAACAGTTCAAGAGCATTTTGCACGGGCTTCACTACGCCGACTACAAGTTCGATGCCTACAAGAGCAAGCAGAAAGACGCCTTCCAGGTCACGTTCGAACTCGTTGCAGGCGAACACGCCGCAGAATTCAAGAAGATTGCAGACGTTGTCGCCATTGAAAACAAGGCAATAGTCCTTGCCAAGAACTTGATTAATACAAGCTCCAGCGACCTCACGCCTGCTGAATTTGTCGAAAATGCAAACACCATTGCAAAGTACACTCCGGGTCTTTCGATTAAGGTGCGCAACATGAAGCAGCTCGAAAAGGAAGGCTTCATGGGACATGTGACTGTCGGCAAGGGCAGCTCGCACGAACCGTTCATGATCACGCTTAGCTACGATGGAAGCAAGAGCTCCAAGAAAGCAGCGAAAAATGCGCGCACTTCCGCCGACCACTTGGTATTTGTCGGTAAGGGCCTCACGTTTGATACGGGTGGTCTCTGCCTCAAGCCGCCTAAATCCATGCCCGAGATGATTAGCGATATGAGCGGTGCTGCAACAGTACTTGCCGCCATCCAGGCCATCGCCACGCTCGAGCTTCCGATTAAGGTGAGCGCCGTCTGCTGCCTCGCCGAAAATGCCATCGGCAACAAGTCTGTATTGCCGGGCGATATCTTTACCGCCAAGAACGGAAAGACGGTCATGGTCGATAACACCGATGCCGAAGGCCGCTTGGTGCTTTCGGACGGCCTTGCAGAAGCAGGCCTCATCGGAGCAACGCACATTGTCGACCTCGCGACGCTCACGGGAGCCATGGTTCGCGCTCTCGGTTACGCTGTTGCCGGGTTCTTCAGCAATGACGATGACCTCGCCTTGAAGGTCATCAACTGCGGTGAAGCATGCTGCGAAAAGTTCTGGAGCATGCCGCTCGAAGAAGAATACGCCGACGCTTTGAAGGATCATTTTGCAGACCTCAAGAACACAGGCAGCGACGCTGGTGCCATTGCCGCCGCTCTCTTCTTGCAGGAATTTGTCCCTGAAAACACGGCCTGGACGCACTGGGATATCGCAGGTACGGCATTTGTAAGCAAGTCCTGGAAATACACCGATTTCGGTGCCACCGGATTCGGCGTGCAAACGCTCATTGAACTTGCAAGACGCATGTCCGGCGTAGTTTGCGAAGATGCAGCAAACAAAGATACAGATGGCGAATATGTCGCTGTAGAAGCATAAGCGGATTTTAAATAATTTGCTTATCAAATCCTCAAAGTGAGTATTAAAAAACCTTCAGATTTCTGAAGGTTTTTCTATCTTTTAGATGTATGAAAAACGTTGATACTATTGCCGTTTTGGACTTTGGTGGGCAGTATGCTCACTTGATTGCCAACCGTGTACGCCGTCTTGGCGTGTTTACCGAAATCCACTCCCCCGCCGCCCCGGTTTCTGAACTCGAAGGCGTGAAGGGCATCATTTACAGTGGCGGTCCGTCTAGCGTTTATGCGGCTGACGCTCCGGAATACAATCCTGAAATTTTGAACCTCCCGGTGCCGAAGCTCGGCATCTGCTACGGTCACCAGCTCATCGCCCAGCAGTTGGGCGGTCACGTTGAACCGGGCAAGGTCAAGGAATACGGCATTGCAGACCTCATCGTCGGCGACGAAAAGTGCCCGCTTTTGAAGGGGCTCCCGAAGGCATCCCCAATGTGGATGAGCCATGGCGACCAGGTGACGAAGCTCCCCGAAGGCTACAAGATCGTGGCCAGCACCAAGGACTGCGAAATTGCCGCCGTCGCATTCGATAGCGACAAGCCCGAACGCCAGATTTTCGGCATCCAGTTCCACCCCGAAGTCACGCACAGCAAGTTCGGCATGAAGTTGCTCGAAAACTTCGTCGACTTTACGGGTGCCAAGAAGACTTGGAACATGAAGAGCTATCTGCCGCTCATTACGCAGCGCATCAAGGACCAGGTCAAGGACCGCAAGGTGTTCTTGCTCGTGTCTGGCGGTGTGGACTCCACCGTGGCATTCGTGCTCTTGAACCGCGTGCTCGGACCAGAAAAGGTTCTCGGCTTGCATGTGGATAACGGCATGATGCGCCTCGGCGAATCCCAGAAGATTATGGACTTCCTCACGAAGGAAGGAATGAACAACCTCAAGATCCGCGACGCTAGCGAACACTTCCTTGCAAAGCTCAAGGGCGTAACCGCTCCCGAAACCAAGCGCGGCATCATCGGTAAGGAATTCTTGACGGTGAAGGACGAGGAAATGGCAAAGCTCAACCTCGATCCGAACGAATGGATGATGGCTCAGGGTACCATCTACCCCGACACCATTGAAAGCGGCGGCACCAAGAACGCCGACAAGATCAAGACGCACCACAACCGCGTGCAAGAAGTTTTGGACCTCATGGAAAAGGGTCTCGTCTTGGAACCGCTCGCCGACTTGTACAAGGACGAAGTCCGCGCACTCGGCGAAGAACTCGGCATTCCGCACAACCTCGTGTGGCGTCACCCGTTCCCGGGTCCGGGCCTCGGCGTTCGCCTACTCTGCAGCGAAGGCAAGCTCACAAGCGACATGGTAAAGTTCGAAGACGTGAAGGACACCGCAGGTCAGTCCCTCGCCGATTACCTCAAGGCAAACAACATTGCAGGCCGCATGCTCCCGATTAAGAGCGTTGGCGTCCAGGGTGACGGCCGTACTTACGCACAGCCGTTCCTCATCACGACTCCGGGCTTAAGCTGGAAGGAATGCGAAAAGTTCTCTACCGAACTTGCCAACCGCTTCAAGGCCATCAACCGCGTGATTTACCAGATTGGTAGCGTCACTGATGAAGATCCGAAACTTGTCGAACAGTACGCCACCCGCGAAAACTTCGATACGCTCCGCAAGTTCGACAACATCTGCACCGAATTCCTGCAGGCCAACGACTTGTACGAAAAGATTTGGCAGATGCCGGTTGTGCTCGTTCCGCTCCGCACGGCTAACAAGCCTTGCATCGTGATGCGCCCGGTGAACTCCACCGAAGCCATGACGGCAAACTTCGCTGAAATCGACCAGGGAATGCTCGCAGGTCTCTGGCGCAAGTTCGAAGCCGAAGGTGCCGGCAGCCTGTGGTACGACGTGACGCACAAGCCGCCCGGAACCATTGAGTGGGAGTAGCGCGGAGCCGAGTGTCGCAAAAATGAGCTTGCTCATTTTTATGACCGAGGCGAACAAGCAGACGCTGAAGCCGTAGGCGTAAGCGTCAGTAAGGCGAGAGTCGCGACAAATTTTAAATCCGAATGAGACAAACTCATTCGGATTTTTCAATTTAAAACAAATTTCATCTACGAGAACTTGATTCTCGGATCGACAAGCGTATAAAGTATATCGCTAAAGAGACGGCCCACCATCGCCATAAGGCTACTGAGGAAGATAATCCCCATCACCACGTTGTAATCGCGGTTGACCATCGAATTGTAATACAAGAGACCCATACCATCGATATCGAAAACCTTTTCGATAAGGAGCGCGCCCGCAAACATGAGCGTGCAAATTTCAGAAAGGCGGGTCGCAATCGGGATAAGCGCATTGCGGAGAGCATGGCGCACAAGAGCCTGTTTGAAGCTCAAGCCCTTAGCTAAAGCCGTTCGCATATAATCGCGACCCAGTTCCTCAAGTGCAGAATTCTTCATGAGGAACGTGAGGAACGCAAATTCGCTAATCATGTAACAGAAAATCGGGAGCGCCAAATGTTGCGCCAAATCAAACACTTTCCCGAAGAACGTGAAATCCTCAAAGTCATCGCTTGTAAGCCCACCTAGCGGGAAAATGTCCAAGTACGAACCACCCGCCAAAAAGATGATGAGCAAAATGCCAAGCGCATAACCCGGCATCACGTAACCCGAGAAAATAAGACCGCTCGTAAAAGAATCAAGCTTGCTTCCGTGATGCACCGCCTTCCAGAGCCCAAGCGGAATGCAGATAAGATAACTCAAGAAGAACGACGTCACACCAAAGAACAATGAAATCGGGAAACGGCTTACAATCACGTCCCAGACCGGGAGCCCGTACGTGTAACTTTCCCCAAGATTCAAATGCAATACGTTCCAAAGCCACGTAAGGTAACGTTTCCACGCGGGCTGGTCAAAGCCAAAGTACGCCTGGATTTGCGCAATTTGGTCCGGCGAGAGCGCCTTGGAAGCATCTACGCCACCCTTCATCGAAGCCGCCTGCTGCGCACGAGAAATCAGCTCTTCCACAGGGCCACCCGGCAAGAGCTGAATCAAGATAAAGCACACCAACGAAATCCCGATTAATGTCGGGATCATTAGCAACAAACGACGAAGGATGTACGAACGCATTTATCTCATTTTTCCAGAACGCAAGACGTCCATCATGTTGAACGGCTTTGCAGTACCGGCGGCAATCTGGTCAGCGAGGAAGTTCACGGCATCAACTGTGCCTTCGGCGTAAATCTTGCGGCCGCAAACATTGTGCTGGAATTCAAAGTGAACCGTACCGTCAGCGCTATCGAGGCTGTAGGTGTGGAAAGCGTGACCACCGAGGTATTCTTCGGGCACATGCATGCGTTCCATCTGTTCCTTTTCGTTACGAACCTTTTCGATATCGTCCGGTGTGTAGTCAAAGCCCATCTTCTGGAAGGTGCCCACGACAGCACGAGCCGTACCGCTTGTATCAGCCTTGGTCTTCTGGTGGCTTTCGACAACGGAGAGCTTGTAGCCTTCGAATGCCGTCGGGAATTCGTTAGCCAAAAATTCAATCATGGTCTGGAAAGCGACAATCTGCTTTGCCATGTTCGGAGCGATGACGCTCGGATGGTTGGCTTCGGCAACGAGCTTTGTGAGAGCTTCGCGGTCGCCACCGGTCGTGCCCATCACGAACGGGATCTTGTGCTTCACGTAGAAAGCGGCGTTGTCGTTCACTGCCGTCGGATGCGTGTAGTCAATGCAAATCATGTTCGGATACTTGGCTAGCACTTCGCCAATGCGGGCTTCGCGGTTGGATGGCTTCAAGAGCTGAATCGTCTTGCCTGCAACTTCGGCTTCGTTTTCGACAATAATTTCACCCGTCAAAGAATACGGGACAAGTTCCAAACCGCGAGCAACACAAGTTTCGGCCACGATGCGGCCCATGTTACCCGGAATACCATTAACCATCACTTGAACGGACATAAAATCTCCTATTGTTTTTCCGTTTGACAAGATAGAAAAAAAGGGCGGGCTTTAGACCCGTCCTGTAAATTCAAGCCGAAAAGATTCGCTTATCTGCCACGAGAGTCAATCTTATACTTTGCAGTATTCTTGGCACCGTGCTTCTTCAATTCCTTGATAAGGCGAGTGAAACCTTCGTTTGTTGCCCAGTCGAGTACAGAGTAGCCCTGAGCGCACTTGGCGTTCACATCGACACCCTTGCTGATGAGGAACTTCATCGCATCATAGTTGCCAGACTTGACAGTCCAATGGATCGGGAGATAGCCATCCGGGCTGCGATTTTCGAGCGGAGCGCCAGCGTTAGCAAGCACTTCGAGCATGTCGGCCTTGCCCGTCTTAGCGGCGATAAGCACTGCGGTAGCAAGGTTCTGCGGTTCAACGCCTTCCTTCTTGAGCTGTTCCAAGAGGCGGACGACCACTTCCTTGTTACCCATATTGACAGCGTTATCAATAACCGGTTCACCATTGCCGTTGTTGACATTGGCCTTAGCACCATGATCGAACAAGTAGTTAAGCACCATCAAGTTGCCCTTGTTGGCTGCAATGGCGACTGCGTTATTGCCGTTATCTGCTGGCTGGTCAATTTCGAAAGAAGCCTGGAGGAACAAAGTCATCTTGGCGGTATCGCTATTAACCGCGTAAGAGACGAACTGGTTCGGCGTAAAGCCAATCTGCTTCTTCGTCAAATATCTGCGAACAGACTGCGGATCGTTCGGGTCCATGGTTTCTTCACAACCAGTCAAAGAAAAAATAAGACCAGCAGCACAGAGAGCCAAGATTTTCTTCTTCATATTTTACTCCAGTGATTTTTTTGAATTTTTCAAGTTAAAACTACACTATTTTTTTCAATTTATTACAAAAAAAACACGAATTTACACATTTTTTTATCAAAAAGCCGCCTTTATACGCATTTTTATTTTTTCGGTTTCTTTGTTGTCTTGATTTTTAGCTTTTCGTTAATCTTAATCTTCGTGTCTTTTAAGCCATTCCACTTCACAATATCTTCAATCGTCACGCCGTACTGGCGGGAAATATCCCAAAGGCCCTCGCCCTTCTTGACCACGTGCGTGATTTCTTCGACCTTAGTTGCACTCGGTGCCGGAGCGACAGAGCCCGGAATCTTGAGCTTTTGGCCGACCTTGATGTTCGAAGAATTGCCCATATCGTTCATTTCGCGGATAGCAGCAACCGTCGTGGAATACTTTTTGGCAATCGCAAAGAGGTTGTCCCCGGCCTCGACCGTATAAATGATGGTCGTACTCACAGGAGCCTTCTTTGAGGACTTTGCGGACTCCGCAGGCTTTTCTGCGGACTTTTTGGAAGACTTGCTAGACTTCTTGGAATCCGTTTCAACTGCCTTGGCAACTTCCACAGGAACGTCTTCTTCGACTGCCTTGGACATCTTGCGCGGCGGACGGACATAAGCCGGAATCGCAAGAGAATCGCCAATCGTGAGGCGCTTGGTAAAACCGCTATTAGCCTGCAACAAGAGGAACACCGGAACTTTGTACTTCTTTGCAATTTCAGCGTAGGTATCCCCCGCCTTGACTACATACTTTTCGCCCTTCTTGAGCGCAACGCGCTGCTGCACAAAGCTAGTCGGCTTCAAATCAGGTTTAGAGACGAAAATGGTATCGCCCTTTTTCACATTATACCCGGCCTCGATATTGTTCCAAACGCGAAGCGATTCCTGCGAAATACCAAAACGGCGGGATATCGAGGCAAGATTGTCGCCAAGTTGGACAACATATGTACGGACCTTTGTCGGCTTTTTGCCCGTTGACCTGCGCGGAGCAACCTTTATCGGGATCAAAAGCGTACGACCCGGCTTGAGCTTGGTTTTCTTCAAGTCATTCGCTCGCTGGATTTCTGCCACGCGGACACCATACTGTTGCGCAATCACACCTATCGATTCGCCCTTGCGGACCTTGTGTTCCTTCCAACTCGAAAAGCCGTTCTTTTCCATACGGTCGTAGTTCTGCACAAACGCAGCACGCGTCCCGTACGGCAAGCGGAGCAAATACGCATCGCGGTTTGGAGGCGTGCACCACATGGTAAGTTCCATGTTCAAAGTGCGCAACGTATCTTCGGGAACCTTCAAGAACTTTGCAATTTCATCGAGCGAGAACGAATCGTAAACAGTAACCGTATCGTACGCCGGCAACTGGCGCTTTGTAATCGACACATCATAATGGTTCGGATAATGGCCAATCACCATCGCCGCCAAGATTCGCGGCACATAGTGCATTGTCTCTTGCGGGAGCTGCAAATCCCAGTACGTTACAGGGCGGTTACCCCACGTAGAATCGGCCTTCTTTTCACGAATCAGTCGACGGATTCGACCTTCACCGCAGTTGTAAGCAGCCATTGACAAGAGCCAATCGCCAAATTCAGCATACAAGGTCGAGAGATAGCTCAAGGCAGCTTCTGTCGCCATTTCCGGATTGCGACGCATATCGACCCAGAAATCGACTTCCAGGCCATAGCGGATACCCGTTTCCGGGATAAACTGCCACATACCCGCCGCCTTTGCACGGCTATAAGCCTTTACATTAAAGCCAGATTCCACCAAGGCAAGGTAAATAAGGTCTCGCGGCATGCGCTTTTGGGCAAGCTTTGTATAAATCAATGAATCATACGCCGTCTTGCGGGTAAGCGAGCGCGTGATAAAGCCACGTGCTGTCGTCGTCATGTAGTAAATTTCTTGCATGACGCGTTCGTTAAAGCGGATCGGGAGCGAAAAACGCCCAGCATCAACCGTGTCGAGGAAATTTTCGATAACGCGCATCGAAGCGCTATCGGCCGCATTTTCGTCGTAAGCGTCAACGCCATCGATCGAAAGGCTATCCGTATTGGTAGAATCACTCCCCTCCTGCTCGGCGAGGTTCGGATAGACATCTTCTAAAGCCTGGACAATGCGCACAGGCATCTGCATTTTATAGATGGAATCTTCGGAACGAGTGAGTCCGCTCTTTGTAGAGTCGTATTTTTCCGTCACCAAGAGGCGCAGAGATTCTTCAAGGTAATGCTTGGAAACAGCCCACTGGTTGTTATCCATTGCCTGGAGACCATACTGATAATAGACCCAAGAGGGCCTCGTGGAATCCCCAACAATTTCCTTCCCCGGGTTTGGACCAGGTACATCAATAGAGACCTTCTCCGCCTGGATAGGTTTCCCCTGAGACGACGCGGCAAGTTTCGCCTGCTTAGGAGCGCAGGCGGACAGCATCAAGATAACAAGAGCGAAGCCGAGTCGAAGTAATTTATCCGACCATATCACTGGTCGAAATCCATATCCTCGCCGTAGTCAGACCAAATGGGGTTACGGCCAAAGGACGGCTTGTCAAAATCGACTTCTTCGTCAACTTCTTCTTCTTGCGGTTCTTCTTCTTCCTTGATCAGATCGTCTTCTTCACCCAGGTAGGTTGGATCCGGGGTATCATCGAACGCATCACTCTTAGGACGACGACCACAATAGTAAGCCTTATTCATTTAAGCTATCCTCCAGTTTACTGCATCAATCGGTTCATACCGTATAGAATAACACCGCACATCGCAAGAGCGGCAACAATTTGCAGGATTATGATAACCCTGTTAATCTTGTACGCGGTTTGCGACTTTCGATGCCATGACGGCAATTTGTTTGCGGAGTTCTTGTTTCTCACTTCGGAAGTGAAATATATACATAAATTTTAAAATGCAAACAGTTAAACCGAAAAAATGTCTAAATTCTTTAAGAAAAATGAAACGATTTCTGTTTACTCTTCTTATCAGCGCCGTTTTTGTGTTTGCGCAGTCTGGTTTTTCGTTCACTAGCAGCGGAATCCATGTTCCCGGAGCACGAACGCTCAGTCCGGGTGACTTGTTTATTTTAGGCGGTTTCGAAATGGCAAGCAGCAACAAGCCTGCAAGCCTTGAAGGTTACCTCGTCGACGAGAACGGCAACCAAAGAAAGCTAACGCCCTCCCCATCGAACACAGTTCTTGGATTTATCGGATACGGGATTCTCGACTTTCTCGATGTGGGCCTCAACATCAACGTGCACTACGACGGCGATGCCGGTGGAACTAGGCTCAAAGGACTTGGCTTTGGTGACCTCGGACTAATGGTCAAGGCTCAACTCCCCAACCAGTCCTTAAGGGACCTGTTCAATTTCGCGGCAGGGCTCGAAGTGTTCATCCCGAGCGGAACAAACGAAAAAGGTCTACGCCCGAGACACCTGTGGTACATCCATAAGGGCGGGTACACGAACGCTTATTCGGCAGCAGACTTCGCCATTGCAGGAACGCTGTACATGACGATAAACATCCACAGGAACCTCAACTGGAATAACTACGCGGGTGTCCTTAGGACGATTGAAAATGGCGAAAACATCTTTATTTGGGGAACGGGACTTAACATATTCCCTTACGAATGGGTATCGCTCGTTCTCGAAACTTCCGGAGAAACCTGGATACGCGCCAAAGATATTTTTCCGGGATTCCTGAACGATCAACTGAGATTCTCGCCGGGTTTAAAAGTACGACTCCCAAAATTTACGACGCTATCGATTAACGCAGACCTCGGCATGGACCTCTTCAGAAAGCGCAAACTACGCCATGGCCACGCCATTACCACAAAGAACAAAGGTCACGAATATTCGTACACCGTCCCCGGAAGCTCCCCCATTACGGCCTCCATCAAGCTTAGCCGAACGTTCGACCTCAGTGGAAGGATTGAAGACTTTAAAAAGAAGATGGACGCGTGCCCCAAGTCCGGCCTCACCTTCAAAGAAAACAAGTACCGCTGTGCGCCTGACGACGATAACGACGGTATTGCAAACGACCTAGACAAATGCCCGGACACGCCAGAAGAAGTCCTCATCGATGAAAACGGATGCCCGTTCGACCACGACAACGACGGCATTCCGGACTATAAGGACAAGTGTCCACAGACAAAGGAAGGCTACCCCGTCGATGAAAACGGATGTATCCGCGATGACGACAACGACGGCATTCCGAACGAACTAGACAAGTGCCCGGATAGCGAACCCGGTGAAGAAGTCAACGAACGCGGTTGCATTCTCGACACAGACGAAGATGGTGTTCCGAACGTACTCGACTCCTGCCCCAACACGCCCGCAGGTCTTACCGTCAACAAGTACGGATGCTTCTTGGATAAAGATGAAGACGGCGTTCCTGACGAATGGGACAAGTGCCCAGAAAGCGCTCCCAAGGAAATTGTCAATATGTACGGTTGCCCTATCGATTCTGACGAAGACGGCATTCCGGACTTTATGGACAAATGCATAAACACTCCGCTTGGCGTAAAAGTCGATAGCATTGGCTGTAGAATTGACCAAGACCTCGACGGCGTTTTTGACGAAGAAGACAAGTGTCCGGATACCCCAGAAAACGCACCAGTAGACAATAAAGGCTGCCCGCTAGACTCGGACAAGGACGGCATTTTCGACTATCTCGACAACTGCCCGAACACGCTTGAACGCACAGAAGTAGACGCTAACGGATGCCCCATCCGCGACAAGCTGAATCTGGATAAAATCGCAAGGCGCATAACGTTCCTCAAGGGGACTGACAAGCCGATGAATTCTTCTTACACGGCACTAAGCGACATCGTCTCGATTATGCGACACAACAAGCATATCGCTATCGAAATCCAGTGTAGCGTAAAGCCCGGCGAAGCTTTGGTTCCGCAGTCTCTTTCGGAAGCTCGCGCGACTGTCATCTATGAATTCCTCATCAACAAGGGAATCAAGGAAGAGCGCCTCAAGGCGACCGGCTTTGGAACGCAATTACCGGCTGATACACGCGGTCACACAAAGCTCAACCCTGTTGGCGTAAGGCTCTTGCCGTACAACATCAAGGAAGAGTAGCTTTTAGGATTTCTTGTTGAACAAGAGCGCGATGACGAGCGCAACGACAACGTAGAGCGCCACCGCAGAAAATAGCCCGAGAATCTCCGAGCCAGAAAGAGCCTCCACCTTGATGTACAAGAGGACGGAAAGGGGCATGGCGAGTAAAAAAAGGATTCCGGGAATTTTCTGTTTCATGAAAAGCAAGATAGTAAAAAAGCCGCATAACGCGGCTTTGAAACTTGACTGGATTCCTCGCCCGTAAAGGGCTCGGAATGACGAATGCAACCTGTCATCCTCGACCGTCAGGGAGGGGATCCATTATTTTAACAGTATTATTTCACAGTAATCTGGAACTTCTTGTCGCCAGCGTTGACCTGGTAGTAGCCCTTGAAACCACGGAACTTGGCTTCGCCATTTTCGTCGGCGGTAGCGTAGAGGTCCGTCGTCCAGACTTTGTGCCACAAGTCGTAAACGCGCTTTGCAGCAGGCTTTTCGCGACCATCAGAAGCAATCATGCCGCCATTTTTGACCCAGTGACGGTTGTCCCAGAAGCCCCAGAACACAATGCCGTTCACAGCCGGATGGCTAAATGCGGTACGGAGGAAGGTTTCGAACTTTTCGGCCTGAACTTCTTCGGTGTCGTTCATACCAGCCTGCCAGTCGCCCACGTCGAATTCTGTAACCTTGATCGGGAGGCCAAGGGAAGCGAGCTTGTCCAAGCGTTCCTTGATGAGACTCGGCACAACCGGACGGAGCCCAAAGTGGCACTGCACACCAATGCCCATCACAGGCACCTTGCGTTCGAGCATACCCTTAATCAAGCCATAATAGCGATCCGTTTCACCTGCAGCAACGACGTTGTAATCGTTGATGTAAAGGAATGCGCTCGGGTCAGCCTTGTGAGCCCAAATGAAGGCACTGTCGAGAATGCCCCAGCCGCACTTGTTGAACGTCCAGGATTCGTGAATCGGTTCGTTCCAAACGTCGTATTCGGTAATCTTGCCCTTGTATTCCTTGAGGTCGCGATAGATACGGGCCTTGAGTTTTTCAGCCATTTCTTCGCAGCTACCCTTGTTGCTGTAGTGCTTGTCGAAACCGTAGCCTTGGTGGCTCCACATGAGAGCGTGACCGCGAAGCTTCCAGTGATTCTGAGCCGTGAAGTCGGTGTATTCCTTCATTTCTTCACGCTTGATCTTGCCCTTCTTCGGTTCGTATTCCGGCCACTTGAACTGGTTTTCAGAGACGCCATGCCAGAAGTACTTCTTGGCGGCGTTGCGGTACCAGTTTTCGGTGCTATCCTTGGTGTCATAGAGAGCGAGCGCCGTACCGAATGGGAACGAATGGCGCAACAGCTTCACGTGGACTTTTTCGCCCGGATTTGCCTTGACCGTGAAATCCACCTTGCGGAGGCTATCGATGCGGGCATCGGCATTGTTATACCAGGACGGGTCAGACATTTCGTCCATCTTTTCAACTTCGACATCGTCGAGCTGGATCCAGCCCTTCTTGAGGCCAATCTGGAACGTAATGTTGTTGAGGCCGTAACCCTTCTGGTCAGCAAGGAAAATCATTTCATAAGTCTGCCACTTGTCTGTCAAGTCAAACGAAGCGCTTTCTTTTTGACGGTAGTCCGGAGGGCCGCCCTGCACCACAGAATTAATAGGCATGTTGCCCTTAGCCTTGAACGAGAGCTTGTAAAAACCGGAGTCTGCCAAAAATTTAGGCGGCTGGAGCTGCAAGCCCCACCACGGATTCGGAAGTTCCTTCACGACGACCTTAGCGCCCTGGGAACCATCGACACCGAGCCCCTGCACGGCAATTTGCGATTCGGCTACAGCTGGACCATCAGGATTGTTCCACAGATACCAGCCGCCGTCACCATACTCCATATCACCATTGTTCAACTGTGCAAAAGACGGCACAGAAAGCGCCATGGCGACGGTCGTCGCAATCGCAAGAGCTTTATTCTTTTTAAAATTCATGAGGACACCTCGGTTATGTTTACAGGTTAAATATATACTCGAAGTGCGTTTTTCGGGCGATTTAGGGCATATTTTAGGCAGACTAAAACACAAACGAGCAAAAAAGTGTAACAAGTGTATCAAAGGATAAATTCATCCATCATTTTGAAGTCCCCCGCCCCAATACTTAAAAATTATGGGATTTCAACGAAATATTGGTCTTCAATGAGGTTGTTTTCATATTTTTCTCTTTTATCCCAATACCATCCTGTATGATGATAAAGAGTGTCATTTGAACCTTCAAATACGATCGGCTTCATTTTACTCCAATCAATATTAAACCTTGATCTACTCAAATATTTCGCAGTATCAGAACCTACATACACCTGAGTTAGCAAAACAGAGCGAACATAGGCATCCATATCGATACTTTTTTTTGCAAGTAAAGTCCACTTCTTCGTTTCTTTATTTTTTAAAACAATCTCTATATCAACGATTCCTCTCAAAGTTTGCCCACATCCGGACACATCCGAGGCGGGAACCGCAACATTGCAAAATGATTGAGAAAAACTTTTTATAACCCTTTCACCTGCATCAACACGATTATCTTCGCGAATAATCCCCAGAGGAATATCAACCGTATCACCATTAATTAAATAAACTAAATCAAAATTTTTAGATTTACCTATATTAAATTCACTTCTTTCACTCTCATCATTATCAACAATTCCCATCACAGCCAATCGTTCTGCTTTGTCATAATAACTAAAACACGACGAAAGCAAAAATGGCAGAATACCAATCATTATATATTTAAACATTAGATAACTATTCCTTATTCTAGCAACAATAAATATAAATTAATACTAATTTCATTAATAGGCAAAAAACGATATTTTGTCTATTTCCTAGGCTACATAGACTCTACAAAACGAACACTTGTAAAATTTAATACGACTATCGAGGAATAATTATCTATTTTATGGGCATGCATTACAAACCTTATCGCGATTTACTTTTGGAACTCTTCCCGAACTACCTCAAGGTGCGCAAACTCCCGCTCAATGGCGGCATGAGCTGCCCGAACCTCGATGGAACCAAGGGATTTTCGGGATGCAGCTACTGCAACAACCGCAGCTTCAGCCCTGTCTTTGACGAAGCTAAAGTCTCGATTCAGGAACAGCTCGAAAAGTACGTTCCGAAGCTTCGCGACAAGTATCCGAATGCGGGCATCCTCGCCTACTTGCAGCCGTACACGAATACGCACGCGCCGCTTGAACATCTGCGAGAAATCATCGATCCGATTATTAAGCATAAAGAAATTGCAGGGCTTGCGATTGGGACGCGCCCAGATTGCCTTGAAGACGAAAAGATTGAATACCTTGCGGAACTCAACCGCAAAAAGCCGATTATCGTTGAAATCGGGCTCCAAACCGCAAACGACTTGACGCTTGCAGGCATCAATCGCAGGCACACGCTTGCGGAATTTGAAGATGCCGTAAAACGCAGTCAAGCCGCAGGCCTCACCGTCACAACGCATGTGATTGTTGGGCTTCCCGGCGAAAAGATGGAAGACTTTAAGCACACGGCACAAGTCGTTCACGATTTGAAACTTGCAGCAGTCAAGATCCACCCGCTGCACATTGTGGTCGGCACGGTCATGGCGCAAGATTTTGCCAACGGCGAAGTCAAATTGCTTTCGTTCGAGGAATACTGCGAAGCGGTTGCCGAGATGATTAAAATTATCGGCAAGGATATCGCAATCGAACGATTCAGCGGCGAAAGCCCAAGCGAACTCTTGATTGCTCCGAACTGGTGCGGGGAACGCGACAAGATTATTACGACAGTCGAAAAATTGTTAGATAGTCATTAGCAATAACGAGATGGCGATTCCGGCTCGGAGGCCGGAATGACAATGACGCCTGAGCAAGAAATAACTGGATTCTTCGCGATTTCATCGCTCAGAATGACGAAGACGTAAAAAAGAGAGGGGTAAATGAAACGTATTGAAGACTACATTATTGCTGTTCCGGATTTTCCTAAGCCGGGTGTTTTGTTTCGTGACATCACGGGAATTTTGAGTGATCCCGATGGACTAAAGCTTACGCTTAATGCGTTCTACAAGGCTCTTGAAAATGTTGACTTTGATGTCGTTGTCGGGCTAGAAGCACGCGGATTCCTATTTGGTGTTCCGATTGCAGAGCATTTCCACAAGCCATTTGTCCCTGAGCGCAAAAAAGGGAAACTCCCCCGCGAGACTGTAGAAATCACTTACAATCTCGAATACGGAACCGCCTGTATGGAAGTCCATAAGGATGCGATAAAGCCGGGGCAACGCGTTGTTATCGTCGATGACTTGCTCGCTACCGGTGGCACTGCAAAAGCAGCCGCCCATCTCGTAGAGAAAATGGGCGGTAAAGTAGAATGCTTTGCATTTGTCATTGAGCTTGCGGACCTTAAAGGTCGCGAATTTCTTGATGGCTATCGTGTAGAAACGCTGACAAAGTTTTAAAGCAAATAGTAATGGAGATTCCGGCACGGAGGCCGGAATGACAAATGCGTTTAAACGCGTTTGAAGATAAGCGAAGTATTTATGCCGCCGAACGCAAAGTTGTTCGACATAAAATATTCCGTATCAATTTCACGCCCGGAACCCGTGATGTAATCCAGCGGAGCGCATTCCGGGTCCACATTTTTCAAGTTCAAATTCGGGCTAAACCATCCGCGATTCATCATGTTGATGCCAAGCCAAGCCTCAATACCGCCGCATGCACCAAGCGTATGGCCCATGTAGCTTTTAAGGCTAGAAATCGCCACAGCACGTTGCTTAAAAGCGTTGTATGTCGCCCAGCTTTCAGCAATATCGCCATGATGCGTTGCGGTTCCATGGCCATTCACATAGCCAATCGCATCCGTCGAGATTTCAGCATCTTTTAAAGCCAATTCCAACGCACGTTGCATCGTATCTTTCTTGGGTTGCGTGATGTGTTCGCCATCCGTATTATGCCCAAAGCCGACGAGTTCTGCATAAATGTGTGCGCCACGAGCTTTGGCATGTTCATATTCTTCAAGCACAAGCGTTCCCGCGCCCTCGCCGATAACAAGGCCGTCTCGGTCGCGATCGTACGGAGCAGGCGTAAGTTCGGGCGTCGAATTTTTAACGCTCGTTGCAAAAAGCGTGTCGAACACAGCCGTTTCTGTAGCGGCAAGCTCTTCGGCACCGCCTGCAATCATCACATCTTGCATACCGTACTTGATGGCTTCATAAGCGTAACCGATGGAAAGGCTACCACTCGTGCAAGCGGTATTCGTCGTAATGAGTCGTCCCGTAAGGCCAAAGAAAAGGCTTACGTTCACAGCGCATGTCTGCGGCATGGACTGGATATACGTTGTCACAGAAACATTAGCGCAGTTGTACGGCGGATTCTGCATGGAGACAAAATCCAAAAGCGGACACACGCTTCCCATCGAAGAACCGTAGGCAACGCCCACACGGCCAGACTTGAGAAGTTCCTTTTCACCCGCAAGGCCAGCCATTTGCATAGCCTTATCCGCAGATGTAATCGCCAGCACGCCCACACGGCCTGCACCGCGAACTTTTTTGCGTGGGTATTCCGGCAAATCATAGAGAATCGGGCCCGCCAGACGCGTATTCATTTGCGCATACTTGTCCCAATCATCCATACGGACGATGTGATTTTTCAGAGACTTGAGTTCCGAAAAAATTTCATCCAATTCCATCCCTAAAGATGTAACGCAACTGCCTCCGGTAACGACAACTCGACGACTCACGCCAAGCCTCCATTGACCGAGATGACCTGGCGCGTAATGTACGCAGCACCTTCAGAAAGCAGGAATACAACAGTAGCCGCGACTTCTTCGGGTTTACCCACGCGCTTCATCGGGATTGTCGGGAGAATCATATCGAGCGGAGCGTCCTTAATCATTTCAGTTTCAATGACGCCCGGAGCCACACTATTCACAGTGATATTGCGGCTCGCAAGTTCTGTAGCAAGCGCTTTCGTCGCGCCAATAAGGCCAGCCTTGGATGCGCTATAGTTGACCTGACCGCGGTTTCCAATCACGCCAGAAACAGACGAAATCGTAATAATGCGGCCTTTGCGCTTACGGCACATCGGCAACACAATTGGATGGACGACGTTGTAAAAACCGTTCAAGTTTGTATTCAAGACTTTGTCCCAAAATTCGTCGGTCATCGCCGGGAATGCGGCGTCGGCACAGACACCAGCATTTGTCACAACGCCATAGTACACGCCATTTTCGGTAATGTCTTTTTCAATAACTTCTTTGCACTGTTCACGATCGCAAATATTGAACTGCAATGTGCGAATTTTACCGCCATTGGCTCGGATGCGTTCGGCTAGTTCATCAATCGGTGCGGAGTTTCTATTGTAATGAGCAACAACTGTGTAGCCTTCTTTCGCGACAGCTTCGGCAATGGCAAGACCAATTCCGCCACTTGCACCCGTAATCAAAACTGACTTTTCATTTTCCATTCCATACCTCTGCATCAATTTAAATTTAACGAACTTTTAGGGTCATCGACTTCGACCGTATTGAGTTTCGCCGTTACAGCAAGCGTTCCGTTGACCGTTGCTGAACCTTCAAAAGTCACCGCCTTGTCCATGCGGATATTTTCAAGAACGTTGACCACAACGGTTTCGCCCTCCTTAAAAACAGGGACATCGGCCTTGAAGCCACTCACGCTCATGATAAAACCGGTCTTTGGTTTTTCGCCTTTGGCACGGCCACAAATTCCAGACAACGCAGAAACGCTTTGAGCCATATATTCAAAAGCAACCCACACGGGTACGCCACCAAGTTCTTCTTCATAGAACATGTTATCGCGAGCGATATCAATTTCAGTCGTGATGGAATTTTCTTTTAAATCGTAATCGCGTACGCGGTCGAGCAAAAGCATTTTGCCCTTGTGCGGCACAAGTTCACTGACTAAATCTTTTGTATCAAAATCTTCTGTCATGCCTAACCATTTTCAACAATCAAAGACACATTACAACCACCGAATGCAAAAGAATTGCTCATGCAATATTTGAGGTCTTTTGCAGTCTCGCCAGGCTTTACCAAATGAACCGGCGGGAGTTTCGGATCGACGACGCCATCAAAAAGATGAGCCGGGAGAACATCATTTTTTAGAGCCATGCAACAGAAAGCAAGTTCCAATGCGCCAGCCGCACCAAGCGTATGCCCCGTCAAAGCCTTCGTTGAGCTAACGGGAACGTCAGCGTGACTTGCTTCACCGAAAAGACGGTTGATTGCACGCGATTCCATGGCGTCGTTCAGTTCTGTTCCTGTTCCATGCAAATTCACATAACCGATTTGAGAAGCATCAAGCCCGGCATCATTAAGAGCGGCCTTCATTGCCTGATAAGCGCCTTCCCCATCGGCACGCGGAGCCGTAATATGGTCGGCATCGGCACTTTCGCCAAAACCAACAACCTTTAGGCCTTCGCATTTTGCAGTGCAAAGTTCAGCACAAGGTTCTTTTGTAACGACAAAGAAAACAGCGGCATCGCCAAGTGTAAGGCCTGAACGGTTTGCACTAAAAGGATTTGTCGGCTTATCACTCATAGCTTCGAGCGAAGCAAAACCAAGAATCACCGAGAGCGAAGCAATATCGACACCGCCCACAATCGCGACATCGCAATTGCCTGCGTAAAGATTATTGCGCGCCGAAACAAACGCACTTGCGCTAGACGCACAAGCGGTCGAATGAACCGAAAGCATTCCCGTGATTCCAAAGCGTTGCGCAATAAACTGTGCTGGAAAATCAGCGCGCTGGTAATCAAGAATGTAACCTTCAGGGAATGCTCCAGTTTCTTTAAAGCATTTGAGCGCCGCCATTGAAGCTTCGGAACCATTATCGCATGAACCCAAGAAAATGCCCACGCGGTCAGCACCGAACTTTTCAACCGCTTTGCGAATCGTATTTTCGATTCCAGAGAACGCCGCTTGAGACAAGCGGTTCACGCGGTTATCAAACTTTTGTTCAGGGACAGGAGCAAGCGTAGCTGGGTCAATCGTCGCCGCAGGGCGCATGACACCGGCAACATCGTACGTGGTAAAAGTCCCACGTTTGCCATTCGTGAGCGAATCAAGAACTTGAGCCTCGTCGCTACCTAAAATGCAACGAAGGCTAAAATCGTTAATGTACACAGGTCGTTTCATCGGTCAATGAAACCAAATCTAGAAATTTAACGTTTGGCGCAGAGCGGAGATAGCACGAAACAGCAAGAAATGCCAAGCAATACAGCTAAGCCAAACGTCCAAACCGGAGTAAAGCCACTGTACACAAGACCCCCGAACGAGATGAGCGTTGTTGCCGCAGAAAGCATCACCGCAAGAGCGGTAACCGATTTTTGTCGACCACCTTCCCTAAAGAACAGAGCGTAGTCAATACCTATGCCGAGCGTTAAAATGACACCGACAATGGCAAAGAAATTGAATTCAATTCCAGCGTAACCAAAGACCGAAGCCGCAAAGAGGCTCGCCAAAACAGGGGCTCGCAAAATTTTCAAAGCACCTGTAAATTTGTACACAAACACAAGAATAAAGAACATCACAATATAGGCCAAACCGACAAGTGTCAGCGAAACTCGGGATATTTTCGTAAATGATTCATTGATATTCTGCATTTTGTTCACGACGTAAACGTGAGGCATACTTTTGGCCATTTGTTTAGCATCAAAAGCATCCGTTGCATGCAGCGGGAAAACAGCGCTATAAAACTTTTTTCCTTGCGAAATTTCAACAGCACCAACCCAAAGCATTTCAACCATTGAACGAATTGAAGATGGGAATTGATTCAAGTCCTCGAGTCCTACATATTTCGGCGCTTCTTTTAAACTTGCATCAAGCAAAGAATCGTTCTGAACGCCAATGCTCGTCAGATATTCTTTCGTCAAATCATCATTGAGCAACTTTTGGGCATTTTCAAAAGTTTTCCTCTGCGTCGTTTGCGATGGTATAAAGCTCGATACCGCTAAATGAGACTTTAACAAATTTTTCTTTTCGGCTTGCAAGAGGCGTTCCGTGAGCAGTTCTTCCTGTTCTAAAACATCCTGTTCAGTCTCACCATCTACAATAAAATAGTTTGACGAAATACCAATATCATTCAATTTTCTATTCATAGCCTCCCCCGCCTTAAGCTTATCACTCATCGAATAAAGACTACCCAAATCCGTATGGATGTTGAGTGTACGAAGCCCAGGTACCAAAGCAATTGCTAAAAAGACAAAGAAAAGAACGATAACCCATGTGGGTAAATTCGAATAGCACTTTATGAATTTTTTAGGAACAGATAAAGGAAGATTCTTTACAGCAATAGCTTCATTTTTCGTTCTAACATTTCTCGGTTTTTCAAATACAGCGTGGAACAAAAGTGTTATCGTCAAGAACGAGCTCAAAAGCCCGACGATTGAGAACACAGCCATCTGGCGCAACAACGTAAAATCGGCAAAGATAAGCGCCACATAGCTTACTTCTGTTGTCAAGAACCCAAGCAACAATCCCTTGAAAATCTTAGAACGGACATTACGCAACCCAGACTTCCAATTCGTAAAGAAATGTACTGCATAATCGATACTCACGCCTATGACGCTCGTGCCAAAGACAAACGTAAATACATGAACATTGCCAAACACGAACCATGTAAATGTAAGTGCCGTAAAAATGGCAACAGCAATCGTCGAAAGTGTTGCCAAAATCGGAACCGCCGAACGGAACACGTAAAGCAACAACAGCAAAATCAAAACAATAGACACACCCGAGATCCACGCCACTTCCCGCTTAGCCTCACTCGAGCTTTCATAACTGTGGAACGGCACGCCCGAAGCTGAAATACGCAATCCCAAATTCGTATTTTCTAAAGAATCGAGCACATGATTCAAACGGCCGATTACATGATCATCTGTTGCAAGAGATGATACATTTTCAGAAAGCACCGCGTTCCACATCACGTACGTCATGCCAGAATCTTGCGCCGCAAGGACACCATCGCGCAAGCTAAAATGCGTAGACGATGTTAGCGTTTTTTTCATGAAATTATCAAAGGAGGCTTCGCCAAGCAAATACGGGTCTTCATCCAGGCGATTTAAATTCGCCATAGAAAACGAACCATAGATTTTTTGCAATGCTGCAAGTTCCAAAAATTTATGATTCAAATTAAAGAACGCTTCACGAACATCTTCCCCTTGAATCGTATAACGATGTTCGAATAGAAATTCGCGAGTTTCATTCAGCGTCTTTTCGTCAACATAAAGTCGCGATTCCTCAATGGAGGAGTCGCCCTTGAAAATGCTATCGAGAGAGGCGGCAACTTTGCGAGCCACTTCAAAATTTTCATGCCCAACTAGTACCGTTATGTTACGCATAGAACGTGAGCTAAGCGTTTTTTCGGCAGCGCTCACATTCTTGATTTCATTGGAATCCGGCAGAATCGAATACAAGTCGGAATCCATCTTCCACGGCACAGAAATGCCGAGAACAATCAAGATGGCGTGAATCACCACCCACAGAATAATTCCCGATTTTGCGTTCAAATTCTTCCCTCCAACATTTTTCATTTTTTCGAGACCTTATAATTCAGAAAATCCAAAGTCGTTGGAATTTTTTCGCCATCCGTAATAACAATCCTATCCACGTTTTTGCAGGCATCCATCACGACGTTATCCACGAGCATGCGGACCATCGCCTCACGCGGAATCAGTCCGATTCTAAAACCACAAGACTTTTTTTCGTAAAAGACTTTGAAGTTTTTCTCCAATTCCGTGACTTTTCCAGAAAAAAGCGATTGGATATTGTTCGAGACTTCTGCAAAGATAGGATTTTCCTTTGGCAACAATGTGCGAATTTGTCCATTAGTATCGCGTTCGACAATGCCCGCGTTATGGATAGCAAGTTCAGAGAATACGGGCTTTTGCGTTTTCCAGATGATTCCCGCCTTTTTAGAAATGCGGAACGTTCCCGTCGAAACAAATTCGCGATTGAGCTTTTGAATGGACTTGGTCTGCTTAAAATCGCCCGTAGCCACCTGATAATCCATGACTTTTGCCAAGGATTTTTCAAGTTCCGGCCTGTTTTTAGCACTCAACGGGCGTTCAAAGACATCCGCCATTGATGAACCAATGCCAAGCAAAACTGTCAAAAGCAAAACGCCAATATTTCGACAGGACATACGCATTTTACACCACCTTATCGTTTGCCAAGAACGCTCTGACCTTGTCCACAAAGCAAGCTGGGCAAGCCCAAAGCGAATCTTTCGTTTTCACTTCAACCGCCATCTGGGTACTTTCTGCTTTGGTGAGCAAGGCACCCGTTTCGGCATCCATAAACTTGTACGAGAGTTTCATGCAGACTTCGAATTCCTCAAGCGTCACCTCAGCACGAATCCTCTGCATAAAAGTCATCGGACGGATATATTTAATATGCAAATCTACGACGGGCCAGATGTAACCGCTACGCGTCATTTCGTTATAATCATACCCAATTTTACGTAAAAGTGCGCAACGGGCGACTTCCATGAACTTTACATAATTGCCATGCCATGCGACTTGCATAGAATCGACATCGTAAAATTCAACTTGAAATTCGATCGTTTCCTTAATTTTTTTTACTGCCATGCGAATTTAGGTCCTTTTATACAGCGTAAAATTTCTGGCGAATCAGCTCCAGCGTATTGCGCAAATCCTGCTCCAGCTGACGGTCACATTCAAGCGGAGCAAACTTCGAGAACACCTGATTGTAAGTCTCTTGAAGATTCTTAAGGCGGTCTTCCGAAATTTCACCTCGTTCCAAGCGTATGCGAAGTGCCTGAGCCGAAGCCAGAAGCGTTGCCGCTGCCACCTGTTCCGAAAGCTCCAAGACGCGGATGCAGTCGCGGGCCGCAATCGTCCCCATGCTGACCTTGTCTTGGTTGTGGCATTCTGTCGAACGGCTGAACACGCTCATCGGCATCGTCAAATGCAAAGCTTCTGCCGTCCAAGCAGATACACCAATCTGCACCGCCTTAAAGCCATGATTGATATCGTAATTGCCCTTGCTCCCTGCAAGATTCGGCGGCAAATGGCGATTAAACTTGATATCGACAATCATCGCTAGCTGACGGTCCAAAAGGTCCGCAATGTTTGCAACCATGTTCTTGAGCGTATCCATCGCAAGGCAAATATGCCCGCCATAGAAATGCCCACCGTGGAAAATGTTCTTTGTGAACGGATCTACAATCGGATTGTCATTGGCACTGTTGAGTTCAATTTCAATCAATTGGCGCAAGAACGCGCTAGAATCATAAAAAAGTCCAATCACATGCGGAGCGCAACGCAAAGAATACGGGTCCTGGATTTTCTCGGGAACCACATTCTTCGCCACATCGAGATTCAAGGCTTCACGAATTTTCTTTGCGGCAAAGCCAAGGCCCGGATGCGGTTTTGCTTCGAACAAGCGTTCATAATAGTGATACGCATTGCCCTTCATCGCAACCGTAATCATCGCAGTAATTCGACAAGCAAGATCAGAAAGGTATTCCGCACGAGAATAAGCCATGCAAGCAACTGCGTTCATCGCCGCAGTACCGTTCATGATAGCAATCGCTTCTTTCGGACGGAACTTATGCGGAGTAATCCCCAGTTCCTTCATCACATCCAGAGAAGAACGTCGTTCACCCTTGTACATCACATTGCGTTCGCCAATCACGGCACCCGCCAAATACGAAAGCGGAGTCAAGTCGCCACTTGCCCCCACGGAACCTTCCTGCGGAATAAGCGGCAAAATATCGTTCTGCAAAAACTGCGTAATGATTTTCAAAAGCGCATAGCTCACGCCCGAGAAACCTTGCGCAAGCGTATTCAAACGCACCGCCATAATTGCACGGGTCGTCTCCGCATCAAAATAATCGCCGAGACCGCATCCATGAAAACGCGTCAAGTTGATCGGGAGCTGGCTGTAATGTTCCGGCGGCAACACCTGCGTGCAGGAATCACCATATCCTGTTGTCACGCCATAAATGCCACCATGTTCTGCAAGCGCTTCGTCCAAGAATTCTGCACCAGAATCAATCTTTCTCTGGAATTCCGCAGAACTATCAAGTTCCACTGCGACTTGCTTTTTCGCAATCGCAACAACATCTTCAATCGAGAGTTTACCGTTTCCAATAACGACGGTTTTCATTTAATTGTTCTCCACTATTTATCTAACCTGTCCCAAAAATTGTAGAAATTGTACCACTGATAAGGATGTTCTTTACACAGCCTTTCCAACAGCTCAGTGTATTCCTGCAAAAGCATTTTTAAGCGCACAGGGCGTTCCTTGCGCAAACAGTCCAAATTCGTCTTGGCACGCACCACGTGCATTTCGTAAGACGAACGGATATTAAAGTCATGTTTGCGAATCGCAAATACAAAGTAAACGGGAGCGTTCAAAATGCCCGCCAGTGAAAAAGCGCCTTCCGGGAAATTCGCAGTCTCACCCAAGAACGTTGTTTCGAGTACACGATTTCGCGTATGAGCAGATGTACGATCTCCCGCAATCACCACAAGATTTCCATCTGCAATTTTCTCTTTCATCCAAATGGCTGAATCCACATCAATGGAATTAGCATCAATTACATTTTCCATCAATTCCGGATTCAGTTCACGCAAAAGCGCATTGAACTTTTTCGATCCCGACAAATCGACTACCGGGAAAACCTGAAACTTTCTCGAAGTATGGAACTCGCCATATTCAGTGAGCGAACGAAGCATTTCCATATTGCCTAGATGCGAACAAAGCAGAAACGCACCCTGCCCTTGATTCATTTGCGAAACGAGCATCTGCAAGTCGTCATTCTGCGATTCAATCTGATTGAGCTTGATTGCGCCCTTCCAGCCTCGTAACTTTTCGACCATCGAAAGCGCAAACGAAAGGATGTGCTTATACGTTCCAAACGCACCCACGCGTACGCCCAATTTTCGCAAGTGTTCCAAATAAATTTTCGAACGCGCACGAACAGGTGCAGCCCCAAGCCAGAAAAAGAAGCATATTACAGCCGTACACAATTCAACAAGAAACAACGGCAAATGGCACACGACCCAAAGCATAAAACGGAAATGCCAAACACTTCCGCCCACTTCTTCAATTTCGGACCAATGCTTGCTCATAACTATTTCTTTTTAAACAGGCGGCGCGACAAAAGCAAAGGGAGCCTAAAGAACATGCCAAAGCAAAGCATCGTATGCGTCATCGAAATCACAACGTTGTCATGGAACATTCTAAAGTTCGAAACACCATCTTTCGGGTAATTCACCTTCACCGGGAAAAAGCGCATCGGCACGCCTGCCCACGCAAGCCTAACAATAATTTCGATATCGAATCCCATACGATTGTTGTGCAAACGTTTCATCACAGGCCAAGACGTCTTAAGCGGATACACACGGAAACCGCACATGGCATCGGGAATCTTGAGCGAAAGCGTTTCAATCGCCACCCAAAAATTCGTAATCTTTCGGCCCTGTTCTCGAGCCTTGGGCACAGATTCATCGTATTCCGGGTAACCGCAAATCAAGTCTTCAGGATGTTCCTTCGTCTCGTTTATAAAAAACGGAATCGCCTTCATATCGTGTTGGCCGTCGGCATCGACCTGCAAAGCGTGCGTGAAACCCGCCACAACAGCAGCATCCATACCAGAACGCATTGCAGCGCCTTTGCCAAGATTGCATTTATGCGTCACAAGTTCGACATTCGCAAATTCTTTTGCAATCTGCACAAGAATTTCATGACCTTCAGAAGCGTTTCCATCGTCAATGAGAATCACAGGAATGTTCAAATCGACAAGGGATTTCACGACATGGCGCGATGCATTTTCGTGGCGATAAACAGGCACTATGGCGCAAACTTTTACCGCATTATCCACGATTTTCGCCCTCGCCAGCATCACCTGTTGAAGTGTTCATCATCAACGAACCATTTGAATACGAAGTTTCACCATCTTCGCTCGTGTACGCAAACGTCACCTTACCCGCATCCGCATCGTACGTGATTTTCACCATTACAGGAACATCCGGCAAAATGGGATTTGCAAAACGCGTACGGTTCATCTTGGAAAGTTCCTTTGGCACTTCCAAGAAGTTCCGCGCCAAGCGCAAAACCATATCCACTTGTACCACTGCAGGCAACAGTTTAAATTCCGGGAAATGACCATCGTAGTAATCACTCGTCGCCGGGAACAAAAGCTTAGCGGTCAAAGCGCCCGGTTCACGGCGGAACTTGAGAATCTTGAAGTTCGGACTTTCGGCAAGGCCAAATAGCGCCTGGATATCGCGCATGCGAATCTTGCCTTCCGTATTCTGCGGAAGTTCTTCAAGATAGCGCCACTTCTTCGGTGAAACCGTATTCTCGATAAACTTGAGCAAGTAATCGTGGAAATAATTATTGATCGCAAGTTTGGGCGAGCCCGCAAACTTTGTGCGTCCAACTTCGTTCAGTACAATCGCGGCCGCCAAATACTGGCGTTTACCCACCATCGGCACCACGCGCACATCTTGCACCAACCCAGTCTGCTTCAAGCGCATTTCCACTTCCGGGAGCGAGATGCGTTTTTCTTCAATCTTCACAATCGAATCCGAACGGCCCTTGAGCAAGAATCGGCCGTCGTCATAAAGGTCCACCAAGTCACCTGTCGTAAAGCCTTCGGGTTCTAGAATATAACTCGACTTGATGTTCAGGCAACCGTTTTCGGCAACGCTCATCTTGCAAACTTCAAACGGAGTCCACACCGGTCCATTCTTGGATTGCCTATACGCAATGCCACCCGTCTCGGTACTGCCGTAAATTTCCATCGTCCAAAATCCCGTCAGTTCACAGGCCTTGCGCGCCACCTCTTCGGGTAACGGACCGCCGGACGAATAAATAATCGGAGGACATTTAAAGTCAATCGGCTTATCCGTTTCTGCAGATAAACGTTTCAAGAACGCAGGGCTCGAAGCGATTACCGCAGCTTCCCCTGCAATATTTGCTAGTTCCGTCGGAAAATCAATACGATGCCTGCGGAACGGAAGCCCAGTCGCAATCGGCAAAAGCGCCGTAAACAACAAGCCGTAAATATGGTGGTGATTGACCGTGCTATAAACCTTGCGGTTGACCCAGTCATTTCCAAAGACTTTCACAAGTTCGAAAAGTTCATTTTCAAATTGCAAAAAGCGCTTGTACACAGCCTTCGGTTCACCCGTCGTACCCGACGTGTACATCACCATCTCGGCTTTGGACTTGTCGAACTTGCCGAACTTGATTTTGCGAGCTTTGTCACCATCCGAACAATGCGCATTTTCATTACCAAGCACATCCTGGATCAAAGTCGCCGGCATTTCGTTCGCGCCAGCAACACTACCAGCAAACGGTTCATCCGTCAAGAATCCATATTCAGGCTTCTTGATTTCCTTGATAAACGCTTCTTGGCGATTCGCAGTCACAAGCGCCTTGCGCCCGCTCTGGAGCATCGCTAGCAAAGAAACCGTAAAGTAATACGAATCTTCGCAATGCAAAATCCACGGCACATTTTCACGAGCTTCCAGATAATAACGTACCTTGGAAACATCACTTACAAAATCGCCCCAAGTCTTACCTTCGGCGACAAGCGCACCATCCGGGCGAGAATCACGTTCCAAATCACAGACAGGAACATACGACTGCATTTTACTCTGTACCATTTTTCGAACCAAATATTCCACAATGAAAAATAAACCAATTAAAATGTAAGAAATAAGTCCATTGTACAACGACCAAATCTTATCGGAACCCACGAAAACGGTAAGCGCAGAAACCGATCCGTTCACGACAAAAAAGAGGCACCATGCAAAAGTCACCTTATTGCAATAACGCTCCACCGCCTTAAACGAAGGCGATGTATTCAACGACTTGTTCCCCAGGCACGCCATTCGGAACGCAAAGCTCGGCGGTCGCCATAGCGTAAATCCGAAAAACGCAAGCAAGCTCAAGTTCACAAGCACCGGATAAAACTTGACAAATAAAATGTTATTTGCAAAGAATGCGACAAGTGCGCACACCAAAATCAGCGCAACGAGAGCCCCCGTACGCCCACGATCCGCCTTTGACTTGCTACGCGTAAAATTCAAGAAATGGTAAAAGCCAAGCGCCAAAAGCATCAAGCTCATGCGCCGTGGCGAAAGTCCCCAGTACCTAATTCCGCAATAGACAAGGACCGGATACAAAACAGAAATCGCGGTAAAGAAAATCTTTCCCGCAACCTGTTTCATTACTTAGATTCCGAATTTTGAACAAGATTATAGATACCATCGACCACGTTCTCAAGAGTACGCATTTTTTTGAATGCTTCCGGGTCGATGTTTCTCGGCAAAAACGACTTAAGCTTCACGATCAAGTCCACAGCATCAATGCTATCCAATTCCAAGTCTTCGTAAAGGCGAGCTTCAGGAACGATTCGATTTTCTTCCAAGTCGAAATCTTCAATAAGGGCAGCCTTAATCTTTTCGAAAATGACCTGTTTGTCCATGGATTAGCCCTTAGAATTTGCAGAAATGTAAGCGGCAAGCGCATCCACCGAAGCAAAATGCTGTTTGGTCTCTTCCTTAACCGTCGAGAAAGATACACCAAAATTTTCCTTAATTGCAATGCCCAATTCCAAAGCGTCAATCGAATCCAGACCAAGCCCTTCGCCAGCAGCGTTCTTACCAAAAATCGGTGCAGAATCCACAATATCGGCTGGGGTAATATCTTCCAGTTCCAAAGACTCAATCATGACTTCTTTAATACGGGTATTCAAATCGGACATATATTTTAGCGACCTCAATCAAGGTTTACATTTTCTTGGATAGGCAATATAGAAAAATAATTTTATATTAAGGGAACATTATTTTTAGAGACACCATGTTCGATTTTTATAAAAACGATTCCATCGACGCTGTAAACGCCAAGTTTGAAGCTCAAAAAATTGCATTTGCCCCCCTCAGTTTCCAAGCGGCCCGCGCCCTCAGAGACATGGGCATTTTAGAAGAAATCAGCAAATCGCGCAAAAAAGGCATTACCATTTCGGAAATTGCTCAGAAGCTAGACATTTCGCTTTACGGAGTAGGCGTTCTTGTAGAAATGGGACTTGGCATGGGAGCCATCAAGCTCCACAAGGATTCCAGCGAAGATGACCTGCGCCTCACGCTCGGAAAAATTGGATTTTTCCTCTTAAACGACGAAATGACGCAAGTGAACATGGACTTTTCGCAGGACATCTGCTACCGCGGTGCCGAAAATCTCGAGCAGTCCATCCGCGAAGGGAAGCCCTCAGGACTCCCCCACCTCGGTCCGTGGAAAACCGTCTACGAAGGCCTCTCCCAGCTTACCGATCAGCAGAAAAAGAGCTGGTTCGGATTTGACCATTTCTATTCTGACTTGGCATTCCCCGAAGCACTCCCAATCGTATTCGAAAAGCTTGCAGAACTGAAGCAGCCAAGACTTTTTGACATTGGCGGAAACACTGCAAAATGGGCCATTGCCTGCTGCAAATACAACGCAGACGTACAAGTTTCCATCATCGACCTTCCGGGGCAAACCGCTGTCGCCGAAAAGAATGCCGCACAAGCAGGCTTTAAAGACCGTATTGACACTATCGCCTGCAATGTTCTCGACGACACGACCGAATTTCCGCAAGGTGCAAACGCCGTCTGGATGAGCCAATTTCTGGACTGCTTCTCGCTCAAGCAAATCACAAAAATCTTGACAAAGATCCACAAGGCCGCTACTCCAGAAACAGACGTATACGTTCTCGAACCGCTTTGGGACAAGCAGCGGTTTGAAGCCGCCGCATACTCGCTCCAGGCCACGTCGCTTTACTTTACCTGCATCGCAAACGGCAACAGCAAAATGTACCGCTATGAAGAACTCAAAAAGGCCATCGAAATTGCAGGTTTCGAGCTCAAGGAAGCGCACCACGGCGTAGGCCCGAACGCCTATTCCCTCCTCCGCTTCCACAAAAAATAAGCCCGGCGTAAATTATGCAAAAAGTTTTCATCGAAAGATTAGCAAGCTTTGTGCCGACAGAAGCGCGCCCCAAGCCGGACGTATCGTTCGTTCCCATGCTGACGCGCCGCCGTCTGAGCTACATTTCGCGCATGGTAGTTCTCGTAAGCGATCAAGTTTCTCGCGACAACGAAGGCAACAAGCTCACGCCCTGCAAGGTGACATTTGCATCGCAGTTCGGAGAAATCAGCCAGCAACTGAAAATTTCGCAGACGCTTCTCGACACAGGCATGGTCTCGCCCGCGCATTTTAGTCTTTCCGTTTTTAACGCCTCCATTGCAAACGCGTCGATTCTCGAAACGAACACCGCAGGCTATTCCGCAGTATTCTCTGGGAAGGACGCCTTTACCACAGGCCTCACGGATTGCATTGCCGCCCTCGAAAGTGAAAGCGCAGACACGCGTACATTCATTTTCGCAGACGAGCTCATCCCCGAGACTTACGCTCCCGTTGCAGGAGTCCCTTACCCGAACGCCGTTTGCGCCATAGCACTTCGCCTCACGACCGACGAATCCAAGGCCGATCCAACATTTAAAAACGTCGATATAGCAAACCAACTTGCACAGCTCAAGATGTTGCACAACAACTTCGATACCGCCGCAGAACAGGCCATAGCGTTTCTATGCGCCATCGATATGCAAAAAGCTTAATAAATGGAAAAAATCCGCTACATACGCCGCGTTTTAGCAAAGCTTTTCTGCTTTGCCTTTTTCGGCATTTGTAGCCTAATTCTCGCAATACTTCTTTTCCCCATCATCCATATTATCACGGGTTTTAACGAAAGAAGATTCAAGATTTTTGTCCGCAAATTCAACCACCAATACTTTAAAATTTTCGTCAAAATAGCCGAACATTTAGGAGCCATTCGACTCACCGTCGAAAACAGGGATTCCCTCAAGAACCTCCGTTCCAAAGTCGTCATCGCAAACCACCCCTCTTTATTCGACGTTGTCATCCTTTTTTCGCTTATACCTAATGCAAATTGCATTGTAAAAGGCGAGCTCATCCAAAACAAATTTATTTCGCTTATCATCAAGAACTTGTACATACCAAACAACATCCCGTTTGAAGATCAACTTGAAATAGCGAAATCCTCCATGGACGAAGGGAACAACCTTATCATATTCCCCGAAGGTACCCGTAGCAAGCCCGGAGAGCCATGGGAATTCAAGAAAGGGGCCGCCCGTTTTGCACTTTATGCAAAAAGAGAAGTTGTTCCTATTTTCTTTGGCGGTAATGAAAAAATCGGCCTCCGCAAGCATGACAAGTTGTTGCAATTTCACCCGACAGAACGTTATATATACAACTTGAAAATACTCGCCCCCATTCCGGTAAAAGAATACGAAAACGAGCCTCTGACCAAAAGTGCTACCAAACTCACGCATAAAATGAAGGAAATTCTCGAAAAAGAATTGCCGGGCTAACGGATTTTATCCCCAAAATGCGCATTTTAGCGTAATTTTCTTTCCATTTATCCCTTTGTACTAAAAAAACACTTTTCTTTTTACCTTATAATTGCTAGATTAATCCTTAAAAGGAGATATTCAATATGAATTGTTTCAAGAAATTTTTAGTAGCATCGCTTGCTCTCGCCGCATCAGTTTTTGCTACCGAACGAGTCTATATGGCACCGTTCAGCATGGTCGGCTTAAACGAAGACTTTGGCGTAGCCGCCGAAAAACTCATGAACGCCTATATCGATGACAACGGTCGTTTTGTTCTGATTAACTACGCAGAAGACGACTCCGTGAAAGTCGGCGACCGTGAATCCGCAAACAATATCGCCATCAAGAAGAACTGCACCAAGTTCATCATGGCTGAATTCACCCGCCTGGGCGAAAATGTCATTACAGCATTCAAGCTCTACGACATCAATAACGAAGCCCCGGTCTGGAGCGACCGCCTCAAGGCAAAAAACCCCGATGATTTTGACCCGATTATCCAGCGTGTCGCACGCAATATCGGCACAAAGAACAAGGCTACCAACGATGACGACATCTATACCGTCACCGAACAGGAAACCAAAAACCCGAGAAAGAAAGGCGTGACCTCTTACTGGGGTGCAAGAATTGTGGGTGCTCTCCCGCTCAACCCGACAGAAGCAAAGATGGACGCAGGCCTTGGCCTCTTCGTCTTGTACGATGCTAGGGACCTCCTCTTCGGCTTTGACTGGACGATGAGCAACCTGGGCGAAGACCATGACAGACCGATTCTTATCGATTTGAGCCTTTCCGCATACTATCCGTTCACAACCACGAACATCACCCCGTATGCCGGTGGCGGCCTCTCCTACAGTATGCGCTACACATACGTTGATACCGATCACTATGACGACGAACACCAGTCCAATGGTATTTCCATGCAGATCGGTGGCGGTGTCTTGTTCAACCGTGCTAGCCGCGTGATGTTCCTCGCTCAGGTGAACTACTTCATCGACTTCTTCGAAACTCCGTTCTACAGAGAACAGTTCGATACGAAGGGCAACGTCACGAATCTTATTGAATCGAAGCACTACATGAACGGCTTCAAGTTCGGTCTGGGTCTCGCTGTCGGATTCTAATATGAAGACCAAGATTCTTTCCATATTGTTGCTTGCAGCCGTGTCAGTGAATCTGACCGGGTGCTTTGCCGGGCGCTCTTCGATTGTCGCAAGCCAATACGGATCTAAACCGTACGACATTTACCTCAACGGTAATCCGATTTGCAGGCTGGGTAGCGACGAAGACTGCACCGTCCAGACACGCGGAACAAGAGCGGGCGGCCAACTAGAGGCTTATATGGACGGTCAAAGAGTCGGAAGCGTCAACATTCATCGTGAAGTGACTTTCATGAGCATTTTGTTTATGCCAGTCACTTATTGCTTGTCGTTTTGGCTTTACAAAGCGTACCCCGATGAAATTGAGATTCCCATTGACTCGTACGTGTTAAGAACCGGCAATAGTAATTCTGGCTTTAGCAATGGAGGTAGCGTTTGGGACCGCCCCTACACATCTTCCAAGAAAGTAGAAAAGACTGTTAAGCCCGTTGAAAGCGTTCAGGAACCCACAGAAGTGGAATCGACTTACGAAGATTCTAATTCTGAAGCTGAACCCACAGCCGTCAGAAAAAGCGTCTGGGATTAGCTCTCAAAAAATATTTATCTTTAGCCGAGATTTTTCTCGGCTTTTTTTATGAGGTTTGAATTGACTAAGCTTTTCGCATTCTGCACAATGGCATTTCTGCTTTGCTCCTGCTCATCGTACCAAAAGTACCAGACTTCAGCAGACCAGAACAAACCCTTTGACTGCACCGGATTGCACATGGAACACGCAAGTTGGTACTTTGTCGATGAATACAACCAGTCTGTTACCGCTACAGGCCGCTGCAGCAGTGGTATGAAACACGGGTTCTTTGAATTCTATATCGACGGATACGAAGTTGCCCGAACCAAGTTCACCCGCAATCAAGAAGTCGAAACGCTCTGCTTTGCCAATAGCGCAAACGGCAGGCGAACAGTAAACCTAAAGACTTGCATGATAGACTATCTTGAAGAGTCAAAAGGCGTGAAGGTTTCGCCTAAACAAGCTAAAAACCAATACGAATATCAAGGTCAAAGCCAATGGGAACAAAGCCCTTGGAACTAAAAAAATTTTTTATCTTTTGCCGTGAAAATCCAGCCGATTTCACGGCTTTTTTATTTGAGGTTTACAATGGCTAAGAAGAAAGATACCCAGACTAACATGTGGACGGGCCGCTTTGCTAGTGGCATGGCTCAGAGCATGGTCGATTTAAGTTTCAGCTTGCAGTTTGATGCAGAACTCATCGAAGAAGATATCGAAGGAAGCATCGGACATGGCAAGGGTCTCGTGGAATCGGGCGTTCTTTCTAAAGCAGACTACAAGAAGATTTGCGACGGCCTCAAGAGCATTCTCGACGACTACCACGCCGGCAAAAACCTCTGGTGCGATAGCGACGAAGACATCCACATGGCTGTGGAACGCGTGCTCACCGAACGCATCGGCGCACTCGGCAAGAAGATTCACACGGGCCGTAGCCGCAATGACCAGGTCTGCACGGACTTCAAGCTTTACATGCGTCACCGCGCTGCAGAAATCCGCCAGCTCGAAATTGAACTTATGGAAACGGTTTTGGACCTTTCCAAGAAGTACTTTGGCAAGATGATGCCGGGCTATACGCACTTGCAGCAGGCACAGCCGATTTACTTTAGCCATTACCTCATGAGCATGTTCTTTGCCGTGAGCCGTGACGTGAAGCGTCTCGACAACTTCTTGGAATTGCATAGCCAGCTCCCACTTGGCAGTGGCGCTATGGCAGGTTCTGCATTCCCGTACCACCGCGCACTCGTTGCTGAAGCACTCGGTTTCAAGGACGTGAGCCCGAACAGCATTGATGCCGTGAGCCATCGCGACATGATGCTCGAATTCAACGCCGACCTCGCCATCATCGCGAACACGATGAGCCGTTATGCCGAAGACTTTGTGAACTGGAGCTCTAGCGAATTTGGCTACCTCACCTTGCACGATGCATTCTCAAGCGGTTCTTCGATGATGCCGCAGAAGAAGAATCCGGACTCCATGGAACTCATCCGCGGAAAGTCTGGCCGCATGCTTGGGAACTTCACCGCGCTCTACACGCTCGTGAAGGGCGCTCCGCTTAGCTACAGCCGCGACTTGCAAGAAGACAAGGAACCGGTCTTTGACAGCGTCCACAACGTGAAGGTGATTCTCCGCGTGATGAAGGAAGCTTTGGAAACGGCTCGTTTCAACTTTGAGACAATGCATTCCAAGATGCTCCCGGCGCTCCTCGCTACTGACCTTGCAGACTTGCTCGTGGAAGCAGGCGTTCCGTTCCGCGACGCCCACCACGTCGTGGGAAGCCTCGTCGGCGATGCCGCACGTGCAGGCAAGCAGTTCACAGAACTTTCTGACGAGGCTTGGGCCGCCGCAGGCGTCCCGGACGTCGCCAAGATGAAGAAGACGCTTACGTTCGAATATAGCGTTAGCAAGCGCAATATCGAAGGCGGTACGGGTCCGAAGTCCGTGAAGCAGCAGTTCACGAAGGCTACAGCTCTTCTCAAGAAGCTCAAGAAATAACTGGACAGAGATGGAGATGCCCGCACAATGGCGGGCATGACATTGCAAAGTGAAAATGCCGCGCAACTCAAGTGCGCGGCATTTTTTTATACAGACTTTACTTTTTGTCTTGCGGGACTAATCGATCCACGATTCTAAACAAATCATTGTAAATTTCGAGGAAGTCTTCGATCCAAATCGGGTCATGTTCACCCACGATGTGGAAAGTTTCTTCGAGCGTATGGAGCGAGTTGTAGAGGCCTACAGTTGAACCTGCCGGCTGAACGTATCCACCACTGTACGCAGACGACGCGACAATGCGGGCGCGGTAACTGCGGCGGAGTCGAGCAATCAAGGCACTGCGGAGCGCCAAAAGTTCATCGTGTGCGACAAGGAATTCGCCTTTTTGGATCCAGCTATCGACAATGTTCAAACGGCGATTGATAGAATCGCGTTCCGTAGACGGCACGAGCATTTTCTTTGCATCGAGCGTTGAACGGATGCGCTTCACAATGTTGTTCAGCAAGTCTGCATTCCAGAAAATCATCGGCGGGCGTGCATCGCCCTTGTTCGTCTCGAGAGCTGGCTTGTGAGCTTGAATCCAGCGGTCTAGCTTTTGCGCCACAAGTTTAGCCTCGGGGTAACGGTCCACCGCCACATATTCCTGGGCACGCGTGTAAAGCGTATCCGCATAAACCATCCGCCAATGCGAAAGTTTGCCAGTCTTGCGAATGGCATCGATACTTTCCTTGATTACGGATAGCTTTTCGGTGAGCTCTTCCATTAGGGCGTCACCTCAGCTGTTTTGTTGGACTGGAGCGGAGTCACACCGATTTCCACACGACGGTTCAAACGGCGATGTTCTTCGCTATCGTTCGGGTACTTCGGGCGGTGTTCGCCAAAGCCTGCGGCAAAGAGCCTATCGGGCGGGAAGCCCATTTTCACGAGCATCTTGACCACGTTCACGGCACGTTCCGTAGAAAGGTTCCAGTTCGTATAAGATGTCGAGCCGCTAAATGGAATGTCGTCCGTAAAGCCACTCACCATGATCACGTCTGTAGTATCCAGAGCTTCTAAAAGTCCCTTGCTGATACCGCGAATCACGCCCTCGCCTTCCTTAGTGAGGTTTGCTCCGTTAATCGGGAAAAGGAAACTCGCCTGAATCTGGATTTTGCCATCTTCTAGTGCAATAAGGCCAGCTTCGATGGAAGTCTGCAAGCTCTTGGACAAAAGCGCATTGCGTTCTGCCGCAATCTTACGCATCTGTTCCTGACAGCTAAGCACTTCTTCTTCAGTACGCGTCAAGTCTTCCGCTTTTTGTTCCTTGAGGGTCGCCATCGCCACAAACGCAAGGATAAAGAGCGAAACGAGGGCCACGCCCAAGTCCGTGTACGCCATCCATGGATTGCTATTTTCGTCTCTATTGCGACGCATGATGATTAACCTTCAGCTTTAGGTTGAGCGGGGATTGCAGAACGCTGTGTCTGTTCGAGAACTTCGAGCAAGATTTCCTGAGTCTTGACCGCATTTTCCATGAGCACTTCGCTTGCGCGTTCATGGAAGGCTTCGAGAGACTGGTTGAGATGTTCAACGAAGTTGTCTTCTTCTTCATGTTCTGCGGTATCGCCGGAGAGCTTTTCGAGAATCGTTTCGAGGCCGCTACGCAGCATTTCGAGATTGGCGCTGAGTTCGGACTGATTCACGCGCATAAGTTCTGCGGTTTCCACGATGTTTCCGCCAAGAGCGTCCGTAGCTTCTTTTTCCTTGACCACGCGATTGTCGATGCTTTCGGTAAGAGCCTTTTGAGCTTCGAGAAGCACGCTCGACGTTTCGGAAAGCTTCTGGAAAGCGCCGAGAATGTCGGAAGAAAGGGCGCCGAGCTTTTCGGAGACGTTCTGCGAAAGTTCTGCAGAACCCGCCTGAGCCTTTTCGGCAACCTGGAGAGCCACGTTCTTGAGCGTTTCTAGACCTTCGCGCTGGGAATCCACGTTGGCGGTCGTCTTGTCTTCGAGGCGCTGCATAAAATCAGCCCACTGTTCGCTAGACTGCTTGACCTGTTCAGCAACGGAATCACCGATGCTCTTAGAAGCTTCGTCCATAGCATCCTTAGTAAGGTATGCCACATCCATCGTGCCCTTCGCCACATCCTGAAGACCGGCCTTAACATCGGATGCAACGCCATCAAGGCCTGCTTTAACTTCAGAGGCGACCTTAGAAAGTGCGGTTTCCACATTGCCAGAAACTCCATCAAGCGAAGACTTAACGCCTGAAGAAAGACCATCGAGGCTTGCGTTCAAGGCAGCAGAAATGCCATTAAGCTTATCGTCGAGCTTCGACGGGATTGCCTCAACGGACTTAGAGAGCGCACCGATATTTTCGTTAATCGGGCTAAAGGCGTTCGTCACAGAAGCGCCAACGAGTTCGCCAAACTTCTGCGTTGATTCGTTCATATTCGCCACGGCACCAGCGAGAGAATCATTGACCGTCTTAATCGACGAAGTCATTTCAGTAGAAACCTTCTGGACAGAATCAACGACATCTTGGTTCAGCTTCGAAGTCATGGCAGAGAGTTCCTCGCCCACCATTGAAACAACGCCAGCCAAGCCTTCCTTCACGGAAGATGCAATCACGGACAAATTCTTTTCAACAGATTCAAAGAGGCGTTCGAGTTCGTTCTTGTCTTCTTCAATCACGCCTTCTGCACTTTCATCTTTTTGCATGTCGAGCGTAAAGGTGTCGAGGTGCGCCATGAATTCATCGCGCTTGGAGCTGAGCACCGTGCGGCTTGCACTCAAAATCAAGGCGGCAAACAAACCACAAAGGCTAGTACCGAAAATGCCCTTCATATTCTGGAAAAGCACCTGGATCGTATCGAGCGTGCCCTGCGTCGTGGAATTGTCAATCGCACCACCGGCGGTTGCCACAGACTGCATAAGGCCGAAGAACGTACCCATAAGGCCAAGGAGGATGACCGTCGAACCCACGCTGCGGTTGAGCGGAATCGAAGACCCCGACGAAAGTACATCAAAGGCAATCGGAGAATCGAGGCGGATGTTCTTTTGCAACAGACGCTTTGCAAGTTCAATTCTCTTCGCGACAACGCCCGTTCCCGGCTCCGGATAAGCGTTCCCTTTTTCGCAAGAATCGATAACTTCGTCTTCGGCGATAATCTGCTTCATCTTGCGGATGGCAGAAAATTGCTCCACCAAGTAAACAGCCATGATGGCGATCATGATGATCCAGCCAAATGCCGGGGCGCCAAAGTAAAGAGCGCCTGCGATAAGGGCTACAAAACCCACCACCGTCAAAATAAGAATCGTATTGAATGCATTTTTCATTTTTTACCTACACATTCTGCGCTTGATAAGGAGCGACTGTTTCAAACAAGTTCAACTGACCGCGAGAGAACCCGCGAAGGAAAAGGGACCATTTGCTCTGGTACCATTCGATAACCTGAGTCGTAAGCCCCTGGGCGTAATCACAAAAATCATCCGTAAACGCAAGGAAGCAGTTTTCGTATGCGTAATGCGGGTTCCAGTAGCGGCCCACATTGCGGGCACAGGACATCGCGGACGAATAGTAACGGACCGGTCCTTTAGAGGCAAATGCCGCCGCAAAACGCTTTTTCGCAAGCGAGTTCAAGGACGAACGGAGCGAGACCACCATCGCGTTTTCTTTTTCGCGAAGAGAGGCTTCGAGGCACGGCAAAAGCTTCGACACCGGGTCCACCGCACTTTCTGAAAGCCAGTACTTGCAGAGTTTTTCTTGCAACTGCATCACGCGGCCATGCATACGCACAAACAACGGTTCGGCATCGCTTACGAGCAAGTGGATTGTTGCCGAATAAAAGTTGTTGATGTCCTGCTTGTTGTTCTTGACCGTGAGTGCCCAGCCCTTTTCTTCATCATGGACCAAAAAGTCTCCGCCTTCAAGCAAGAGTCGCAAGACTTCATCTGTCGAGAAGCGCTGGATCCACTTCGCACGGAACTCGCTATAAAGTTTTTCGCAATCCTTGAAGATTTGCGGGAAGCCCGATTCGCAAAGTTTCCAGGCAGACTCGCTGTACGAGATGAGCTCGGAACTGCCGACGTTTGCTTCCGGATTGTTGAGCATGGCATCAAGATGTTCAAAGAGCGCAATCGACCACGTGACCATCATGGACTGAGAAAGCGTCGCGACAATAGCCGAGCGATTCGGACGCACGGCCAAGCGTACGCTTGCCCCTGTCATCTTACGTATGGCTCTACGGAAAGCTTCTTCCACGACTACCTCTTAGAAACGCGCTTCGATGTTGTGCCACACGTTGCGGCGGACGCGCTTTTTACTCGTCTTCAAATCGGCGGCTTCACTGCGGATATCAGATTCCTGGTTGTTGCGAATCAAGTCCGTATCGCCATCGAGCTTGCCATCCGTCTCAAGATAAAGACCATAGACGTTTTCGGAGACACTCGTCCCATTCGAAATGACACGACCGGCCCTCACAGACAAGGCATAACGGTTATGAGCAAACGTGCAATGGGAAAGCGTCACATTGGGGCTTTCATCGACCCAAAGGCCGTAATAGTTATTGAAGAAATTGACATTTTCGAGTGTACCGCTAGAACGGAAAATCGTATTGCGGAACGCATTCTCGACGGTCAAGTTCTTGATTTCAAAAGGACCCGCGCTGGACATGATATGGAAACCATTCCAGTTTGCCACAGAATCGGCACCGCTAAAAATAACAGGCTTATCGTTCGTACCCGCAATTTTGACCGAGCCCTGGATCATGAGCTTTGCAAACTCGCCCATCAAGACGGTCACGCCCGGTTCAATGACGAGCGTATCAGCAGCACCA
The DNA here is from genome assembly GCF_002210425.1 of Fibrobacter sp. UWB2. Lineage (NCBI taxonomy): Bacteria > Pseudomonadati > Fibrobacterota > Fibrobacteria > Fibrobacterales > Fibrobacteraceae > Fibrobacter > Fibrobacter sp. UWB2. Next base: position 191,635 of record NZ_MWQK01000001.1, on the reverse strand, counting down.
ACAACCACGCCCTGTTCGAGCACGTAAGGGCTATCTTTTGCCTGTAAAAGCACCTTACCATTTTCCGCAGACGGGAAAGGCATACCCGAAGCGACAGCCACACTAGCAATCGTCGCAATCGCAATGACAGAGGAACAGATGAGATTTTTCATAATTATTGAATGTTCCTCAAGGTGATTTTCTGGTTGACATTCATGCTCGGGAGAGTATCACCTGCAACGAGGTCAAATACGTCGAGCTTAGCCACAATGTTCATTTCGGCAGAAGAAAGCGTACCATGCGTGACATCGAAAAGGACGTCACCATCGCCAATCACGTAGTCATTGCTCTTCAGCTGTAAATTCGAAGTCGTGTCCGGGAGTTCAAGGTATTTCATACCCATGTGGATTTTGGCCATGCGGACACCGTCCTGCAGGTAAACATCCATGAGCGTAAAGGTCTTATAGACGGTCGTCGTGCTGTTGCCCTTGCCAAAGATCGGCATCTGGCGTTCCCACGTTTCGCCGAGCTTGACCGGTTTTTCGGGAAGAAGCGGCTGAGCCTTGAGGAAGAGCGGAATCAGGTTCAGTTCATCTTCGGAAGGCATATCAAGAGCGTTTTCGATGTTCGGATCGGTGATGACGCCATCGTGGTCAAGCTTGAACTGGAAATTCTGAATGGATAAATACTTTTCGATATTGCGGAATTCATCGACGGAGCGCTTGTCACTCGTGTAATCGACGGAATCGATTTTCATTTCGAAGCGGCCGGAACCATCGTCATACGACATGAGGAGGCTCATGGTGCTACGGATGCTCACGTGCGTGCGCATGGATTCAGGCTCGTTGGCAGAATCGCCAGGCAAGCTCGCATTCAAAGTCGATTCAAGCACAAACGACTGCGGAGAGACGGTCTGCGTATTAAAAGCAAGATGAATTTCGTTCCGTTCGCAGGAACAAAGGCAAAAAAGAGCAATAGAGAGCGCAGAAATAGCGCTAAACTTGGTAAAATTCATGCCTTAAATTTAAGTAAAAAATATTACGGAGTAGGTGGTTTTGCGCCAGTATCGCCTTTTTCGAGGCGCATCTGCTGGAAAAAGCCTTTCAAAAGGCCGAGGCATTCGTCTGCGAGAATGCCACCCGTGACTTCAACGGCGCGCTTGAGGGCGTTGCCGGTAATGACGTCGATGGTGGTACCGCAACCGCCAAAACGTGAATCCGGAGAACCGTAAACAATGCGGGAAACACGGCTATTGAGAATGGCTCCTGCGCACATAGGGCATGGTTCAAGCGTCACATAAAGCGTGCAGCCGTCCAAGCGCCAATTGTCAAGCGTGCTTGCAGCCGTGCCAATAGCGATAATTTCGGCATGAGCCGTCGCGTCCTTGAGCTGTTCGACCTGATTGTAGCCCTTCCCTATCACGACTCCGTCTTTCACAATCACGCAACCGATGGGGATTTCCTTCATGTCAAAAGCAATCTGCGCCTGGCGAAGCGCCATACGCATGAAACGAACATCATCAGACGAGGGATTAGTGGCGTTATCGGTTACGTTGTTCATGTTTTATTACTCACCAAATTTATGATGTTTCATATAGTCATTTTCTTCTAAATCGTTCACTTTTTGTTCGTATTCGGCCAATTCCATCGAAACATTCTTTCCTTCCCGATTTTCCTTGCCAACACGCATCGCCATATCAAAAACGTCATCGATATTTTCGTCTATTTCTTTCTGAGTATTTGTTCTGCGATATTGTGAGCACCAGAAAACAATAACAAAACTTAGAATCAACCAACATAACAACGATAAGCCTAACCAACAAAATAAATTTGAAGCACTAAAATCATTGGTTTCGCCCACCAAAAAGTAATCGGCAAACACAATAACCAAGACGACAGGAATCATCCACAAACATATTTTCCATTGAACATTTTCTCTTTCACTATAAGTCTTTAGGCCAAGCCATATATTTATGACAACACCTAAGACTACCATAATGATAAACACGGACATATATGTCTCCAGGATGACTCAGTCTACTTTATTCCTCTTCCGTAGGCGCAGTAGCTATCTTCTTGCATGTAGTCGCCATCATGGTAGTAAGCTGCACGGGCACGGCAGCCGCCACAGCGGTCATTGAACTTGCACTTGGAACAGGCGCCCTTGTAAGCCTTTGTACGCAACTGCTTGAAGATTTCGGCATTCGCCCAGATTTCGTCAAACGGCGTATCGTGAACATCGCCCGCTTCTTCCATCATGTAAGCGCAGGGGCGAACCTTGCCGATCGGGCTTACGATGCAGTAGTCGAGGCCAGCAAGGCAACCACGGCTATAACGAGTCTTGATATCGAGCTGGTCTGCGATACGGAGGAACTGCGGAGCGCATGTGGGCTTCACCGGGATTCCGAGCGTGCGGCTCTTTTCCATAATTTTGCGGAGGAGACCTTCATATTCGGCAACGCGGAGCGCATGACCTTCGATTTCCTTGCCTCGACCCACCGGAATGAGGAAGAAAATCTGGTGGTTCACGGCACCGATTTCCTTGACCCAGTCCATGATGTCGAAGATTTCGTTCTGGTTCCAGTCCATGATAGTCGTGTGAATCTGGAACGGGAGGCCTGCAGCCTTGCAATTTTCGATACCCATCAACGTGAGTTCAAAGGCATTCGGAAGGCCGCGGAAATCGTTATGGCGCTTGGGGTCAATGCTATCAACGCTGATACCCATGGCCATAGCACCTGCTTCCTTGAGCTTGAATGCCAAATCGTGCGTAATGAGCGTTCCGTTCGTGCCAAACACCGGGCGGAGCCCACGTTCGCGGGCATGAGCCACAAGTTCCACGATATCCGGGCGCGTCATCGGCTCGCCACCGCTAAAAATCATGATCTTGAATCCGGCTTTCGCAATCTCGTCGATGAGCTTGAGCGCTTCTGATGTCGTGAGTTCTGCCGACTTGTTTTCGCCTGCGTCCTGGTAGCAGTGTTTGCACGTCAAGTTACATTTATTAGTTGTCATCCAAGAGACGATCATGCCATAGACCTCATTCAAAATATTTTTTTCACCTGCAAATATAGAAAATGCCCGGCTTGAAAGCCGAGCAAATTGATATTCTATTTATGATTTGGCATTAATCCAATTCAATGCCATCGCAGTCACCCATGGCCGTAAGATTATCATACATATAGACCGTAGCGGTTACACCTTTCTGAGTGACTTCGCAAGTTTTCTTAGCACCTGCAGGGCACTTTGTGCCAATGACAGCAGTACCTTCACCAGCTTGAGTCGCTTCTTCATTTGCATCGGCACACTGGCTATTTATATAAGCAGTATTCTCAGATTCTACGCAAGAATGGATTTCAAGGCCAAGCAAATTGCCCTTGATATCGCAAGACGCGAGATTAGAAGTAGTGGAATCCGAAGACGACGTCATTTCGCAAGCAGCGAAAAGAGCGGCAGCGGCAATCACGGCTCCAAGAATAATTTTGTTCATATTAGTTTCCTTTGTATGGTGTATAAGTTTGTTCTTAAAATAAAAAAAAAGAAAACAAAAGAACAGTATTTTTTAGAAAATTCCAAAAAAATTACAAAATGACCTATTTTTGGTAAAAAACACCAATACACCCCATTACACTAGTATATAGTTACCTTTACGATTCCAAAAATACTATCTTAGTTCTATATGATGAATAGAAGAAGAGTTGTTATTACTGGTATGGGTGCGGTGACCCCCGTAGGCAAGTCCGCCCCCGAGCTTTGGAACGCCATCAAGGCAGGCAAGTGTGGCATCGGCCCGATCACTTTGTTCGATGCTACGAACTGCCCGGTGAAAATTGCGGCAGAAGTCAAAGATTTTAAGCCCGAAGAACATGGCATCGACCCGAAGGAAGCCCGCCGCATGGCCCGCTTCACGCAGTTTCTCGTCGCCGCCGCTAACGAAGCGGTCAAGGACGCAAGCTTAACGAAGGAAGAAATCGCCGCCGACACGACTGGTATTGTCGCTGGTAACGGCCTTGCCGGCATGGACGTTGTTGAAGAAACTTACTGCAAGTACCTCGAAGGTGGCCGCCGCCGCGTCTCGCCACTCGCTATGCCCGAACTGATTGCAAACGAAGCATGCGCCAACGTATCCATCGCTCTTGGCATCACAGGCTCTGCCTGGACAGTCTGCACCGCCTGTGCCTCCGGCACGGACGCCATCGGCGTTGCCCTTGACGCCGTCCGCTCGGGCAGGCTTGACGTCTGCCTCGCCGGCGGTTCCGAAAGCGCCATCACGGACTACTCCATCAAGAGCTTTGCGGGCATGCACGCCCTCACCGACAAGTTCAACGACGCCCCGGAAAAGGCTTCCCGCCCGTTCGACAAGGACCGCAGCGGTTTTGTCATGGGTGAAGCCGGAGCCATCCTCGTGCTCGAAGAACTCGAACACGCCAAGGCCCGCGGTGCAAAGATTTACGCCGAAGTCGCCGGTTACGGTTCTTCTGCCGATGCTTACCACATTACAAGCCCGCGCCCGGGTGGAGAAACTTGCGCCAAGGCAATGATCAAGGCTATGAAGGATGCGGGCATCGCCCCGACGGATGTGGACTACTACAACGCCCATGGCACCTCGACGCACCTGAACGACCTCACCGAAACGCAGATGCTGAAAATTGCTCTCGGCGAACACGCCTACAAGATCAAAGTCTCTAGCACCAAGAGCATGACCGGCCACTGCGTCGGTGCAGCAGGCGTTATCGAAGCGATGATTAGCACGCTTGCCATCCGCGATTCGTTCTACCCCGCCACCATCAACCTCGACAACCCGGACGCAGAATGCGATCTCGACTACGTTCCGCACAAGGGCGTTGAAGGGAACATCGATGTTGCAGTGTCTGCCTCGCTTGGCTTTGGCGGTCACAACGGTATCGTCGTCATCAAAAAGTTTAAAGATTAACAAAGGAGCCGCTATGTCTGATTGGCTTTTTAAATCCTGGGTTAAAGCAACTATCTGCAGCGCAGTATTGTTCTTTTTCTACCACCTCTTCATTTCGCAGAAGTTGGAAGAAGAAGTTTCCACAAAATCTAAAGAACAAGAGTAGCTTATGGAACAGAATAAAGATATCGCCGACATCCAAGCGGCCGAAGCGACCTTCCAAAAGAAGAAGAAGTTCATCCTTTGCTACCACAGCTTTAGCGTGAACAACTTCAAGAAGGCATCCGTCCAGATTAGAAAGCTTGCAGAAGCGGCAGGCTCCCCCATCAGCATTGCAGTCATCCCCGCTTTTGGTGCAGCCCCGGAATCCGAAGCCGAACAGTTCCGCGAAGAACTCGACAAGTTTGTCAAGGAAGGCTACGAAATTATGCTCCACGGTGCACGCCACCGCGCAGACCTTTCGCTGAACCGTAGCATTGCAGGCAAGCTCGCGCTCCTCGTTTCGAACAACGAAGCCGAATTTGCAGGTATTGACGAACGCTTCACGCAGGCTCTTCTCAAGCGCAGCCTCGCGCTGTGGAAGGCTCACGGCAACGGCAAGCCCTCCGGCTTTATCCCGCCGATTTGGTTTGGCAACAAGTACCTCAAGGAACAGGCTCTCGAAATTTTCGACTACTACGAAGATTTCCACGGCATTTACCAAAAGGTCAAAGGCAACATCAAGAAGACGAATTCCGCAACGCTTAGCTTCTCGATTTTGCCCACCCCGATTCTCGGTATCGCGCAGACTTACGCCTGCCTTCGTATGCTCTTGCCGGGTGGAGTCCACCGCCTGGTGTTCCACGATAAAGACTTCAGAACGATTGGCGAGAAACGCATTTTGAACATGGTGCGCTACATTTCGACCTTGCGCGAAAAAATCATGTACAAGGACTTGTAATTTCAGGACTTCGCACAGATGATTTTAAATAAGTTTCTATCTAAAATTGATTACAAGTCTTATGAAGACTTGTATAAAAATTTCAAGATAACGATTCCGAACGATTTTAACTTCGCTTATGACGTTGTTGACGAATATGCCAAGACGGAGCCGAAACGTGAAGCCCTCGTGTGGTGTGACGATAACGACGAAAGCCACATTTACACGTTCAAGGACTTGTCGCTTGCCTCCCAGCGCACGGCGAATTTCCTTGTAGAACAAGGTATCCAGAAGGGCGACCGCGTGATGCTCATCTTGCGCCGTCGCTACGAATTCTGGTTCTTCTTGTTGGCGCTCCACCGCATTGGCGCAATTGCCATCCCGGCAACGAACATGCTCGCCGCCGAGGATTTGGAATACCGATTCAACGCCGCCGAAATCAAGATGGTCGTAACGTATGACGATCCCGCCTTGCAAAAGGAAGTGGACAAGGCAAAGTCCAAGTGCGAATCGGTCGAAAAGCTCGTGACCGTTGGTCAGACCGCTCGCCAAAACTGGATTAGCTTCTACGACGACTATGAACTTTTCCCATCGACGTTTGAACGCCCCGTTGGCGATGCAGCTACGCATAACGACGACATCATGATCGTCTATTTCACGAGTGGCACGAGCTCAAATCCGAAGATGGTCGCACACACGTACACCTACCCGCTCGGACACATTGTAACCGCCAAGTACTGGCAACACGTTGTGGACGGAGGTCGCCATTTGACCGTTGCCGAAACAGGCTGGGCCAAGGCTCTCTGGGGCAAAATTTACGGGCAGTGGATTGCTGGAAGCGCCGTATTCACTTACGACATGACCACGTTCATCCCGGGCAAGCTCCTCGAGAAGATGGCGGAATACAAGGTGACGACATTCTGCGCACCGCCGACAGTGTACCGCTACATTTTGCAGCATGGCCTCAGCAAGTACGACCTATCGAGCTTGCAATACTGCACGACCGCTGGCGAAGCATTGAACTTGGACATTTACAACAGGTTCTTCGAGCAGACGGGCATCCGCATGCAGGAAGGCTACGGACAGACCGAGCTTACGCTTACCACGGGTAACTTTGGCTTTAGTGAACCGCATCCGGGTTCTATCGGCAAGCCCTCTCCGGGTTACCAGATGGAAATCATCAATGCCGAAGGCAAGCCGTGCGAGGCTGAAGAAGTCGGTGAACTGATTATCAAGATTGACCAAGGCAAGCCTTTTGGCATGTTCGGCGGTTACTATCGCGATGCGGAACGCACCGAGAAAGTCTTTGAAGGCGGCGTGTACCACACCGGCGATACGGCTTACCGCGACAAGGACGGATTCTTCTGGTTTGTGGGCCGCACCGATGACTTGATCAAGAGTTCTGGCTACCGCATCAGCCCCTTCGAAGTCGAAGAAGTGCTGCACAAGCACCCCGCCGTCTTGGAAGTCGCTGTCACGGGCGTCGAAGACAAGTCTCGCGGTCAGGCGGTCAAGGCAACGGTCGTTTTGCAGAAGGGCTACGAAGCCTCCAAGGAACTTGCAAAGGAAATCCAGCTCTTTGCAAAGAACATTGCCGCAAGCTACAAGAGCCCGCGCATTATTGACTTTGTGACGGAACTGCCGAAGACGATTAGCGGAAAGATTCGACGCGCAACCATCCGCGACAAGGATACGGCTGAGAATGTGACTGCGCCGGACGAAGCGAATGCGGAAAACGCAGCAAGCGAAACGACCGCAAACAACGAGAAATAACTGGATCCTTCGGCTCCGCCTCAGGATGACGAGAATCGAAAAACGCACCCTTCGGGGTGCGTTTTTTGCGAGATGCGTAAGTTTTACAAGAAGCGCGAACCGCTAGGGTAACGCTTAACGAGATACGCCGCCGCTACAATTTTTTGAAAACGCGCTTCGCGGCTTCAATGGTACGGTCGATTTCGTCTTCGGTGTGAGCGGCGCTCACGAAGATGGCTTCGAACTGGCTCGGCGCAAAGTAGAAACCTTCATCGAGCATTCCGAGGAAATACTTGCGGAAAAGTTCCAAATCGGATTTTTGCACGTCGGCAAAACACGTGACCGGCCCTTCCGTAAAGAAGATGCAGCCCATGGAGCCGACCTGGTTTGTCGCAAGCGGAATGCCCGATTCGGTTGCTGCAGTCTTGAGCCCTGCAATCAAGCGCTTCGTCATAGCTTCGGCATGCACATAGTATTCAGGGTGTGCATTGAGTTCGCGCATCGTTGCAAGACCTGCCGCCATCGCCACCGGATTGCCCGAAAGCGTACCCGCCTGGTAAATTCCACCGAGCGGAGCAATTTGTTGCATCACGTCCAAGCGGCCGCCATAAGCACCCACCGGCATGCCACCGCCAATAATCTTGCCAAACGTCGTGAGATCCGGCTTGATTCCGTAAAGCCCTTGTGCGCAATGAATCCCGACACGGAAACCTGTCATGACTTCATCGACAATGAGCAAAGCGCCATGCTTTTTCGTCTCTTCAGAAAGCGTCTGCAAGAACTCCGGCTTCGCCGGCACAACGCCCATGTTGCCCGCTACCGGTTCAACAATCACGCCTGCAATTTCGTCACCGATTTTGTCGAAGAGTTCCTTCACGCCAGCCACGTCGTTGTACTGGAGCGTGAGCGTGTACTTTGCCAAGTCCGCAGGCACACCCTTGCTGCTCGGCTTGCCCGTCGTGAGCATTCCAGAACCCGCCTTGATGAGCAAGCTATCGCTATGGCCATGATAGCAACCTTCGAACTTCACAATCTTATCGCGACCGGTAAAACCGCGAGCCGCACGGATAGCACTCATCGTCGCTTCAGTCCCGCTGTTCACCATACGAATCATCTCGACGCTCGGAACAAGCGACATCACAAGCTTTGCAAGTTCCGATTCAAGACCGCACGGGGCGCCAAAACTGAGGCCATTCTGAGCTGTATCGGCAACAGCCTTAATCACTGCATCGTGCGCATGCCCCAAAAGCATCGGGCCCCAGCTACCCACGTAATCAATATAATCGTTTCCATCGACATCGTAGATGTGACTCCCCTTCGCACGGGCAATAAACGGAGGCGTCGCCCCCACATTGCTAAACGCACGCACAGGACTGTTCACGCCGCCCGGCATGAGCGTCTTTGCTTCTGCAAACAACTTTTCGCTCAAAGAGTGATTCATATTACTCCTTTACGATATGTACCACGCGCTGCGGGAACGGGATAGAAATACCGACTGCGTCAAAGCGTTCCTTCACAGCCTTCATGTACTTGCAACGCATATCCCAGTAATTTGCGGTCTTGACCCAAATTCTCAAATTGACAGCCACCGAGCTATCATCCAGCGACGAAACAAAGAACGACGGTTCCGGATTTTTCAGGACTTCAGGGTCCGCATTCACAAGTTGTTTCATTTCGTTCATCGCCTTTTCAGCAGAATCCGCATAATCAATGCCAAAAGCCAAATCAAGGCGGCGGCTCGGATTGCGGCTAAAGTTGACAATCGGAGCACCCCACAACATGCTGTTCGGAGCAGAAACGTAAAGACCATCCAACGAGATAAGCGTCGTGTTGAAAAGCCCCACGCCTACAATTTTTCCCTTCAAAGAACCGCATTCAATGTAGTCCGAAGCGCGGAACGGATGGAGGAACAGCAATAGGATTCCCGACGCAATGTTGCCAAGCGTATCCTTCAAAGCAAGGCCAATGGCAAGAGAAGCGGCACCGATTACAGTCACGATTCCAGCGGTATTCACACCGAGAATGTGCAGAATCATGAGCAAACCGACAATGTACAGCGCATAAGAGAACAGCGAATAAAGTAGCGGTTTTACCGATTCATCAGCGCCCTTCTTAATGGCAAAACTAAGAATAAACTTTATAATCGCCAAGATAATGGCGATAACAATAAGCACTGTCGCAATTTCAACGATGTCCTGAGCAATAGCATTCGTGACACCGATATTTTTCAAGAAAGCTTCGTATTCTTTCATTTTAGCATCCCTTTTTAGTTGTCATCCCGGACTCTGTTCCGGGATCGCCTTTTTACAAAATCATATTTTACAGAATTTTATTTTCCAAAATTTCCTTGGCGTGGTACGTAATGATGATATCAGCACCGGCACGCTTGAACGCAATCATGTTTTCGCGGATGATTGCATTTTCGTCAATCCAGCCCATCTTTGCAGCAGCCTTGACCATCGAATATTCGCCACTTACGTTATACACAGCGACCGGCACATTGCTGATTTCAGCCGTCTGGCGAAGCACATCGAGGAATGCGAGACCCGGCTTTACCATCACGATATCTGCACCTTCTTCAAGATCGAGTTCCACTTCATGGAGAGCTTCACGACCATTGCGCACGTCCATCTGGTAACTCTTGCGGTTGCCGAAATGCGGAGCGGAATCAGCGGCATCGCGGAACGGACCATAATAAGCGCTAGCGAACTTCGCGCTGTAACCCATAATCGGCGTATTTGTAAAACCCGCATTGTCAAGAGCTTCGCGTAGAGCCGTGATGTGGCCATCCATCATATCACTCGGAGCCACCATGTCGGCACCAGCAGCCACCTGAGAAACAGCGGTCTTTGCCAAAAGTTCAAGCGTCGGATCATTATCCACATCGCCATCCTTGATGATGCCGCAATGGCCATGACTCATGTATTCGCAAAGGCACACGTCCGTAATCACGTACAAACTTGGGAACTTCGCCTTGATGGCACGTACGGCCCGCTGCACAATGCCATCGTTATCGTATGCAGAAGTTGCCATTTCATCCTTGTGATTCGGAATGCCAAACAGCAAAATGGACTTGATGCCAAGCGCCACACAGCTTTCGAGTTCCTTCAAGATTTCGTCAATCGAGAAACGGAACTGGTTCGGCATAGACGGGATTTCTTCTTTGACGCCCGTTCCTTCAACCACGAACATCGGGTAAACGAGGGCATCGGGATTTACAGCAGTTTCTGCAACCATGTTGCGGATAACTTCATTTCTACGTAAACGACGAGGACGAATAATCATAATAACTATTCCTTTTTGAAATCTTTTTCAATTTGCACAAGGTCTTCGGCCCATTCGGTCTGGATTTTCTGCTTGAGCTTTTTCGCGAGCGAAGGGGCGCGGCCCTGCGTAGAGACGGTCACGGCAATGTTTTCGCCAAAGTCCATGCGGGCAGGCACAATGAAATCACCGTCGAGGTAATCGCAAGCATTATTCACGAGAATGCGACGAGCGCGAGCATCGTTAGAAACCTGGGCATTGACGGCAGGTTGGTCGGTACAAATGAAGACCATGAAAATACAACGCAAATCAAGCGGTTCGTACGGGCGCTTTTTTAGAGTGATAGAAGCCTCGGCCCCTCGGCTTAGCTCAGGGACCTTATCTCCAGCCTTGAGCGTTTCAAATTCGGGGTCGAATTGCGGAGCGACAACGGTAATGTGAGCGCCTGTCGGGATTAGCGTTTTCACCTTGCGAAGAGCAATGCGGCCGCCACCTACAACGAGAACGTTACGTCCTTCAAGATTCAATTCGATGGAGAAGAGGTTTGAACTATAGGCGCGCTCTGAGCGGATCCTATCGCCACATTCGTGGTTCCTGGATGACAAAGGGGCACAAGTACATGCGTTCTGAGCAGAGCGGACACCGGCGACCACCATGCTCGAAAATTCTTTCCAATCACCAAGGCAAGGCAAAAGCGTAATCGGAATTTGCGGAAATTCTTCCTGCAATTTTGCAACAACACGCGGCACATCGTTCTTGGAATGCTGACCGTTCAACAACAAATACGGTAGAAGCGTCACCGATTCCACATCTTCGCGCAAAAGCGTGCGGAGGTCATTTTCCAAATCCAACAAACTCGTACTTGCGACACGTGTACCCGGCAAATCATGATGCAAGCGGTCGAGGATTTCTTCGAATCCTTTGTATGCCCCCGGCAAAATGCAATGATGAGCGATGATAAGAATAGCTTTCATTAAGCAATCTCCCCCATCGTGTAATACTCCACGATTTTTTTGACGAGCGAATCCATCGTTGTTTCGTCAGAGGTGACCGTTTCAAAGCCATGTTTTTTCGCGGAAGCTTCAGTCATGCGACCTATGCAGAAACTTAGACGAGAGACGAAAGACGAGAGACTTGAGATTTGCGCAAAATTTTCAACGGCACTGGAGCTTGCAAAGACAATTGCATCGGCGGAGGCAATAGCTTCACGTTTCCAATCCGGAAGTTCTGCAACCGGGAGTGTTTCGTAGACTGTCCAACGGGTTGCTTTCGGCAAGAGTTTGAGCAAAGTATCGTCTGCGAGATTTCCCTGCAAAAGAAGAATTCGGGATTCGTCGCCAACCACTTTTTGTAGCAACAGACCTAGTCCCTCACCGGTGTGGTCTTCAGGAACATAATCGCAACGAATGCCGTATTCAAGCAACTTCTTTTCGGTAATCTTTCCGACACTTGCAATTTTCTTGCCCGCAAGCACACGCACATCATAACCCGCAGCAAACAACTGCTTGAAGAAACTTTCTACGCCGTTTGTGCTCGTGAAAGCAAGAATGTCAAAATTTTTGAGGTCTTCGAATTCGACAGGCTCAGCAACCTTTTTTTCAGAAGAATTGGCGATGCCGGAACGGAGTCCGGCATGACAACAAGGGAAAACATCCCGTGTTTCAATCATCGGGGTTTCGATAACTTCGGCACCGAGAGCTGTCAGTCGAGCTGTAATCCCACTAGATTGTTTTGCGGCACGCGTTACAACCAAGCGCTTACCCGAAAGCGGCAAATTCTTTTTCCAAGCAAGAGTTTTGCCCAGTTCAACCACACCACCCATAATCGTAATTGCGGGTGCAGTCACATTTTCACGGACAATGGTCTCCCCCGCTGTTTCAAGCGTTGCCATAACGGTACGCTGGTTCGGGGTTGTTCCTTTTTCAATAAATGCAAGCGGAGTCTTCGGGTCTTTGCCACACTCGATTAAACGACGTGCGATAAAGTCCATATTGGCTATGCCCATCAAAAAGATGAGCGTTCCTTGGCACTTCGCGAGAGTCTCGAAGTCCAGCGAAAGATTGCATTGGATTCTATCGCCTTCGGCTCCAGAATGACAGTCACCCTGGAGTGCAGCGATAGGGTCCACGACGGATTTTTCTTTTTCATGCCCTGTGATGATGTGGAAACTTGTTGCAATTCCACGATGACTCACGGGAATGCCTGCGTAGGCTGGCACAGCTATGGCAGACGTCACGCCCGGCACAACTTCAAATTCGACGCCTGCAGCGACAAGTTCCAAAGCCTCTTCGCCACCACGACCGAACACAAACGGATCACCGCCCTTCAAACGCGCAACGATCGAACCCGGCATTTCAACGGCAAATTTTACCAAGAGCTTATTGATTTCGGACTGTTTCACCTTGTGGTGCGTCGGCATTTTACCCACATCGACCATCTTTGCTTTCGGATTACATAACGAGAGCACGCCCGGTGAGACCAAGCGATCATAAACCACAACATCGGCTTTTTCAAGAATCGACTTTCCGCGCACGGTTAAAAGCCCAGGATCGCCTGGTCCCGCGCCAATCAAATAAACTTTGCCAAAATGATTCGAATTTTCCATCGAAACCAAATTTAGAAAAACTTCGCCATTAAAATTTTGCCTATATTTTTTAGCATGAATAGTTCTAGAGCAAAGCTTCGCGATGAAGTCTATACGCAGATGATGTGTGCCCAGGCACGCCTTTCCAAAGACCAAAATACCCAAATGGGTGCCGTTCTAGTGAGCGCCGACGGGCGTGTTATTAGCACAGGTTACAACGGAGCTCCCGCCGGATTCGACGACGAGACCGTTCCGTACACGCGCGAAAAGCAACTCCTCGCTTACGATTTGCTAGACGCCGACTCAGGCGAGCTTTTGAGCCACCACGAATTCGAGGCGAACAAATATCCGTTCATGGTCCACGCCGAAATCAACGCGCTCCACTACGCTCGCGGAAAGGTTCCTCCTGGTTCCAAGCTCTACGTGATTGGATTCCCGTGCGAACGTTGCTCTTTGGACATCAGCCTTTCGGGCGTTGCCGAAGTTTTCGTGACCAAGGACGATTATGATCCGAAGTCCACGTTGAACAACAACCGCGACACGGCTTACTACATGTTCGCACAAGCAGGAATCATCGTGACGCTTTGCGGCAAACGAATCAAGCCCGTTGTATCGAAGCCTGAAAAGAAGTAACGTATAAATTGCCACGTTGCTCTGCGACTCGCAATAACGAAAAGATTTGACTAAAGAAAGTAGTCCCGCACATCCAAAATGCGCGGGATTTTTTTTGCGATACAAGAAGGCGATTCCCGAACGGAGTCGGGAATGACAGTGTAAGTTACAATTGTTTTTGAATTGCACAGGCGAGTTCAACGCCCAAGTTCTTGGCTTGTTGGACTGAGTCCGCAGAGTTCAAATCAACCGAGCCTGAGCATTCTGCACGGAGCAGTTTTTCTGATTTTTCGTCCCAGTAAATGCCGCGGATTTTCAAAGTCTGCGCAATTCTATTAGCATTCTCTTCGAGTGCGCCACAAGTGCCGCGATTTTCAGCACTATCATCGGAAATAAATTCCGCGAAGCTTGCCACCGGGAATTGGCACCCTGCGTTGAGCGCTTTTAAATAAGCCATTTCAGCAGAGGCGATGCAGAATGTCGCAACATCGTTCACGCGAGCGAGAATCTGCGCAAGATCCGCACGACCTGTGACGCGCGATTCTTGGGGAATTTCATCCTTCAATGTTTCAATCGCAAGGATTCCCTGACCGCTTGCGGGGAGCATCTGTTCGGTGCTAAAGTATTCCGTTACCTGATCGGCAAGGCCCATACGCTTAAGGCCCGCCGCTGCAAGCACAACACCATCAAGTTCTGCAAGCTTGCCTATACGAGTTTGGATGTTTCCGCGAATCGGAACATATTCCAAATCAGGGCGGAGCGCCTTCAGCTGCACCACACGGCGAATGCTTCCCGTACCGACACGAGCGCCCGCAGGCAAATCCATAAAGCGGACCCCAGCAGCACCACCGCGCGAAAGGAATGCATCTCGCGGGTCTTCGCGTTTCAAGACTGCTGCAAGCTTGAACTGCGGCAGCACTTCAGCAGGCATATCCTTCAAACTGTGAATCGCAATATCGGCACGATCTTCGAGGAGTGCAATTTCCAATTCCTTGATGAACACGCCCTTGCCGCCAAAGCTTGCCAGCGACTTATCCAAACGGCGGTCGCCTTCGGTTGTCATGGAGACAAGTTCATAAGTCAACGGTTCAGCAACCGCATTCGCAGCGACAATAGCATCTGCCGCCATCGTGGTCTGAGCCAAAGCCAAAGCGCTCTTGCGCGTTGCGATACGTAATTTCAAGTCACTCACAGCAAGCCTCCTCTAATTCCTAGGAGATTTTGAATTCAAGCACTTCAGGAAAACCTGCACATCTTCGGGTGAATTTTCAGCCTTAACTTTATACAAAAAGTCATTTGCCATTTTCTTCGCAAAGCGTTCGTACATCATCTGGATGCGGTGGCGATCATCTTCCGAAAGTTCCGGCATAGAGCGCAATAACTTTTCAGATTCTTCATTTGCCGTCGTAAGCATTTTTTCGGCATGCAAATGAATTTGCTTGGAGACCTCATCCATGCGGTTCCAATGCAAAAATTCATCGAGACCTTCTTTCAAGATTTTCTGCGCGGCATCAAGTTCAATCATGCGCAAGCGACGATTTTCAGAAACGATCTTTTCAAGGTCATCAACGCAAACGTATTCAACGCCCGGAAGTTCGCCAATAGAAGCTTCAGCATTGCGCGGATTCGCGAGGTCAACGACAAGGCGCTTTGATGGGACATCGATGGAATCTGCAACCTGAACAGCCTTAACAAATTCATCTTTCGTGACAATCGGTTCTTGGCAAGCGCTGCAGAGAATCACGACATCGCACTTGCCAAGGACTTCGTAGCGGTCTTCGAATTTCACAGGCGTAAGCACATCTGCAAATTTTTCGGCATTTGCAAAAGTCTTGCTACTTGCAAAAATCTTGGTCGTATTCTCTTGTACATACTTGAGCATCAGCGAACCCATTTCGCCAAGCCCTACGATATACACGGTACGATTTTCAAGATCGTCAAAAGTTTTCTGCACTTGTTTCATCGCCAAGAACGGAATGTTGCAACTGAGCTTGCTCAAGTTCGTCTCGGTCTTGATGCGCTTCGTCGTATGAATTGCACTCTGGAAAAGCTTGTTCAGCGTATTGCCAGTCGCATTCAGCTGGTGCGCCGTTTCGTACGCACGACCAATCTGGTGCAAAATCTGATCCTCACCCATAGCGACAGAATCAAGCCCGGCACACACGTTCATCACATGGTGAGCAACATCGTCACCCGACTTAAAATAAAAGAACTTCGCAAAATCATCGTAATCTTGACGGGCAAGTCCACACACATAACGAACGAGTTCACCATCAGTGATTTCGCGGTCGCTCGCCACATAGACTTCCGTGCGGTTACACGTTGCCAAAATCAAAAGTTCATCAAACGGAGAATGCGTCAACGCCTCGGTCTTTACATCCATCGGGATATAAAACTTTTCGCGAATCGCGATTTCAGCCACCTTGTGGCTCATGCCTGCCATGTAAATTTTGCGCATAGCCCAAAGATAGAAAAGATTGGACTACGCAAAAAATCTAAAGCTCGTTTTCTTGAGTTCCTTGAGCGAATGGAGAACGACGTATTCCAGATTATCAAGCAAAGCCACGGATTCCTTGATATAGCCGTTCAATTCTTCGGGCGTCTGCGCATGCATCATTGCATACAAGTTGTACGGAAAATTTTCAAAAGACGGACGCTCGTAACAATGCGACACGTAATGTTTTTTTGCAAGTAGAGAACCCGCACTTTCCGAATTTGCGAGCGTTCCCTCGTCCAACATAAAGCAGACCATCGCATTGCATGGGAAACCCGCATCTTGATGACGGAGGATTGCTCCAAAGCGACGCATGCGTTTTGCAGCAATGTCTTCGCGAAGTTCATCGCAAGAAACGCCCCAGTCCTTAAACGGAGTGAGAGAATGCGGAATGTCGTCACAAGCGATGTGGATTCGGGTACGGTCAGCTTCTGTTAACGCGTTCTCAGGGGATTGCCGCACGGCGCTCGCAAAGACGTTTTTAGAAGGTGCGCCAGCCCCCTTCCCCATCACCGTATTGATTTTATACTTCTTCGTGGCGGTGAGGACATGAACATCGTGCAAATCAGTTTCTGAACAAACTCGGTCAACAACCGTTTGGATTGCGGATTCATTTTCGACAATGACCGTAAACCAAACATTGTATTCGTGACTGCGGATATAATTGTGCGTAATCGCAGGTTCGTTCATCACGACTGCAGCGAACTTTTCCATCGGCGTTTGCGAATGCGGTTCTGCCGAAAAATCAAGCGACGAAGCAGGTACTTTCCCTGCACAAAGCCTTGAAATAAAGCCGAGTTTTTTGGAATCGTACACGCCTCCAATACGGCGAATTACGCCAGAAGCGCGCATTTTCTCAACTTCATCAAAAACGTCTTGTTCTGAAACGTTCAACATTTCCGCAAGCGCTTTATACGGGCGTTCCACTAACGGAAAGCCGTCTTGAATAATCGCGAGAAGTTTTTGACTCAGCATTTGCGGCACATCGCGAGAGGCGTTACAGCCCAATTTCCTCATCCGTCAAATAGCAAGCCGGATCTTCAGCCCAGAAGTCACCAGTAACGGCTTCGGCACGCGTGCGGAAATTGCCGTTGCACAAATTCAAGTAAGCACACTTCGGACAACGCCCCTTCAAAAGCGGTTTGCGGTTCTTGAGGCCAGCCATAATCGGATTTGACAAGTCTGTCCAAATGTCTCCGAAACTGCGTTCGCGAACGTTACCAAGCGTGATATATTGCGTAAACTGGTCCGGATGCACATTACCGATGCTATCGATATTGCCAAATGCCATGCCACTGCGGTTGCCACCGTTCATCTTAATCAAATCCAAAATCTTTTCGGCGCGTTCCGGGTCTTCACGCTTCATGCGCTGGTACAGATAAACGGCATCGGCATGGTTATCGACCGTCAAAATTTCTTTGTTCACACCGCGCTTCTTAAAGTCCAACGTGCGGTCAATAATCAAGTCCATCACTTTGCGACTTTCTTCATGATTCAAGTCGTTATCGACCATTGCGCTTCCGCGACCGCTATAGACAAGGTGATAGAAACAAACTCTATCAATGTTTTCCGCTTCGAGCAAATCGAAAATAGCGTTCAGGTCTTGATAGTTGTACTTTGTAATCGTGAAGCGGAGTCCAACCTTCTGGCCCGTCGCCACACAATTGCGGATTCCACGCAAAGCCATCTGGTACGCGCCCTGCTTGCCGCGGAACTTGTCGTGAGTTTCTTCGCAACCATCCAAGCTGATGCCCACATAGCCAACGCCCATCGCCTTGAGCTTCTGAGCCACATCCGGCGTGATGCAGGTGCCGTTCGTCGAAATCGTCGGGCGGATGCCCTTGCTTGCCGCATAGTTTGCGAGTTCAAAAAAGTCCGGGCGCAAAAGCGGTTCGCCACCGCTGAACAAAATCACCGGGACATGGAAATCCGCAAGCTGATCAATAAGCTTGATTCCCTCTTCGTGCGTAAGTTCGTTCTGGTACTTGATTGCCTCTGAACGGGCATAGCAATGCACACACTTCAGGTTGCAAGTCTTGGTGCAGTTCCACACCACCACCGGGCCACGTCCTGCGCCCACACCATTTGTCGCCTTGTGCGCATGAGGTTGATAACGAAGAGAATCCCCAAAATTCGGGGAGTCCATCAAAAGCTTAGTAATACTGATCATCAGGGTCTTCCAAAAACACTAAAACAACGACTACAAAGAATAAGCCAAAAATAGAAATAATCTGACAGCAATCCGCCATCCACAAGTATCCATATTTATGTTTTTTGATTCAAAAAAATATTACATGACCCAAATTTCTACCCGATAATCGGAAAGCCCTCACGGTATTCCTTGATAATGTAGGGGTGTATTTTGGCATACTCGTAAATTTTTTCACCAAGACCCGATTTTACGAGATCCACAAGATTTCTACCCGGCGTTGCTCCAATTGTTGGACACGTAGGCGTAAGCGCAATAACAAGTTCACCGTTCTTATCCATGATTCTAAGAGGCCAAATACTGCAATCAAACGGTTTGTCTTCACCCTTCAAAATGCAACCTTTTTGCGGATCCAAGAATGTGCAAGGCACTTCTTCTTCGGGATCATCCGTACGATAATTATTTTCGAGAATCAAGCGGCCAAAGCGCACTCCCTGCACCGTTTGAGACATGCGGAACTCGCCCACCACACCATATTCATTTTCGCGACTTAATTTTTCTGCAATATCATGCGGAAAAAGAGGTGTTTCCCAAAGGCTCTTTCGCCTAAAGGAACAGCAAAACTTACACGATGCGCAAGATGATTTAGAAAGCACTTTGGAGAGCATGGCATTTATCCAAAATAATAAGCGGGTAATACGAAAGTTTTGCCTTGCGGAGTCCTTCGATATTGATATCTTCTTCGCGATTGATAAGTTTTACACCAGTAAGCGTTTCTGCAAACATTTTATTGATAACGGCATAGCCGCCATTATCCGCATACTCACCAATGACCTTCTCGAAATGGACATCCCAGACACCGGGAGCAATTTCAGAAGCGATTGTCATGCCAACAGGAGCATTATTCACATAAAGGATTGCGCCTTTCAAGCCAAGCGCATCAAAATTCTTAAGCGCTTCTTCTATTGCACAAAGCTCAGCCATACGCGACTTTTCATCTGTAGACCGTTCTGCCCAAGCAGCTTCTTCGCATTCGCATGTCGGTTCACAAGGCTCATCGCCCGACATAGAATTTTGCAGCCACTTTTTCTCAACTTCGAGAGCATCCGCATAGTTATCAGCGGTAATTTCGCGCAGTTCATAATGTTCATACGAACGGTTGAATTTCGAAATATGGTTTCGCTTTTTGCGATACGTATTTCCAGCAAGAGTCGCAAGACTTTCCGCAGAATAAATGTAATCGCTATCGCCACGGTCATTTACAAACTGGATGGACTTCTTAAAATAATCCCAAAGGATATGCGCACGAGTTTCATCAACCAAGCAGAATTCCAACGGACGTCCCGATTCTTTCGCATCTTGAACAATGGCGTCAAGCGCTTCACGCGGGTCTTCGGCCCCAAGCGGGAATGCGTAACCGCGACGGCTCCCCTCGCCTTGATAATAGCGGAAGAGGAAACCATTTTGTAACGCCATCAGTGTGCCGTATTTTTTGCGCCACAAGAAAAGGCTTGCAAACGCAGCATCACTCCCGATATAACCGGATTCAGCCACCGCCCTCGCCGCATTTTCTCGATCTGAAAGTTCTGGAATTCGAAATTCTAGCATACTTTCAATTTATAAAAAAATCTACTCAGCGCTCTGCTGCAGAATCTTGATTTGCTCGTCCGCCCATTCTTCAAAAGTATCATCTGCGATATGGGCTTTCACGGACTTCATCGAATGGATGTAGAAATGCAAATTATGAATCGCCGCAAGCGTCCAGCCAAGCGGTTCCTTTTCCTTGAACAGATGGCGCAAATACGCACGGCTATAGTTACGGCAGCAATAGCAATCGCAGTTCGGGTCGAGCGGCAAATCGTGTTGGTGCGCAAATTTCGCGCCCTTGTAGCGGAGCACGCCTCGGCTCGTATAAACTAGTCCATCCTGTGCATTTTTCGCAGGCAAAATGCAATCGCACATATCCACACCGCGTTTCACAAGCTCCAGCAAATTCCACGGTGTTCCCACACCCATTACATAGCGGGCACGATCTTCGGGCAATAAGTTTGTACAAAAGTCTGCAATTTCGTACATCGTCTCGACAGGCTCGCCTACCGAAAGCCCACCCATCGCATAACCATCCGGCTCAATTTCCTTGAGCGCCTCGATAGACTTCTGTCGCAATTCCTTGT
The DNA here is from genome assembly GCF_002210425.1 of Fibrobacter sp. UWB2. Lineage (NCBI taxonomy): Bacteria > Pseudomonadati > Fibrobacterota > Fibrobacteria > Fibrobacterales > Fibrobacteraceae > Fibrobacter > Fibrobacter sp. UWB2. The sequence goes on along the minus strand of NZ_MWQK01000001.1, from coordinate 170,797 downwards.
GCATGCCGCCCTGCACAATTCCAAAGAAAAACTGCGGATAGCCGTGAATCGGCGGATTTGCCAAAAGCCATTCCTTCGCCTCGCGCGTCCACTTGAGCGTAAGCGCAAGCGACTTTTCCGCCTCTTCAACAGTGCTCGGGTACGGAGTACATTCGTCAAACGCCATGATGATATCCGCACCGATTTCACGTTGCGCATTCATCACGCTCGCCGGCGTGAACAAATGACGAGAACCGTCCAGCAAACTCTTGAACTGGACGCCCTCTTCGGTAATCTTTCGGAACTGTTTTAAACTCCACACCTGGAATCCGCCACTGTCCGTAAGCATCGGCTTGTTCCAGCTCATGAACTTTTGCACGCCACCCGCCTCTGCAATGAGCTTTGTGCCCGGTCGCAAATAGAGGTGGTACGTATTCGCCAAGATGATTTCTGCATCGATTTCGCGGATGTCGCGGCTCGTAAGCCCCTTGACCGTCGCGGCTGTGCCTACAGGCATAAACACGGGTGTTGTCACTTCGCCATGCGCCGTATGGATAACGCCAAGACGCGCCTTGGACTTTGCAGATTTCTTTAACAGTTCAAAAGGATTTTCGTTCACGAAACCAAAAATAGAAATCTTCTCGCCGTTACGACTTTTCGAGTTTCGGCTTTCGGTTTCGCGGGGTCAAATGGCGTACTGCGCTTTTCCCCGTATGTGTAGGCAAAACCTTCTGGCTTGCAGAAAGGGTATGCTCAATTTTGTTTTCGCCAAGAGGACGAAACTGTCCCGTTAAGAGATTGTGGTCAATGGCCATAGGAGCTCCTAATGTTTATGATGGTGATATGGTAAATATAGATTTTTCCTCTGCCAACATTCCTCACTTTTCGTATATTTTGCGCATAAATTTGTAGCACCCCGCTACAGCACATAAAGGAATTAAAAATGAGAAACTCGCTCAAGATCGATGGTCAGGTCAAGACTTATCTCCACGAAGATGAACTTCCGAAGGCATGGTATAACGTCCGCGCCGACATGAAGAAGAAGCCCGCTCCGCTTCTGAACCCAGGTACCGGCAAGCCGGTGACTTTCGAAGACCTGCAGCCAGTTTTCTGCGATGAACTCATCAAGCAGGAACTCGATAACGATACCGCTTACATCGAAATTCCGGAAGACATCCGCACGTTCTATAAGATGTACCGTCCGTCTCCGCTCGTTCGCGCTTACTTCTTGGAACAGGCGCTCGGCACTCCGGCACACATCTACTACAAGTTCGAAGGAAACAACACCTCGGGCAGCCACAAGCTCAACTCCGCTATCGCTCAGGCCTACTACGCTAAGAAGCAGGGCCTCAAGGGCGTGACGACTGAAACGGGTGCAGGCCAGTGGGGTACAGCACTTTCTATGTCCAGCGCCTTCTTCGGACTGGACTGCCAGGTTTACATGGTGAAGGTTTCTTACGAACAGAAGCCGTTCCGCCGCGAAGTGATGCGCACCTACGGTGCATCCGTCACCCCGTCCCCGTCCATGACGACCGACATCGGCCGCAAGATCAACGCCGAATTCCCGGGCACCACGGGTAGCCTTGGTTGCGCCATTTCCGAAGCTGTGGAAGCCGCTGTGAAGCAGCCGGGTTACCGCTACGTTCTCGGTTCCGTGCTGAACCAGGTGCTCCTCCACCAGTCCGTCATCGGTCTCGAAACAAAGGCCGCACTCGACAAGATTGGCGTGAAGGCCGACCTCATCATCGGTTGCGCTGGCGGTGGTTCTAACCTCGGTGGTCTCGTGAGCCCGTTCATCGGTGAAAAGCTCCGTGGCGAAGCCGACTACGATATTCTCGCTGTGGAACCGGCAAGCTGCCCGAGCTTCACTCGCGGTAAGTACGCTTACGACTTCTGCGATACCGGTAAGGTTTGCCCGCTCGCCAAGATGTACACCCTCGGTTCTAGCTTCATCCCGTCTGCAAACCATGCTGGTGGCCTCCGCTACCACGGTATGAGCAGCATTCTCTCTGAACTTTACGATCAGGGCCTCATGCGTGCAACGTCTGTCGAACAAACTAAGGTCTTCGAAGCAGCAAAGCTCTTCGCCCAGACCGAAGGTATCCTCCCGGCTCCGGAATCCAGCCACGCCATTCGCGCTACAATTGACGAAGCTCTCAAGTGCAAGGAATCCGGCCAGGCCAAGAACATCGTGTTCGGCCTCACTGGCACGGGTTACTTCGACATGGTTGCTTACCAGAAGTTCAACGACGGCGAAATGAGCGACTACATCCCGACGGATGAAGACATCGCGAAGAGTCTCGCCCAGCTTCCGAAGGTCGAAGGCTAATTTCAACGAGATGCCGCAAGGCATCACGTGATGATCTAAAGACATTAAGCAGAAACGTCCAGCACTCGCTGGGCGTTTTTCTGTATATTCTTTATTAATTTACCCGTTCCGAAGAAATTTCTACATCATCCACATATTTCTGTTTTGACCAAATTCGTCCTTTTTCATCGTAGTACTTTTTTATGCCGTGTAATTTTCCGTTCCTATAAGGCTCTTCATACTTTTTGTAACCGGACTCATCATATTCAATTTCAGTTCCGTGGCGCAATCCATTTTTAAAATTTGTCACCTTGTATTTTTTCCCATGCGGAAAATAACGCATTTCAGTTCCATTACGTTTACCTTGTTCAAACTGAATTTTCTGCGCCAGTTTTCCATTGGGATGGTACGTTTTTAGAACTCTCACATTTTTAGGGACAACAACATCTCTATTAAGGACATTTATCGAAGTCGCATAAATTCCCTTTTTAGCATTTTCAGGAGTCAACTCCGCTGCTGAAATTTCATAAACGGAATCAACAATGCAACCATCATCCTTGAGGAACCTTTTCAAAGTTTCAATATTACGCGACAAGACAGAATTACTTTCTACAATGTAATTTTCCTCAGGTATAGAACTGCTATAAGTTTGCAACTTGACTATAGAATCAGGATTTCCGCAACTGTTGAAATGCCAGCCGGAATCCATCAAATCAACATGACGCGATTCCAAAAAGATTCCACCGGGATCGCATCCGCACAATCCCGCCAAGCCATCGGGTTCCGGGTCTTGATATTTATGATTCATCTTCCTTGCATATAGAGAATCATCAATGGACGCAAACAATTCCGCCATTTTCGGATTATTTTTCAAATCAAGAATATTGAGGAAAATGGCGCAGCCACCTTCGCACGACGACCTTCCATCGCAAGAAAACGAGAGCGAAAACGCCAAAAGCAAAAAAACGGACATTTTTTCAAATATTTTAGAGACCATAACACTCTAAAATATAAATTCTACTCTTTCCGTCCGGTCAAACGATAACGATGTTCTACACCGTTTTTCTTGAATCGAACAAACAAACTATGTTCGCGAACATCGTAGAAAAGTCTCGGTAAATGCGATTCCACAGCACGCGCAACAGCCGAATTGCGAATAGCGTTTGTACTATCCGAAGCAGTAGAATCACGACCTATCGAATCAGAAGGCGCGACCTTCGAGGAATCCGTTTTAGATGAATCTGGAGCCGGTTCCTGAGCCTTGAGCAATTCAAGCATCTTTTCCGCATAGCGTTCGCCCAATGTCTGGTATCCATCGCGAGTGAAATGGAGCGTATAGCTCGGTTCCTTAATCGCAGGGCACCCCTGAGCCGAAATCACATAGCCATTCGGAATCAAGTCCGCCGCCTCTTTCACCGCATCGTTTCGCCAGCCCAAATCACCCGTAGGCGCAAGCTCCCCAAGCAAAATCGGAGTTTTTTCCGGGTCGAGTTCCAGTTCTTCAATGAACTGGTCATAAACCTTCTTGACGCGTTCGGGCCAGTCCTTCATCTGGTAATCCGCTTCGCCCTGGTGGAAAAGGAATCCCTTGATGACGCCCTTTTGCTTTGCAATTTTACCCATTTCGACAATGCGCTTGTGCACATCGCCACCGTATTCATTCAGATACTGAATCCACCAAGTATCGTTCTTGTTTTTGGCATTCTGCACATAAGCCGCATTGCGGTCTTTATCGAACAGGTCAATGCTCTGCCCGCCAATTGCCACATTCGCGACCGCCACCGTGATGCTATCCGGGAGTTCCTTGATCATTTTGCGACCAAAGAAATCGACAATGCCGACCTTGGAACCGCTATGACCCATGGGAGGTGCCGCCGGATAAAATTCACCAACTTTCTGGTTGGAATGATTCCCAGCACGTAACACCAAGAAACGCGGATTCGTTTGACGGTCCGTATCCGTAATAGTCGCCTGCCCCGACATATTGGACTGCCCGTAAGCGAGGTAAATATGCAAGTTCGGGTCCTGAGCAAAAGACACCGCTCCCAAAACAGCAAGCGAAAACAAAAACTTTTTAACCATTTTTACTCCATAAATATCCCACCAATATTATTATAACCAAAAAGAAACCCCATTTCGAGGTTTCTCAAATTTATTTTATTGCCAAATCGACAAGACGTTAACGCACATTTACACGAACCAGGCGGTGCGAACGTTTTGCACGAACAATATACATTCCAGCGTTGAATCCTGATGCACGAAGCGTTTTTTGTAAAGATTTGTTGCCAAGCGCATTCCATTCAGAGGGCGTTACTTTCGCAAAACCAAGATGTTTTCCATTCAAATCGAACACATCATATGTTTCATTCACGTCACTCAACTGGAGCGAAGCCACCCTAGAAACAATTCCTGTTGGCCCCGGATCAGTCTGCGTGGAATCATCCGCAACGGCGTACCACTTGGCATTTTCTATGCTTGCGGTCGCATCGGTCGGGGGCGTCGTGAGGTTTGCACCGTAATTTGCATTGCCAAGCATTCCATTATCGACCATGCCGTAGAAAATTCCCTTTGAGATTTCCTTATCGAAGTTGTTTTCGAGGTCGCCGCGAAGCTGAGCCGTGCCGGAAAGTTTCTTGCCATTTACCGCCCACATCACGCCATAGACCTGTGCGTTGTCGGTCACGGTAGAATTCACAATCAGCGAAAGCGCACCGACTTTAGCCTTGCCACTAATCGTTCCGCTTACAAGCCAGGCATCGTCTTCAAGCACAGCATCATCGCTAATCGTGCCTGCTGTCACAAGAGCGCGCCCGCGCACCACGGCGTTACCGCTAATCGTTCCGCCATTCACGACCGCAAAATCTTCAATGCGGGCATTCCCAGAAATCGTACCGCCGTTCACGACAGCATCGGGCCCCACATAAGCGGTAGCCGCCACTTTCGCCTTGTTACTGACCCAGCCACCGCCATTGCTATGTTGCGTATATCCCGAAGCAGTCGTTCCATTAAATCCAGCAGGCTTCCAGAAATCTTTCGTATAACCTTCAGGCGCGCCGTTCACAACTTCAATCATGTACGGATAGCGATAAATGCTGTAATAGAACTGGTCCCACAAAATCGTCTGCATTTCGGTCGGAGTCGCCGTCACCGCAAGCCACAAAGCCTTGTCATTCGCCTTCGTTTCGATTTCAAGATTAAAACCTGTACCATGTTTCATTTCGCTGTATCGCGGCGTGCCATCAGCACCTTCCGCGACCAAGCCAACCGTCCAACCCGATGCAGGATCCGGCAATTTGTCCGGAGCATAATTGCACCATTTATAAGTTTTACCTTTGTAATAGTCTGTGTTATCGCCAAAGCAAGTGTAACCATTAACCGTCGGCTTTTCCTGCACAATTCCACGGAACTTGACCGTCACCTTCCCTGCCGAATCCGGATAAATGCGTACAAGGTTGTAGCCCCAACGCTGCGGAGCCCAGTAGCTCGGCGAAATATAGCGGTTTGCGCAATCCTCGACCGCGGCGTTCCCATCCGAATTACCAGAACCATCACACTCCATCTTGTTCAGCATGGTCACACGCGTATGCCTACGGTAATTGTCGCCCCAGCTTGCGTCACGACGCGTCTTAAATTCATAATCGCCATAGGATTTTTTGTACAAACTCTTTTTTGCCGGAGCGTATTCAAGCGTCGCGTTTTTCATGGCGAACTTTCCGAACTGTTCATTCAACTGTTCCAGCGACCAGCCATAGACCATCATCATCGCGCTAAACGGAGTCTGCTCCATGCGGCCATCTTCCCCATCGCGAATTGATTCCATCCAAATGCGGTTGACTTCGTGTGCTCCCTTGTAGCCACCGCCAAACTCTTCTTTGAGGTGTTCCAAGAATTGCCAGTTGCAATAACGGTCGCGCGTGGAACCGTAATACAAATACGGATAATTTATCAGATATTCCGAGCAATGAGCGTCATTTGGATTGTACTGGTGCGCCATCCAATTCGCGTGGCTCTCGGCGAACCATCCCGAATGGCTGTTGTTGCCCATCCAGCCGGCAACGCCCTGCAAACCATGCGCAAACTCGTGCGATGTCCCCCAATAATCCTTGAGGGAACCAACGCCAATCCACATGCCGGGGCCAAATTCGTTATTCAGTCCCTTCACGTAATCCTGGCCGCCGTAAAGTGCCGCCATCACAGAGTTGTCGAACACGTAAATGTTGCTCTTGAGCTTTTTATCCGAACTTTTCGGGAACGGCAACATCCAGCCGAGCGAATCGATGTAGAACGAATACACCTTTTCTAGCGACTGGAGCACACCCTCGGCATCAGAAGTCGAGATTGAAACATTATTCGCCGCACCATCGTCGGTCTTTGGCTTTTTACAAACTTCAAAATGTTCTGAAGAACGAATCAGCGTAAAGCCATTATCTTCACACTGCGGGACCCAAGTCACGTCGGCAAACGACGCAACGACCATAGCACAGACTATCTGCGTAAATTTCATACCACCACCCATCACAAACCTAGAACATTCTAGGTATTACTAATATATATTCTCGCCCCCTCAAGCGCAAGAACCAACTAGCAAATTGTTGTCTCTAGACAACTCGTTTGAGTTTACTTTCTTCCGAGATTTTTGAAATTAGGCGAAATGAACACGCAATTGGAGTCTTTGGGAGCAGAGCGATAAAGCACTAGATCCAAGGTGAAAATTCCCTTGGTGGCCGCACTCACCGACCAGCGGGTACCGGCAGGGCAATCCTTGACATTCTTGTTCAAAGTCGCCGTAAACTTACCGCCCGTAATGCGATACGTAAAGTAGTCAGACACTAAAGAATCCGGCATCTGGAGGGATTTCGGCCCGCCCACCTTATTCGTCTTTGCAAAGAACGACTTTTGCGCCTGGATATAGTACAAAGTCTGTCCGTTCAAGTCATCGGTCACAGCCTGCGAGCCGCCGAAAACGCTCGGAGCCGAACAACCGCGCACGCCAAAGACGAGCACAAGCACAAACACAAGCGAGCAACCGATAAAAATCCAGTACTTCGGCTGAACTTTTTTCGCAGCAGCGGCAATTTTTCCGCAAAGTACCTTAAGTTTATCAGAAACGCGAGGTCCCTCTGACGGAGTTCCCGAGAGTTTCATATCCTGCAAAACAATCCCGTCTTGCCACTTGAGGAGCTTCATCGCCACAAGCACATGGCAAAACTGCTTCGGGAACGCTATTCCAAAAGCAGCCACGATAAAGAGAATCAAGCAAATAATGAACAAGGCAAGCGAGACTTTCTCTGCAATCGGGAAAAGCTCATTTGCCTGACGGAGAACATCCAAAAGCTTTTTGTCATCCGAGAAATTCTCGGCAGCAAAGCGCCCCGTGAACGAATTGGAATAACGGTTGAGCCCCATCTGCACGCCGTCTTTTGCCATAACGCAAACTTTCGCAAGCACACGTTCGGCAGCAAAGAAGAACATTCCAAGGATTGCAATCAGCGATGCAACCAAACGCGCAGTACGTACAGATGTCAGAGCATTCATCTATTTACTCCATGTTGCGGCTCCGCCGCTTACTTCTTCTCCACCAGTTCCTTCGCCATCTTCTTTGCGGCCACAAAGTCAGCCTTGCCAGAACCAAGCTTCGGCATCACATCTACGTTAAACGCAGCGGACGGGAGCATGAGAGGCGGCATGCCGCTTGCACGCAATTCCGAGAGCACATCCTTCGGATCCTTTTCGCCCTGGTACAAAAGAACAATCTTTTCACCCTTGGTGGCATCCGGGATTGCCGTAACAACGTAATCGCAACCCTGCAAAACAGGCGTATCCTGAATCTTCTTTTCGACTGCACCAAGGCTAATCATTTCACCGCCGAGCTTTGCAAAGCGGCTATAGCGGTCCACAATCGTAAGGAAGCCGTCTTCATCGAGATAGCCCTTGTCACCCGTGCGGTAATAGCGTATGCCATCCTTCTGGACAATCACACTCTTCGTGCGGTCTTCATCCTTGAGGTAACCCTTCATCACCTGGCAACCGCCAATGAGAATCATGCCCGCTTCACCAGTCGGGAGTTCTTCGTTTGTTTCAGGATCGACAATCAAGAACTGCGTACCCGGGAGCGCAGGACCCACCGTCCCCGGCTTGTTGTTCACCTGCAACGTGGTATAGTCATCAAACAACGTATTTTCGGTATTGACCGAGGCCACCGGAGCCGTTTCGGTACAGCCGTAACCTTCGTAAATTTCCTTACCGAACTTGAGGCGGAATGCCGTTGCAAGTTCCGGACGGAGCGCTTCAGCACCAGCGATAATGATACGCACAGACTTAAACATCAACGGGTGCACATAGCGGCTCACCGTAAAGGCGCGGAGGAACGTCGGCGTTGCCACAAGGAACGTCACCTGGAATTCCGCACAAACGCGAGACATCGTCTTCACATCGGTCGGGTCAGCCACTGCCACAATCGGGCAGCCTTCCGTAAGGTTCAAAAGCGTCGTCACCGTAAGGCCAAAGCTATGGAACAGAGGGAGTTCCGAGAGCATCACGTCACCACGGCTCACGTTCAAAATACAGGCAAGCTGCTGGATGTTACCCATCAAGTTGCGCTGCGTAAGTTCCACACCCTTCGGCGTACCTTCAGAACCAGAGCTAAACACGATAACAGCATTATCATCCATGGCACGGCGCTTCACAAACACAAAGCGAATCAGCCAGCTCGGCATAATCATGCAAAGCACGAGGAAAGCAGCAATCTTAACCTTCGGGATTTCCTTCATGATGTCTTCGGCATAGAGCAAGCGCACCTTGTCCGAAGCAATCTGCGAGTAATCGTTACCACGGCCTTTCAGCTTTTGCACAAACTGGCGGCTCGTAATCACGGTTGAGCATTCAGCGCGATCGCAGCAGAACTTCACGTTATCAACAGAAGACGTATAGTTCAAGTTCACATTCGTCTTGCCAATTACCCAGAGAGCGAGGTTCACAATCACGCCCGCAGGGCTCGGCGGGAGCATAATGCCCACGTTCTGTTCATTCTTGCCAAGCGTCTTCTTGAGGTAGCCACGGAACGCCATCACAGCGCCCATCAGCTTGTAACCCGAGAAGTGAGCGCCATCCGGGCTGTAAATAGCAGGGCCGTTCTTCACATACTTTTTGTAAGTGCGGATCCAGCTATCGGCAATCGGGTGCACAAACGAAACCGCATAGTTCCAGGCGTCAATAGAAATACGGCGGATAACAGCACGGATTTCGTTAGGCGGCGTGTTCGCCGGGAGAGCTTCACCAAAGGCGACCGTCACAGAACGTTCAGCCGAAGCACCGAACATGTTCGAAGAGCTATAGCTATAGTTAGAGCCCCACAAGCCCTGGATGTAGAACGGAATCACCTGAGCCTTCGTACCATCGACAGCAGAAGAATAATCAATCGTAAACGGTTCCACGTGCGGAGACTTGGAAACTTCGCCCGACGGGAAAATCACGACAGCCTTACCTGCGAGGAGGGCTGCATGAATCTTGTCCATCGCAACCTTGGGATTGCGGTTATCAATACGGATCATGCCCAAGCGCTTGAGCACAGCGCGCAAATACCACTTGTCGAAATGGTCCTTGTTACTTGCAATGCAAAGCGGACGCGGAGATGCCATCTGCACCATAGCCCAGTCAATAAAGCTGTGGTGGTTACCGACCAAGAGAATCGGGCCTTCGTTCGGGATGTTCTGAACGTTCAACACGCGGATTCTATAGCGGCTGAACACAAAACGTAAAAGCGTACGGAGCATTGCCTGCGGCAAGTTGGAAATCGACCAGACGAACACACCCACAGAAATCACGGCAAGGCCAATGAAGTAGTTCTGCGGACGGACATCGGTGTTGCGGACCATCATCGTGAACACAAATAGGAACGCCACAAGCACCACAGCCTGAATCAAGTTCGCAAGAGCAATCACGGAACCGGAGTTATTCGGACGCGTGTTATACTGCAAAAGCGCATTCACCGGCACCAAGATGAGACCGCCAAAGAAACCGGTCAAGGAGTAAAGAAGCACAAGTGCAACCGGATGTACAAGAAACGGCACGAGGAACATGCAGATCGAGGCACCAAACATGCCAAGCGGCACAAAACCAGATTCAATAAAGTCCTTGGAGAAGTGCGCAGCCACAATCGTTCCGACCATGAGACCCACAATTGCAAACGACATATAGTCCTGCATCATGTTCACGGTCGAAGAACCGGACACGTCCTGGTAAGTCAACACGAACACCTGAGCCAAAGCCCAGAACATCGAAAGGGCGATGATGGACGCACGGAGCGTAGGCACGCGGAAACCGAGACTCAAATGGCGCTTGACCTTGTCAATGCTCACGTTCAAGTCTTCGAACTTCACACGCGGAATCATGAAGTTTGCAACCGTACCGAGCACGCTCACTGCCGTCAAAATCCACGGAATCACGACGGACTTTTCCGTAATGCGACGCACGGCTTCGTAAGAAACGAGCTGATCGAGGTTGATCAGGTTCACGCCGACAATCGCAAGCCAGGATGCCGCGATAATACCGCTAATACTAAATATCTGGAGGAAAGCGTTCGCGTAGCTCAAATTGCGCACGCCGAACATTTCCTTGATAATGGCGTACTTTGCCGCACTGTGGATGGCAAAACCGCAGCTCAGGCCTATCGAGAGCCAGAATGCGATTCGCGGGTAATCGACCGTCACCAAGACCGACTGCGCTATCACAAATAGCGTCATCATGAGTGACGACCAAGCCATCACCTTGTTCTTCGAGAACTTATTGGTGAAGAACCCCGCAAAGAACACCATCAACACGTATGGCGCGAGGAAGAAGATTTGAAGCATGAAGTTCTGCCAGATGATACCGTCTTTGGCAAAGAACGATCCCGACAGAATTTTTTGGGCGTAAATAAACACACCCGCCTGAACAAAAGCTGTTGCAAGGATTGATAAGAAGAATCTTATAGAACCTTTAACTTTCCACATTTACAAAACCCTTTTTTTGCAAAATGTCCTTTTGTCCAAAGATAGAAAAATCACTTCATGAGCGCCTCAATCTCCCCTACTGTGCGCGGAATATGCTCCGAAATATTTTCAAAACCGCTTTTTGTAATAATTAAATCATCTTCGATGCGGATGCCGATACTTTCGCGGTAGCGCTTGCCATCAATTGTCGCCGTAAAATCGCCATACAACCCCGGCTCGCAAGAGATGAGCATTCCCGGTTTCAACACCACATCCAAAGAACGGGAACCCGGGTCGCCTTCGTGGATATGTTCCCCGATAAAGTGGCTCACCCCATGCGGCCTCTTGTCGTACAGGAGCTTGAAACTCCCCTTCGCCCCCTTTACAAGGCGGCGGTCGAGTTCCATCATGATGAACTCCCAGCAAATCATGCCGATTTCCTTGAGAGCAACACCCGGACGCACCACGCGCTGGTACACCTTCGCAGACTCGAGCACGATTTCGTACAACATTTTTTGAAGCGGGTCAAACCTGCCATTTACAGGGATGGTGCGCGAGATATCGCTATGGAGCGTCCCGAACCGCACACCAAAGTCAAAGAGCACAAGTTCGCCATCGCGCAATTGCTCGTCGTTCTTCACGTAATGCAGACAGCAAGCGTTCTTGCCGCCCGCAATAATCGTCGGGAACGCAAGGTCGCCATCGCCACGGCGCTGCATTTCGTAATTGAGGAACAGCGCCACATCGCGCTCGGTCTTCATGTTCTTCATCTCGGGCAAAAGCGCACGGAAAGCCTCATCCGTAATCTTTTGCGCCACGCGGGCATCATCAATGCGCTCCGGTTCCAGCACCAGGCGGTCTTCAAAGTGTTTGTCGGCACAGCTCTTGACGCTCAACTTATAGGGGCGGAGCACCTTCTTCAAATCGTTCTTGAGCTTTTCGTTGTGGTCGCCCTTGAACTTCTCGTAATAGAAAGCATAAGCGTGGTCCACCGCATTCTTGCCGTTCGTATATTTCTTCGCAAGCGACTCGACAAAATCCCAAAGATCATCAATCGGTCGAACTTCCTCGACGCCCGTCAAACATGCAACAACGTTTTCGCCATCCACAAAGCCAAGGCGCTTGCCGTTCCAGAATTCCTTGAACGGGTCCTTGCGCGGCACAAAGAGCGTCGAACGCATAGCACGCGGGTCCAGCACCAGATAGCAACCCGCCTGGTTCACGCCCGTCAAATACAGAAACGCCGGGTCCTGCACAAAGCGCGTCCAAGTTTGAACAAAGGCTTCCTCGCCCCCCGGTTCAATGGGCATCCCGGCAAAAACGCCAAAAGAGTCCAACTTTTTCATCAAGGACAAGCGTCTTTTCGCATAAATTTTCTTGGAATCGTAATTTTTGGACGATAAAAAGACCTGAGAATAGGCTTGAACGTCATTTTTACGTGCTTGCATAGTCAATTTTTACCTTTTTTAACATTTTTTCTGCCACAACTATATATATTTTAGCCATCAAAGACTAGAATGGAGCTTAATAATGTCTCTTAAAAAATGGAAATTAGTTCTCGCCTCTGTTTCTGTAGCACTTTTCACAGCTTGCGCAGGTTCTTCTAACTCTGGCAGCAGCGATGCTAGCTACACCGGAAGCAACGAATCCACTTCTGAATCCTCTTCTTACACGGGTTACAGCGAAAACCAGGCCGAAGCCGCTAAGCCGGCTGCTCCTGCAAAGAAGGAACCGCCCAAGGAAGTCATCAACGAAAAGACTCTGAAGAAGACTCAGGACGAAGCAGTCGCCGCTAACGAAGACAACCACAAGCTCCGCAAGGAAATCTTCGAAGCAAGGACCAAGCTTGGTCTCCCGATTCAGCAACCTTCTACAGATGAAGAGTAGTATAAGGCATTACTCACTGTCTGACAACCTGAAACGAGTTATTTCAGGCGAACGTGAAACGGTTTTCCGATTACTGGAGAGCCGTTTTTGCGTTGAAATACGCACCCGTCTTCCGGGTCTGGACCTCGTCCCCCAGGAAGGTGCCGACTTGTCAGGCCTGCTGGCCGTGCTCGACCAGCTCAAAATCGCCGCACGCAACGGCGAGATTCTTGACGCCACCCAGCTCGACCGCATGCTCGGTCCCAAGGAAACTTCCGAAACAAGCTACACCGAACTCATTCCCGACAGCCCCGTCTTTAGGAACAGGTTCGGCATCAGCGTCTCCGCAAAGACTCCCGCTCAGGCGGAACTGGTCAAGGCAGTCGAAAAAAACGACATCATTTTTGCAAAGGGCCCCGCAGGTACAGGCAAGACATTCCTTGCCGTAACGCTTGCCGTCGCAAGCCTTGAACGCGGCGAAGCCGAACGCATCTGCCTTGTGCGCCCCGCCGTCGAAGCCGGCGAATCGCTCGGTTACCTGCCCGGCGACCTCAAAGAAAAGATAGCCCCGTACCTTCGCCCGATCCACGACAGCCTCTCCGAGCTTTTACCCGCCGAGAAACTCAAGCGTTACGAAGAAACGGGCGCCATCGAAGTGGCTCCCCTCGCCTACATGCGCGGCCGCACTTTGAAACGAGCCTTCATCATCCTTGACGAAGCGCAAAATACGACCATTGCCCAGATGAAGATGTTCCTCACGCGACTTGGCCCCCACAGCAAGGCGATTATCACCGGAGACACAAGCCAGATTGACCTAGCCAAAGGCCAAACTTCCGGTCTCGAGCACGCGATGAAAATCCTCCAGGGGATCCGGGGAATCGCGGAAGTCGAATTTAGCGCAACTGACGTTCTTCGTCATCATCTAGTCAAGGACATTTTGCTAGCTTACGAACAGAACGAGCAAAAAAAATAGAAGAGAAATAAATGAACAAGAAAGAGAAAAAGATTCATCTGTTTATTGGCTGGGTTATCTTAATCCTTATAGCCATTCTCTTATTCCCGGACAAGAACATTGCCCTCCGCGCCGAGCGCCCGCACTTGGGCCAGCTCAGTACGAGGACGATTGTCGCCCCGTTCAAGTTCGAAGTTCCGAAGAGCGAACAGGAAATCCAGGCCGAAAGGGCCCGTGCCGCCGACAAGATCAACGCCATTTTTGAATTCAATGCCGACGAAACAACGCGCCTCTTGCGCGAACTGGAACAGTACCTCAAGAAACTCGAACAGTACGGCAAGATGCAAGCCGTCATCAGCACCAGCAAAGACGACGGCAGCGCCGCCATGCAGGAGAAAATCAAGGAAGCTTCGAGCATTTACGACCAGCTCAAGCAGCGCCTTTCCATTACCGCCATCAAGCCGCTTAGCACAAACGCCGTTGCACGCGATTCATTGATGTCCGTATTCTACCAGATGATGCAAAAGGGTGTTTCGAACACGCTCCTTGCCAAGACCGAAACCGAAGTCAGCTTGTTCTGCAGCAGCTACAACATCAAGCAGATCAAGAACATCATCTATAACAAGCCGAACATTTCGCTCATCAAGGAAAACGAAGAAAGCACGCTCGAAATCAGCGAAATCCAGCCCATGCAGCGCCGCATCGAAGAAGCATTCGGCCAGCTGCAAAATTCGTTCTCCGCCGAACAGGGATTGCAAAGCGCCTTCTACGAAGCCCTTTACGTTTTCACGAGCCCGAACGTATTCTATCTCGAAAAAGAAACTGAAGCCCGCAAGCTCGACGCGAGCAACAAGGTCACGCTCATCAAGGGCATGGTCCCGCGCGGCATGGAAATCGTAGCCCAGGGTGCCCCCATCACCAAGGAAATTCTCGAAAAGATCGACGCACTCCAGCTCGCCCAGCAGAACGAAGAAAACTCGAAGATGCTCACCGCCCCGTATGGTAACGTGCTTGTCTTTGTCATCATCATTACGCTCCTCATCATGTTCTGCCTTTACACGCCGACGCGCACTATGTTCAAGACACCGCGCCAGCTGTGGAGCCTTATTTTCCTCACGGTGTTGCAGCTCCTTGCGTTCTGGATTATCCACAATCTCTCGGGTACGCTCAGCCGCCCCGAAAGTATCCTCCCCGACGCCATCGACTTCATGTGGCTGTACCCGATTACGTTTACGCCTGTGATTGCAGTCGTGCTCTATGACGCCCGCATGGGACTTGCATTTGCGACATTCTCTGCCGGGTTCTACGGCATTTTGAACGGCTACGACCTCGCCGCAACGCTTACAAGTTTGGTCGTAAACATCGCCGTGATTGCCCCGCTCTTCCGTATGCGCTACCGTGTGCAGTTTGCCTGGAGCATGATCGCAGGCATTGTCGCCGCAGCCGCATCCGTGAGCATTATGCTTCTCCTGCGTAACCGATTCAACTTTGCGACATTCTACCAGACGCTCATTGCGGCAAGCGCAAACATCATCATCTTTACCGCAGTCGCATCCGTGCTCTTGATCCACGTCGTCGAAAAGGTCTTCAGCATCACGACAGTGCTTACGCTCATGGAAATGTCGGACTTCAACCGCCCGGCCCTCAAGCGCATTTCGGAACTTGCACCGGGTACGTTCCACCACAGCATCCAGGTTTCGAACCTCGCCGAAAGCGTTGCCGAAAGCATTGGTGCAAATTCGCTCCTCGTCCGCGTGATGGCGCTCTACCATGACCTCGGCAAGACGATGCGCCCCGAATACTTCACCGAAAACCAGAAGCAAGGCGTGAACCCGCACAACAACCTCGACCCATACCAGTCCGTCAAGATTTTGACCGGTCACGTTTCGCAGGGCATGCTGCTCGCCAAGGAATACAAGATTCCGGAACTCGTCGCCACAGGCATCCAGGAACACCACGGCACAACGCTTATCCAGTTCTTCCACCATAAAGCAACTGAACTCGCCAAGGAAACCGGTAAGGAAGTCAAGGAAGAGGATTTCCGCTACAAGGGCCCGCGCCCACAGAGCATGGAAACCGCAATCCTCATGCTTGCAGACGTCATCGAAGCAACCAGCCGTTCCATGACAGACACCTCCTCCGAAGCGCTCATATCCATGATCCACAAGACGATTCTTGACAAGTTCATGGACGGGCAGTTCAACGAGAGCAATTTGTCTGTAAAGGAACTTTCCAAGCTCGAAGAAGCGTTCCTCCACAGTCTCGACGGCACGTACCACACCCGCGTCAAATACCCTGGTCAGAGATAGGCGAAAAAAATTTAAAGAAAATCGCCTATATCCCTTGACACACGAATTAATTCTTTTTATATTTGGTTCGTTCGGTTGAAAGACTGAATCAAACCACTGGGGTGGTAGCTCAATTTTGGTTAGAGCACCGGCCTGTCACGCCGGAGGTTGCGAGTTCAAGCCTCGTCTATCCCGCGATAAAGCACTTCTCTTTGAGAAGTGCTTTTCGTTTTTGCAGTCACCCCGGCCTCTGTGCCGGGGTCAGCATACACACAAGCCTTCACAGTCAAATTTTCCACCCACATAAAAATTTCATTTTTTTGTGAAAAACAGGCGTTTTCGGTTGACAAGACTTTTAATATTTGTATATTTGGCTCGTAACTCGAGGTTGTAGAAAATGTTGAACAAAAAGAATCTCATTCTTATCGGTATTGGCATTTTACTACTCATTATTGGCTTTATTTGCTTGGGTACAGGTCCGGCAGATAATCCGGTAAGCCTTTCTGTTGCACCGATTATCTTGACGATTGCTTATGTTGTGATTATTCCTCTTGGAATCCTTTACAGCGGCAAGGAAAAAGACAAGTAATTATTCGGACGATTAGCTCAGCTGGTTCAGAGCGTCTGCCTTACAAGCAGAATGTCAGCGGTTCGAATCCGTTATCGTCCACTACCAAAGAATCGGAAACGATTTTGGGGTGGTAGCTCAATTTTGGTTAGAGCACCGGCCTGTCACGCCGGAGGTTGCGAGTTCAAGCCTCGTCTATCCCGCGATAAAGCACTTCTCTTTGAGAAGTGCTTTTCGTTTAAATCTGGAAGCCTATTGCGGCATTAATATCGATGACAAGGCCCTTGTCCATCTTGAAGAAGGCGTTCTTGCGGTCCGCTTCAAATTTACTCGTCCAGACATAGCCAAATCCGGCATCGAGGAACACGGCAAAACGCCCAAAGAAACCTTCCCCATCATTCAGGACCTTCTTGACACCGCCATTGAGCATAAAGCCCCACAGCCAGCCATTAAAGTCCCCATGCTTTTCCGTATCGATATTCAGGTGATCCACAATCATTCCCGCCTGGAAATAGCGCCAGCGCTTGCCGCCAACGCCATACAAGCGGAAACTTTCCTGCAAGCCGATATCGTAAATTTTGTAGCCATCGTCGTCGTCTTCGGTGCGGTCCACGCGTACAAAATGCGGAGTCGAGATAAGAGAAATTTTCTCCATCAACTTCCATTCCAGCGTCAAAAAAAACTGCGGATAGTCCGTAATGCCGTTCGGAACGTTGATGCCGCCCCAAAAGTGCGAATACGGCACCATAAAGTTCAACGGATGGATGTACACCGTAATCGTTGAATCACGCAAGGACTCTTCTTCGGGCAAGGCCTGCGCATCCGTAGACTCGTCCGCAGGTTTAGCAACACAAAATACAGACAATGCAAGCAAAAGAAGGACGATGCGTTTCATGCCCCAAATTTAGATTTTTTTCTTAAGATGAAAACCATTCCACCCTATAGAATTGTGTTTGAAACCTCGTGCGTAAGACGCACCATAATGCGCACCGCTAACAGAAAACTGGAGCGCCACGGCAAAGTCCGGAAAACGATAAGACGTGCTAATTTCAGCGATTTTCCAGCGAAAATTCGCCCCCACATAGATGTAGTCAAAATCGCATTCCATAAATGCGGAGACAACCTCGTCTGTATTCCAGTGAACCCCCACCATAGGAGAAACGCCCTCATCCAAAAATCCGCTCAGCATTCCCGCCAAATGGATCTCGCGCCATTTAAAATCGCACGCCCACTTGAACCGGTGACGCGTCCAAAGCGCATCACCCGGAACCCAGTTCACATCAAGCCCATAGCTCACGCCTAAAGCTAACAGTGTCCAGGTCTTAGCAAACGACATTTCTGAATACAAATTGCGGTACAGCGAATCCATCGACAGATAAGCGACAAAAGCCCCCACGCGGTAAGCATCGCTCCCAAATTCAAGCGACAAATTCCACGAAGATTCGTCCACATCGTCCATCCAGTAATACGAAACGCCGTACGAAGGTACCGCATACCGTGCAGGAGTCGAATGGTAACCGCCAAGCCCGACAGGCGAAAGCCCGCCTGCCAAAAGCGAGGCAAACGAAGCATGCCCCTCCGCAGCCAAGACGCGTCCCGGCGCCAACAGCAATCCCAGAAGCAAAAGCAGGCCCATACAGAGCCGAGCGCACAAGCACGCACAAACAAACCTACGGGCGAACAAGAATACCGACCACATCCTCGTATTCCCCCACAGACAAAGAAACAAAAGCGGCACCAACGCCAAGATATTCCTGCGCCGGAACTTTCACCCATTCGTACGACATTGCCGAAACTACGGATTTCCACACGCAACGCCCTGCAGAATCCAAAAGCGAAAGCGTCACGTTGTGTTCTGATTCCACGCGCACTCGAAGCGGAGAGCCCTTTTTCGAGATGACGCGCGACGATAGTTTGTATTCAACAGGAACCTTCGCTGGAACCGGATTTGACGATTCTTTATTTGCGACTCCCGCCCGGGACTTGTTCCACGCATTCACTTGCAAGCCATTAGGCAAATACCCCGGCGTAAATTCCCGCCGCATCGAGAGCGGATTAAATCCCGAAGGGCAAGAAACAGTTCCCTTGTTCCAATACACACTATCAATGACATTATCACGGAAACAAAGCCGGAGCGTCCCCTCATTGTTATTCAGGAACCCTAGCGACACCTGAATCATCCGGATATCGGGAATGCCAAGAGCCGAACGCAGAGACGACGTATCCTTACTAACAAGCACCGCCTGGTAAGGCCGAATCGAATCACCCGCCTTCCCTAGCGCGCCTCCACGATCGCAAAAGCGGAACGATTCTAGCGGGAGCGGATACTCACCCGAATTATAGAGTTCCACCCATTCCGGCATCGGCTCTTCCGGGCAATGATGCACCTCCGTCACCCGCAATGGCGACAATCCCGCCATCACGCCCTCCAATAGAGAATCCGACGCCTCTTGAGATTCCAACACAGCCTTGGAAGCTTCGACAAATTCCCAGTTATCCGTCAGCCCCACTCGCTGAATGACTTTCCCAGGCTTTGGCTGCATCACCGTCACAGAATCCATACACGAGCCAGCCCAGAGTTTCCAAACGGACTCTCGCGAATTCGGCAGCGAGATTTTCCCAAGCGAACCGCACGCAGCACCCACCGGACACTTAGCCGTGTCATGCACGAGCACAAAGCGCTCCGCCTCCGGCCACGCAAAAGCCATCGCAGCCTTGGATTCAAATTGCACATAAAGCGACTCCGCCCGAAAATCGTCCATGCGAATTTCGACGTACTCGCCCTCCTGGTCCGAAACATCCTTCGGGTCCGGATAGAATTCAGTAAACACCGGGCATGCGAATGCCCACGAAAAAAGCGCCAGGCTCACCACCGGCACGACACCATAGTTTTTCATTGCACCCTCCCCGGGCGCATCCCTCCAAGCGTAAAAAACGCTAGCGAGAATTAGTCGACTTCATAGTCGTTAGGGAGAATATAAGGAAGAGGGTTCACCGGGACACCGTTCTTCCAAACCTCATAGTGGAGGTGCGGACCGACGGAACGTCCTGTATTGCCCATATAGCCAAGAATCTGATAACGATGTACAAACTCGCCCGGAGTCACGGCGGACATCTGCATGTGCCCATAACGGGTCTTAAGACCATTGCCATGATTCAGGACTACAAAATTCCCAAAAGAGGAACTCAGCTGGGAAATCTCGACCACGCCATCGGCCGGGGCATAAATCGGAGTCCAACGGTCGTTGGAAATATCGATGCCCTGGTGCATCTTGCCAATTTCACCCGTTACCGGATGGATACGCGGTCCAAAAGCGGACGCATAGCGACCATTCGTAGGCGAAATCGACGGAATGTAGCGTAAAACGGAGCGGCTCTGGTCAATGTACTTGGTCAGAGCGTTAAAGGACTCTTCGTTGTTCTGTATCTGTCCATAGATGCGCCAAACGTCTTCGTGCATCTTGGCCGTACGTTCAAACACCGGAGAGGTCTTGCGCAAAAGCTGCACGTTCGGCTCGATATGGCCACCCGTCGAGAGCTTGCGGGAAGCCTCGTCTGGCAGCGGGAGTCCAAGCTTTGCATGGAGCATCTTTTCGGCCTTGAAGAAATCACCAGAAGTGTTGGAAATATAATCCACCGTGCTCTGGATTTGCGAAAGCTCCTTATTCAGCTTTTGGCGGCTCGAAAAGGCGTGCTTCAAAATGCCGTCATAGACAGACGTCGAAAGCACTTGCACAAGGAAAAGGATAAAGCCAATAACAACGACGATCCGCAAAAAGAGCGAACCGCGGAGAACAAAAGAAGGCACCTTCACGGTCAATGCCCGTGACGACTTCTGAAAATGTATAGATGCCTTAACAAAATTCATCAGAGGATAATGTAAATAAATGGCATGATTTTTTCAAAGGTTTTATCCCTATTTTTTTATTACAAACCATATATAGAAATTGATATGGTTTTTGTAATAACCCAAACGCCATTTGATACACCCCAGGCCATTCATAACAAAAGTTTACAAGCGGCCTGAGGGCAAACATCACCCTTAAATAGGATTGTCCAAATCGATGAATTTCGAGGGAATGCTGAGTTCAGTCTGGATTTTTTCGGCAAGAGCGCTCACACCAAAAATCTCCGAACGGTGGTGCCCGCACGAAACAAGGTTTATCCCGTTTTCCTGGCAGAATATAGGGACACTTTCCTTGATGCTACCCGTGACAAACGCATCACAGTTCATCTCCATAGCTTCACGGATACCAGCTTCACCGCAACTGCCGCTGCAGATAGCGACGCGCTTGATTTCTTCGGGACCATAGAACAGCTTGTTCTGCACGCCATGAGCAAACGCCGTATCCAGGCAGTCCACAAATTCTTCTCTCGTGGCAGGCGTATTCCATTCGGCAATCACGCCAATAGCCCTCATGCCCTCGTACAAAAATTCACGGACCGGATTCAAGCCGAGAAGTTTTGCAATAACGGCATTGTTGCCGATTTCACGATGCCCGTCGAGCGGCAAATGGAAACCGAACACAGAAATTCCGTTGTTCATAAGCTTGCGGAGGCGTTCTGCGAACTTGCCAACCGGGAGCTGAGACTCGCCCTTCCAAAAACCATTCGGATGATGAACGATGATGCAGTCAGCATGCTCGGCAATGGCGGCATCAATCAACTGGTCGCGCAGGCTCACACCCGTCACGATTTTGGTCACCTTGTCGCTAGCCTCGACACAAAGGCCATTTACACAGTAATCATTAAAGGATTTCGGGTCGAGCAGGTCGTCAAACCATGCAGTCATAAAAGACAGATCCATAAAATCTCCTTGTTAAGCAAAACATCCCGGCACCATGCCAGAATCGACTCTCCACCATCCAACTTTCTATTATTAGCTATAGGAAATATAGATACATAATTTTTATTTACAACACAAAAGTGCGATTTTGGGTATAAAAAGCCTTATTGGATTAAATTATCGTTGCCACAATCTATGCATTTAACTAAATTTACGCATAGAAAGAAAATTGAAAGAATTATTATAGGAGCCCCAAATGGCACATTATCTTTTTACCTCTGAATCCGTTTCTAAAGGTCACCCGGACAAGGTCGCCGACCAGATCTCCGACTCCATCCTCGACGCCTGCCTCGCCCAGGACCCGAAAAGCCGTGTCGCTTGCGAAACTCTCGTGAACACCGGTCTCGTCGTTATCTCTGGTGAAATCACCACCAAGGCTGTTGTTGATTTCCAGGAAGTTGCCCGCAACACCATCAAGAACATCGGCTACGTGAACCCGGACCTCCAGTTCGACTATAAGGGCTGCGCCGTGCTCGTCGCTATGGACAAGCAGTCTCCGGATATCGCCCAGGGCGTTGACGCCAAGGCTGCCGAAGGCAAGGAAGACGACAAGCAGGGTGCTGGCGACCAGGGTATGATGTTCGGTTACGCCGTCAAGGAAACCAAGGAACTCATGCCGCTCCCGATCAGCCTCGCTCACAAGCTCATGGAAGAAATCCAGAACCTCCGCGAAAAGGGCAAGATCAAGTGGCTCCGCCCGGATGCCAAGTCCCAGGTCACCGTCGAATATGACGAAAACGACAAGCCGGTCCGCGTTGACACCGTCGTCATCTCCACCCAGCACGACGAAAAGGTGAACGGCAAGGAACTCAAGCATTCCCAGATCGAAAAGGAAATCATCGAAAAGCTTATCAAGAAGGTCATCCCGGCCAAGCTCTTGGACAAGAAGACCCGTTACCTCGTGAACCCGACCGGCAAGTTCGTTGTCGGTGGCCCGCACGGCGACTGCGGCCTCACTGGCCGTAAGATCATCGTCGACACCTACGGTGGCATGGGTCGTCATGGTGGTGGCGCATTCAGCGGCAAGGACCCGTCCAAGGTCGACCGCAGCGCAGCATACGCAGCACGCTATGTCGCTAAGAACATTGTCGCAGCAGGCCTCGCCTACCGTTGCGAAGTGCAGCTCGCTTACGCTATCGGTTACTCCAAGCCGGTTTCTGTGCTCGTGAATACCTTCGGCACAGGCAAGATCGATGACCGTAAGATTGAAGAAATTGTCGCACAGAACTTCGACCTCTCTCCGGCCGGCATCGAAAAGATGCTCGACCTCCGCAAGCCGGGTTACGTCGCTACCGCCGCTCTCGGCCACTTTGGCCGTACCGGTGCCCGCTTCACGTGGGAAAAGACCGACAAGGCCGAAGCTTTGAAGAAGGCCGCAGAAGCCGTCTAAAAAAAGGATGTTGTCATTCCCGCCTCCGAGCGGGAATCTCCCGTTCTTTATCTACAAAGCAGACCGCATTCAAGCGGTCTGTTTTTGTATTTTATTCGTAGAGAAAATATGATCAAACAAATATTTGCATTTTTGATTATCGCAGCCGCACTCGGATTCGGACAGGCAAACGCCACCGAAGATAACGGACAAACGCGTTTTTACAAGGATTCCGTGCAGGCCATCCAGCATGCAGAATTCACGCAGGTAGACTTTGACGGCTATTACCAGAACCTGATTCAATCCGAAAAGGATATGGTCAGCCGCGCAACCACGACAAGCATCATCAGCGGAATCACTTTAGGATTCGGCGTTTTCACCACGATTATCGCTTTTAGCGACAATAAGAACATCGACAAGAATACATGGACTGAAGTTCACAGGCAGACTTTACAAATCGCGGGCGTAAGCCTCACAGTCGCAGGGACAATCGGTCTAGTATTCAGCCTTCGCGAAATTATCTGCGGCACCGGCGAAAATAGCAAACGCGCCTCGTACGAACGCGCCTACGAGATTTACAAGCGCAAACGCGCCGAGCTCAAGGACGGCGCAAAAGTCATTGTTACACCAGCCGTCGATTTACTCGGAGGCTCCGCCGGTTTAAAACTGGACGTAGCGTTTTAAAAAAGTCGCAAATTGTCAGTATATGACACATTCAACTATTAAATTATAGTTGTGAGGTTCTTATGCTGACGACATTCCTTATCATTTTTGCAGTCCTTGCCATTTTAGGGCTTGGAGGTGTGGGCGACGCCTGCGCCATAACGCTGTTGCTACAAATCCTCCCCTTCCTGATTATCGTCGGGATAGTCTGTTGCCTATGGTTCTGCGGAGGATAGAAAACGCGCTTGTTTCCTCCAGAAAGTATAGGATTTTTATAGTTACTGGAGAAAATCGCAGTATTTCACTCTCTATACCAACATTTCGGGAAGCCACTACACCCCCAAAACTGATTGCCTGCATTTTCACCTTTTTTCGCTGTTCGCAAAACTAAAGGTTTTCCGCACTTGGGGCAAATTTTTTCAGTCATTTTAACATTTTTTGAAACAGTTTCTTCTTTAAACGTTTCAACAACTTTTGAAGTTGATTTTTCCAAATGTTTTTCACTCTGAGGTTCTGCCTTATTTGCTATCAACTCCGTAAGCATTTCCTCATATTTCTTTGCATAATCTGATTTTATCGGCTTACTACACTTAATGAACGAATCTAACAATTCGTGCATATCTTTCTCGGAAGATTTTAAAGAATCATCCTCATCTTCAATTTTCTTTATATAGGCAACAAGCTGATCTAAACGAATAACAACTTTGCGAATCTCTTCAGGAGCTTTTGAGTCATTCAAAATCGTCTTCGGATTCGCCAAGACAACAATAGAGCGATATGTTTGAGGGAACAACTTATCAAACAAGCCCTGTGTTACAAAATTATTTTTGTATTCTCGACGAATTTCTTTGAGAATATTCAAATGCCTTTCGTTTTGGGAAACAGGAGATGGGAATCCCTCTTTACGATAAAACTTTCCTTGCCCCATATGACGAATAAAGTTTCCCTTTTCATCAATTTCAATATTACCATAAAGGTTTTTGCATTCAATAACAAAAATATGCTTTCGAGTAATCACTAAAAAATCTATTTGAGCTGAAAGGCCGTTCTTTTCCAAATAGAGGTCATGCATAATAAGCATATCCATACCGCTATTTTTCAATTCGAAAGCAATCTGATTTTCGCCCTTAAGCCCTGCTTCAGCAATAGCTATTTGTTCATCAATTTTGTCTTTGATTTTTCCAGAAGCTCTTGATGAAAGCGACTTCATCTTTTCAACAAAAGATTCAGCATCACTATCCTCTTTAATGAATACAGGACCAAAATACTTAAAAAACAAAGCATCAAGAATAGACATACCAAACTCCTTACTGAACAATTCAATTCCAAATATATACTGTATTTAAAGAAATATCTAAAAAAACGCACTCCAACTTAACATATTCGTTTCAACACCCCCATAAAAAAGGGAAATCCCCCGCGTCTGCGAGGGACTTCTTATGTTTCAAATTTCTGTTGTACTTTGTCTTGTCTCGGACAACTCTTGTCCGTAACGTGGCTCCGTTTTGGGAGCCGTCTATGCGTCGTATGCGCATCATATCGCTTTCTTTGGCGGTTTCAGCAACCTTGCTGAACACTTTATCTTTATTTTTAGCCATGACAGCCTCCTTAATAGACAAATTTAATATATTATCGTTAAACAAAGAAGGGTTCTAATATGAAAAAGGCTTACGCAGTTTTATTTGGCATGTTCATGTTCGTTGCTTGTAGCGATGACAATCCGACATCGGGTCTCAACAATACACAAAATACAAATCCATCAGCTCAAACAAATGTTGATTTCGGTGAAGGATACACTTATGTCATCCCGATTAAGTACGATGAAACAACGGGACGTGTTTACCAAGGAACATACGTTTGCAATTACCACCCCGATACAAAAACGTTTGCTTGGGAAGAATATCCAGAATCACTGGATCCGGGTTCTTACAAGATTGTCGGTGATTCGCTTTGGATGGGGCCAGCCGAAAAGCAAGTTTCAGACAATCCGGACGAACAAGAGTTTCTTGACTTATACCGTAACTATGAAACGTTGTCGCTGAGCAATGACCACAATGATATTTACGGAACGTGGAAAGTCACCGGTTGCAAAAGACAACTCGGAGAAACTGATATCAAGTGTTCAAAATTCATTGGTGGTATGAGCGGAATCGCAAGAACCATGAAGATTACCAAAGACTCCGTTTATATCACAACGACCGTTGATACGGACAATTTAGAACAAAATGATATCAACATCGGAGCCATTTTGGATCGCAATTTTGGTTATGATATTGGCGACGCTATCATCAAGCAACTGCTTGTTGAAAAAACGATAACAAAGGAACCCAAAGAATTATTAAAGCAATCATTCTCTATCGGCAACCAACTCTTTGAAGTTGTCTCTGCTCCTAAATTTGATGCATCAGGAATGAACTACATTACAACAATGTCTAGCAACGGAAAAACATGCACTAACACACAAAGATTGGGATTCATCAACGAGAAATTGTGCAAAGAAGAAAGTGCAGAATTTCTGCTGAGCGACCGCGACAAAAGCGAAGAGCAATTCTACTATGAAGAAGGTCCTGTAGAAGGTTTCAGAATCGACAACAATAACGAATTCTACGAATGCACAAAGGGACTCCCGACAGAAGAAACAAAGCAATTGTTGAGCCAGTACGCCAAGAATTAAGGGAAATAGTTTAGAGAGTAAAAACAGAATAATCGTAAAATTCTAATTTAAAAGGAGAACTGTTTCAAAAGACAGTTCTCTTTTGTCTTTATTAGAAGGTCTATCGGGTTGCCACTCGATTTAATTGAAAATATTCGCCATCATGGTTTTAAGCGCCTGTTGCTTGCAGTTTCGGGCGGATTGGATTCTATTTGCTTGGCGCATTATTTTATCGAGAACAGTGCCGCGCTTGGCATTGAATGGCTGGGTATTGCGCATGTGCATCACGGGCTACGCGAAGGAACGGCAGACAGAGACGCAAAATTTGTAGAAGAATTTGCAAAGTCGCACAATGTTCCTTTTTTCTTGAAGAAGCTAGATGGAGAAGCGCTGAAAAGTGCAGATGGTTCACTTGAAGAAAATGCACGAGACGCAAGGTATAAAGCGTTAACAGAAATTGTGAAAAGCATTGTCACTCTGGAGCCAACAGGCGATAGAGTCCATTATGCTTTGGATCCTATCGGGGCTTTGCCCCTCCAGGATGACGAAGGCTGCGCCCCCATACCCCATAGCCCAATCGCTATCGTGACGGCGCATCATGCGGGGGATCAGGCGGAGACAATGTATATGCGTCTCAAGCGCGGGACAACGCTTGCCGGGCTGCGCGGAATTCAAGAAGTAAGAATAATTCAGGACAAGAAGGAGATGCCCGCTCACGGCGGGCATGACATTCCCTGCATTCACATCTATCGGCCGTTCCTGAACATCTCTCGCAACGAACTCCTCGCCTATGCTCGCGAAAATGGTTTAAGCTGGTGCGAGGACGAAAGCAATGCGGATGTGAAATTCGCACGCAATAAAATTAGGCACGAGTTTTTGCCGAATCTGGAACAAGAATGTCCGGGGGCAAACAAACAGCTCTGCAAGATTGCGGGGCTTGCGGACAGAGCGTATGCGAAAGTGCTGGCAAAATGCTCTAGATCCTTCGACTTCGCTCAGGATGACACAAGGGGATTCCCGCTCGGTGGCGGGAATGACAAAGATTCTCTAGTCTCTAGTCTCTCGTCTTTCGTCTCATTAGACAAGAAAAAACTCAATAAAATTCTACGCGAATACGCGGATGCAGATCTGTCCGAAATGTTCCGGTTGTGGCTCACGGAAAAGGGTTTTCGGTTCCCGATTGGCTTTTTCTACGGTCCTAAAGAGCCTGCCCACGTGAAAATCCCGGTCCGGGCGGTTTATCGCCGGCGTTCCGTCGTCAAAATAGCGCATACTGTCTGGATTTGCGAGTTCAAGGACGCGCTTTCAGCCGCAAAATTTGTATCTTGCGAGAAGAAAGAAAAGGATTATAATGAATCAACCTAAGAAGCCAGCTCCGTTTAAGAACAAGAATTTTATCATTGTTCTCATCATGCTCCTCATGCTTTTCGTCATGTTCCCCATGACCGGGAAAGATTCCAGCAAGGATATTACCCGCACCGAATTTTTGGCATTGATGGGCGACTCGACCAAGGTCATTACTGAACTTACTCTCCAGAAGACTCCCGATGGCGTGATTATCGAAGGCGCTTACGAGATGTCCCCGGAAGAAATCGCCGAGGCCAAGAAGGGCCAAAGCGCGCTCGCCAGGTTCACTCGCAACAGCACCGACACCAAGAACAAGCATTTCAAGAGCCACATGCTCGAAATTTCAAACGAGCAGATTTCGACTTGGGAAGCATTCAAGGGCGTGAAAGTCAAGGTTATTCACGAATCGACCACGTGGATTGATACGCTTGTGGCGTTCCTCCCGGCCATTTTGCTGATTGCGTTCTTCTACATCATGATGAGCCGTCAGATGGGCGGTGGCGGTAAGAGCCCGTTCTCGTTTGGCAAGAGCCAAGTGCGCCAGCTGAACTCGCAGAAGAAGACGACGTTCAATGATGTTGCCGGTTGCGACGAAGCCAAGCAGGACTTGCAGGAACTCGTTGAATTTTTGAAGGACCCGAAGAAGTACGACAAGCTCGGTGGCCGCATCCCGAAGGGTGCTCTCCTCGTTGGTCCTCCGGGTACGGGTAAGACACTCCTCGCCCGCGCTGTTGCAGGCGAAGCAGGCGTGCCGTTCTTTAGCATGTCGGGTTCGGACTTCGTGGAAATGTTCGTTGGCGTGGGTGCATCCCGCGTGCGTGACTTGTTTGAAACCGGTAAGAAGAACGCTCCGTGCATTTTGTTCATCGACGAAATCGATGCCGTGGGTCGCCAGCGTGGTGCTGGTCTCGGTGGCGGTCACGACGAACGCGAACAGACTTTGAACCAGTTGCTCGTGGAAATGGACGGCTTTACCGCTAACGAAGGCGTGATTTTGATTGCCGCCACGAACCGTCCGGATGTGCTCGACAAGGCTCTCCTCCGCCCGGGCCGCTTTGACCGCCAGATTGTGGTGGGCCTCCCCGACCTCAAGGGCCGTGAAGAAATTTTGAAAGTCCACTTGAAGAAACGCAAGGTTCCTCTTGGCGATGATGTCGATGTGAAGGCAGTCGCTAAGGGAACTCCGGGACTTGCCGGTGCAGACCTCGAAAACTTGGTGAACGAAGCAGCGCTCCTCGCCGCAAGGTTCAACAACAAGAAAGTGACGATGCTCGACTTTGAAGAAGCCCGCGACAAGCTCAGCATGGGTGCTGAACGCCGCACGCTCCTCATGACCGACGAAGAAAAGCGCCACACCGCTTACCATGAAGCAGGCCATGCCCTCATGACGCTTCTCTGCAAGCATTCTGACCCGCTCCACAAAATTACGATTATCCCTCGCGGACGCGCTCTCGGTGTGACCATGAGTTTGCCCGAACGCGATCAGGTGAGCTACAGCCGCGAATACGCCGAAGAACGCATCATGATCATGATGTCCGGCCGTCTCGCCGAGCTCATCTTCTTCAACCACCAGAGCACGGGTGCAAGTAACGACATCCAGCGCGCTACAGAACTTGCCCGTAAGATGGTGACGGAATGGGGCTTCGACGAAGAAATCGGACCGGTCTGCTACAGCCGCGCCGATGGCGAAGTGTTCCTCGGACGCGAAATCAGCAAGCCGAAGGAAATGTCTGAAATGATGGCCGAAAAGATTGACAACGCCATCAACAACTTGATCAAGCGCATGGACAACAAGGCAAGAGAACTCCTTGAAGAAAACAAGGACAAGCTCACCGACCTCGCCGAAGCGCTGTTTGAATTTGAAGTGCTCGACCGCGAAGAAATCGACAAGGTCATGGCTGGCGAAAAGCTCACCGGTACAAAGAAGAGCCGCCAGTACAAGGCCATGGAAGAGCTCGCCAAAAAGCGCGAAGAAGAAAACACTCCGCCGCCTGACCCGGGTGACCAACCGCCGGTAGCTCCGATTGCCGACGTCCAGCCGGCCCCCGCCCCCACCTCTACAACAGGCAATGAAACCGCTACAAATTCTGTGAAAGAAAACGAATAAGGTCGCTCAATGCTCCGCTCTCTATTAGAATCTAATCGTGCAATCTCTTGGAAAATTGGAAACGACATCATTCCAGCTTCGAGGATGCCGCTTGTCATGGGTATCGTGAATGTTACCCCGGACAGTTTCTTTGATGGAGGCAAGCATAACACGCCCGAAGCCGCTTACGAGCACGCTATTTCGTTGGTGGAACAAGGCGCCGTGATTCTCGATATCGGCGGTGAAAGCAGCCGCCCGGGAAGCGCACCCGTGAGCGTTCAGGAAGAACTCGACCGCGTATGCCCCATCGTAGAAGCGCTCGCACAGACCGCAACCATTTCGGAAGACCTCGACAATCCGGGATTCCGCAAGTTCTACATCTCGGTCGATACGGTCAAGGCTAAAGTCGCCGAAGAATGCATGAAGCTCGGGGCGCACATCATCAACGACATCAGCGCCTGCATGATGGACCCGAAGATGATAGAAACCGTTGCAAGCACAAAGGCAAGCGTGGTGCTGAACCACATGCGCGGAAACTTCGGAACGATGCAGCAGGACTTCAAGCCGTACACGAACGTGGTCCAGGAAGTTCAAGAAGAACTCTTGGCACAGGTGAAGAAGCTCCTCGACGCCGGTGTCGAAAAAGAACGCATTTGCATTGACCCGGGTATCGGTTTTGGAAAGACGGTTCAAGACAACATAGACTTGATGAAGTCCGTGGACGTGATGCTCAAGGACGGCTACCCCGTTTTGATTGGCACGTCGAGAAAGTCTTACATCGGAAAGATGCCTGGGCTAGAAACAAGCGATAGACTTATCCCGACCGTGACCGCAGACATTATCGCCGCCCTTGGCGGAGCAAGCGTTATCCGCGTTCACGATGTTCGCGAAGCAAAAGAATCACTTTTATATTTGGAGGCTTTGAAGTCCCATGACGCTGTTTAAGTTATTCGGCATCATCGATGTTCGTATGGCTGACATTCTGGACGTTCTCCTCATATCAGTCATTCTGTATTACATCTTTTTACTGTTCCGCGGGACGCGTGCAGCACAGATGATTTTCGGCGGCTTTTTGCTCATTCTCGCATGGCTCATTGCGCAGTGGTGGGAACTCCATACGCTCGTGTGGATGCTCAGTAACCTCGCTACGCTCGGTATTATCGCCATCGTGATTTTGTTCCAGCCCGAAATTCGAAGCGCCCTTACGCGAATCGGTCAGAGCGTGAGTAAAGTGGACTTGAGAAACATCCTCTTCCACGCGAGCGGTCTCGATGACATCGCCCAGAAAATTTGCTCTGCCGTTCAGGATTTGGCAAAGACAAAAACCGGTGCGCTCATTGTACTTGAAAAGCGCGTGGGCCTCAAGAACTACGCAGATACAGGTGAATACCTCGACGCACGAATCAGCTCCAGACTTTTGCGCGCATTGTTCTTCCCGAACTCCGCTTTGCACGACGGTGCTGTGATTCTCAACTGCAAGTCGATTGTCGCCGCAGGCTGTATTTTGCCGATGCCGACCGGTAACGCCGAAGGCGATGCAGGCTACGGTATGCGCCACCGCGCCGCTAAAGCTCTCGCTGCCGAAAGTGATGCCCTCATCATCATCGTCTCCGAAGAAACAGGTAAAATTTCTACCGCTTACAGAAACAACCTGAGACGCGGCCTCACCCCGAAAGAACTTAAAGCAGAAATTTTCCGCCACTGGCACGACCTCTTCAACGAAGTGATTGAAGAAGATCAAGCCGAAGGTGAAAACGAAGCAGTCGAAAACAAGGTGTAACTTATGGCAAACAACGAAAAGAATTCTACGAAGAACACACAAAATGCGCAGGGCAACCAAAAGAAGAAAAACGGGAAACGCAATCTCGTCATCTTGATTTTGATGTTCCTTTTGCTCATCTGCCTTTTTGTAGTGCAGTGCCAGCTCAACAAGGTCAAGCAGCAAGCGCTTGAAGAACAGAAGCTCTCGGAACTCGCACTCCGCCAGCAGCAGATTCTTGATAGCCTCCGCGCCGAGCAGGCCAAGGCCGACAGCTTGAAGGCTCTCGAAGAAGCTAGAATCGCAGACAGTTTGCGCATCGCGGACTCCATCCGCACGGCAGATTCGCTCGCCAATTTGCCCAAAGTCCCGGCAGTCAACAAGGACAGCATCCGTGCCTATCGCAAGTTCCGCAGGGATAGCCTCGCCCGCGTTAACGACTCACTCGCACGTATCGAGAGAGACCGCCAGGATTCCCTGAACAAGGCTCGCTTCGCCGATAGCCTCCGCAACTCGGACAAGGTCCCGCCCACAGCCGAAATCACGCCGCCTGCAGGCCGCTACTACGCCCCGATCAAGCTCAAGGTCAAGTGCGACGAAATCAAGTGCAAGACGTTTGTTTCCATCGGCGATACGCTCAATCCGCAAGACGCAAGCAAGGGCATTGAATACAATAAGACCGGTTCCGTGTTCTTCTACGCTACCGACTCCGTCGGTAACCGCTCCGCTTGGGAAGAAGCCAAGTACGATATGGCAAGCGATAACATTTGCGGCAAGAACGCCTACCCCGTCCCGGTTGGCGGAAAGACCGTCTGCGTAGACGCTTACGAATACCCGAACCAGCCGGACGCTACGCCGAAGGACATGGTAAGCCAGGAAGAAGCCGCACGCATTTGCAAGAACGAAGGCAAGCACCTCTGCACAATCGAAGAATGGCAAGCCGCATGCCGTGGCAAGGACGGTTTCAAGTTCTCTTACGGTAATGGTTACAAGCAGAGCAAGTGCAACACCAACACGAAGGCCGCCAAGAGAAGTGGCCGCAAGACGCAATGCCGTAGTTGGTATGGCATGTACGACATGAACGGAAATCTCTGGGAATGGACAGCCTCAACAAGCAAGCAGCACCCGGACAAGTTCCTGGTCGCAGGCGGTGCATGGAATACCAACAACGAAAGTAGCTGTTCCGTAAGCAAATTCAGCTTCTATCCGCAAAACCAGTACCCGAGTGTCGGTTTCAGGTGTTGTAAATAACTCACCGTTAAAACAACATTACATAGATTAGCTAACCCAACCGGAAAAAATTATCTAATTTAAGAGCATGAAAACGAAACTTATACTCTCCGCACTTTTAATTTCTTCGTTTACGTTCTTCGGCTGCAACAATGAAAAGCCCAACTATACGGGTTACTGGAAAGGCGAAGCCGACATGATTTTCGAAGTTCTTACCGAAAACAACGTCGATTACACCATCAGAAACGTGAACGGCGACCTCACGGCCAAATACGAGAACAACGCTCTCCGTGGCAAGAATTCGCTCAACATGGACATTTTGATGCGCGTCAAGGGCGACTCCGCCTACTATGAATTCGGCGAAGACGAATCTGGCAAGATTGTGACGGGTTACATGAGAATCTCGAAGGACGAATACGACAAGATTTTCAAGGCTCAGTCCGAAGCTAAGAATAGCTATAACTAAGTGCAGAAACGCCGGTAAATGCCGACGAGAAGCCCGCGAACTTATGCAAGAAACCCCGGTTTAAAGCCGGGGTTTCTCGTTTTTTAAAGGAGGTCCCCGCTCGGAGGCGGGGATGACAACTTAATGCGGAAGTGCCGCGCCCTTCGACAAGCTCAGGGACCTTAGCAAAGCTACTTCTTCAGTGCGGACAAGAATTCCTTAAGGCGGGTGTCCTTCGGGTTGTCGAAGACTTCTTCGGGGGTTCCGTCTTCCTTAACGTAACCATCGGCAAAGAAGAGCACACGGTTTGCCACTTCGCGAGCAAAGCTCATTTCGTGCGTCACGACAATCATCGTCATTCCAGACTTTGCAAGGTCCTTCATGATCTTGAGCACTTCGCCCACCATTTCCGGGTCCAACGCGCTCGTCGGTTCGTCAAAAAGGATTGCTTCAGGCTGCATAGCCATGGCACGGGCAATGGCGATACGCTGCTGCTGACCGCCCGAAAGCTGTGCTGGATAATGGTCTGCACGGTCCAAAAGTCCCACGCGCTTCAAGAGTTCACGAGCGCGCGTTTCGGCTTCTGCCTTGGACAGGCGACCGAGTTTCACCGGAGCAAACATGATGTTCTTGAGGGCGGTCATGTTCTTGAACAGGTTGAACTGCTGGAAAACCATGCCAACGCGCTCGCGAATCGAAGGCTTCGAAACATCCTTCGCCAAAATGCTCTTGCCATCCAAAAGGATATCGCCGCTCGTCGGGTGCTCCAGCAAATTCAACTGGCGCAAGAAAGTGGACTTGCCACAACCAGACGGGCCGATAATTGCAATCACGTCACCGCGATGGATATCAAGCGAAATGCCCTTGAGGATTTGCTTGTCACCGTAAGATTTGCAAAGGTTCTTGACCTGGATTAAAGTTTCTGCATTAGCGTTCATTTTTCTTCAACCTCTTTTCAAGTTTTGCAACACAAGCCGAAAGCCCGGCGACAATGATAAAGTAAATAGCAGCCACAGCAAGGAGCGGGAGCATGGCTTCGTAAGTCATACTGCGGATGATATCGCCACCGCGAGTGAGGTCGGTAAGGCCGATGTAACCGCAAATGGACGTTTCCTTGATGAGCGAGATAAATTCGTTCGTGAGAGCCGGAAGCGAGTTCTTGAACGCCTGCGGGTAAACGATGTAATAAAGCACAGTACGGAACTTGAGACCAAGACTGCGGCCCGCTTCAATCTGTCCCGGATCAACGCCCTTGATGCCGCTACGGATGATTTCGGAAACGTATGCGCCCGAGTTAATGCCGAAAGCAACAATCGCGACGAGAATCTTGTTGATGTTCACCGACGAAAAGACGATGTAGTAAATGATGAGGAGCTGAATCATCATCGGCGTGCCGCGAATCACGGCGAGGTAAGCCTTAGCAAACCAGTTCAGCACTTTGAAGCGGCCGTTGAATTCGTTGCTCGTACGAATCTGCGCAATCACAAAGCCAATCATGATGCCGAGAAGAGCCGCAAAGAACGAAATCACGAGCGTGTTGCGGAGACCTTCAACAATGAACTTCCAGCGGGAATCCTTCACGAAATTCTTGTAGACATGATCGCCAAAGCTTTCTTCACTTTCGACAGCTTGGTCACCGCGAACAATCACGACGACTTTCGAGAGCGTGTACGGAGTCGTAAAGTTGATGGACTTTTTGCGTTCTTCGGTCACGGTGAATCCCGAGAATCCGACATCAGCCTTGCCCGAAGCAACCGCATTGATAATCGCGTCGAATTCAATGTCTTGAATTTCAACAGTGCGATTGAGGTAATCGGCAATGTAATTCACGATTTCGATATCGAGACCGACAATCTTTGTGTTCTCGTAGTATTCGTACGGCGGGAACTGAGCGTTGGTCGAAACAACGAGCTTCGGGCCTTCGGTCACTTTTTTCTGGTAGTGGTAATTGCCCGAACGGTAAATGTACGTGTTGAAGAGGGAATCGTAAACGCCATCCTTCTTCATCGCTTCAAGCGCCTGGTTCACTGAATCCAAAAGCGCTTCGTTGCCCTTCGCGACAACGCCTGCATACATTTCTTCGACGAAGACTTCTTCGAGAATGCGAAGCGACGGATTCTGGAGCACAAAAGCCTTGGCGGGCTGGTCGTCACTCATGACCGCGTCAATCTTCCCCTGCAACAGTGCCTGCACGGCATCGGCAAGCTTCGTGTAGCGTTCGACATCGATCTTAGCCGTGTCGCCACCAAAGTCCGATGCGTAGATATCGGCGGTGTTGCCTATCTGCACGCCCACCTTTTTGTGGCCGAGATCGCTGATGGAATGAACCCTGTTGGGGATGACGGTCTGATTCTCGCTTTGGCACGATGTGAGCGCAAGTGAGAACAGTGCAATAAAAAGAGTGAGATATAACTTTCGTATCATTTTCTAACCTTAATTAAAAGTTAGTTAAAAGGCGAAAGTTTGGGAACCCTTGTGAGTATTATATAATATATGGACTAATAAATAAGTTTCATTTCGTCAATGACGAGTATCGCGCCCTTTGTACCCTTGTAATGGTTACCATCGGCACTCGAAGCAAACACCACACGGATATGCGTCACGGGCTCGTCGCCTGTCCCCTGCACCAAGCCGTTATTAATGGCAGACTTGTTCGAGGATTCAAGTTTCGTGTTGAACGTCGAAGAATTTTCAATCGGTGAGCCTGCGAGCGGTTCGCCGTATTGGAGCTTGAGACGGAGCGTGCGCATCTTGTTTTCGTCCGGTTCCGAGACGCTAACGACATCAGGATTCTCGCGGCCGGAATTATCCGCCTTCGTAGAGCGGAACCAAGCAGAAGCAACCAGCTTGTTTACGTCGCTAGACTTACGATTGACGTTCTTATCGCCAGTGCGATTTTCAAGAAGGATGTAAATATCGCAGCTATCGCCCTTGCCATCGTAGCTGAACTTGACTTCCATAAATTCCGGGCGTGCAGCAAATGGCTTACCGAAATCCAAGAGTTCATTGCCATCGGGCCATGTCGAAGAACTTGCCATCGAGAGTGTACCGACGCCTTTGGGATTGAAATCCGCCGTATAGAGGCTGCCGCTAGCCATTTTGGTAAGAGCAGAACTCGTCTGGATTTGAGCACCGATCATGGAGCCAGACGTGATTTTTTCCGTCGTCGTTAAAATGGTATTGGCATTGCCCCAGATGGAATCTGGCGTGACATTGTCACCTTTCCAGGTGTTAAAATTCGATCCCGGCAGCTGATAGCCCGCCTTGACGATGTACGTTTCAGATTCGTCGTTTGCATTCGTGACAGTCACTTGAACGCCCGCGCCAAAGTCGTAAGACTCGCCCACTTCGATATTTGCAGTAGCGCCTTCTGAAAGTTCAATTTCAGAAAGTTCAAGCGCTGTGAGGTCTGTACGGAAATCCAAATTGTCCACATGGAAAGTTTTGCGGTCTGCATCAAATTCAGCGGATTTGCCTGCGATGGAAAGCGAGAGGATGCGCGGGGCGGGAGCTTCGCGAGAATCGCTAGATTCACGAGAGCCGCTGGATTCGACGGGATTTTCAACAGCAGAACTGCTAGAGTCACGAGATTCGCTAGATTCACGAGATTCGCCGCTATTTGAACTGCTCGATTTATTCGTGGAGCTGCTAGATGCGCTACTAGAAGCAGCACTTTTCGCGGAGCTACTGGAAGCACTACTAGACGCAGCACTTTTCACGGAACTGCTAGACTTTGCGGATTTTACAGAAGATGAACTGCGTTCTGATTCGGGCTCCGGAATATTCAAAACCAATTGCCAAATGGACTTCATTCCACTTTCAGAAACAACAACTACATAAACAATATGGCTCGAAGGCACTTGAATCTTATCGCCTACTTTTACAGCATTTTTTGAACACGGCACCTTTTGCGCCAAGGAATCCAATTCAAGCGAGTCCGTCGGGAACTCTTCTATTTCATCATCGACTAAATGGAGTGACGCGAAATGGCTCATGTCGATATTTTCAATAGTCAACGAGTCCCAAATTTTTTGAGATTCCGATGGGGCAACAAAATCAAATTCCATGCGGTGTTCTGCCGAATATACAGCAGATGAGCCATCCTGTTCTGCAAACGAGATTTCTTCTAAATTGCGATAATCCGATACACCAAATGTATCGTAATCTGCAGAGCAACCATTCAAAATAACGAACGCTAAAATGCCAAGGAGCGAGAGCGTAGCATTTGCGTAACGACCATTTTTTGTACAATTAAAAATTTCGAACAACATTACTCACCCCTAAAAGAAATAAACCAACGAGAAATCAAGCGCAAGCAAATTAACCTTAAAGTTCACTATGTTGTAAGAAACTTCACTACGTTTTTCACCATTTTCTTCGATGACAACCCACGAAGAGTTCAAGCCTAAAAGCCCGACAGAAGTTTCAAACGCCAAGCGATCCAACACCATAATACTCAAGCCGGGATTGATGCCAAATTTAAACGTCCATCCATGATTTTTCGTTTTCGAAACATCCTCGCCATCATCCGATTGCGAAATGCCATAGGAATATTCTACCGTAAGAGAAGTTTCATTAAAGAAGTAAATCGTCTTGGAATCAAATACCTTCAAATAATTCTTGAGGAAAGGCTGCACGAAAAAGCCATTGCTCACATACTTGCGGTGTTCCTTAACATCAGCAAGATCTTCAAGGATTGAATAGTCGATATCGACATACGTGCGGCTGTAGCCGGAGCGCATCCCCACCGCCATTGCATCACGAACAAAATATCCGCCAAATACTTCGGCTGTAAAAGTATAACCTTCCGCCTTGTAAATATCTCCGAAAAGAATGTTCAGCGCATCTTCATCAGAATTTCCTTGAAGCAAGAAAAGTGTTGCACCCGTGAGGATATTGCCACGATGAATCGCCTCATCCTCTTCAACTGAGAAAAGGCTCCCGAGAAGTCCACCTTTTTTCGTTGTTTTAGTAGAATCCGCAGGTGTTGCCGAAAATGCAAATGCAACAAGCATCAGCAAAAAAATGAAAATTTTTGACTTTAAACTCATAAGGCCAAAAATAAAAAAATGAGCCCATGAGGTAAATAGAACTTTTATTACAAAAAAATTCCCATATTACAAAATAACATGGGAATTTCTTACAATTTTATTAGGATTTTACTTTCTGAAGAAATTGATATTCAGCCAGCCTTTTTTGCCATCTTCTGTGAGAGCAATACCGCAGGCGACTGTTTTATAATTGCCCTTCATGTTGAGGTAGTGGCCGATGTAGGAATAATCCTCTTTTTTGTCGGGATCGCGCTCGCCACTAGTCACGAGAGCCTTTTCATCTTCCCACATCATCTTGAGGAAAGCATCGGTAGCTTCAGTTGCCGTTTTGCGCCAAGAGGTATTGAAGTTCGGACCCGAGTTTTGCGCGCCTTCGCCGCAATTGCCAAAGTGACCATGAGCCTTGTTTTCGGCGAGATCGTCTGCAGCTTCCTGATCGGTACAGGTCTGCTTTTCTTCAGGTGCAAGCGTCAGCGGGTCAAGATTTTCTGTCGCACGGTATTCGTTGATTTTCGCAAGGCAATCTTCGCGCCAGGTTTCGCTGAAAAAGGACTTTTCCGCGGAAGAAGACGAAGACCTTGCCGAGGATGAAGACGAGGCGGCCGATTTCTCGGAAGACGAAGATGTGGCAGCCTTTTCAGATGATGAACTGCTCGCAGACTTTTTGGAAGATGAAGATTTTACGGAAGACGATGAATTCAAGACTTCGGAAGGTGAAGGCTGCTGTTCTGCTTCTTGTTCATATTCATGGTATTCATACCTCACGACCGAAGCATGATCAGAGCACGATGTAAACGCAAACGCAAAAGCAGCGCAAGTCGCATACTTAGCCATATTACCGAATAAATTAATTTTCATAGTCTCCCTCAAAAATAACTGGATCCCTCACATTGCTCAGGATGACTCGTTTAATAATAGCTTTTTCGGGCTAGCAATGCCCAAGCCCTCTACAATCCCGACCCACAATTTACTATCTTTGGCGCCATGCTTAATGTTTCTAATGTCAGTCTCCAGTATGGTAGCCGCGTCCTCTTCAAGGAAGTGAATCTTTCCTTCAAGAGAGGCAACTGCTACGGTGTCATCGGCGCAAACGGTGCCGGCAAGTCCACATTCCTCAAGATTCTTTCGGGCGAACTCGAACCGAACACGGGTGAAGTCACGAAGGACCCGGGCGAACGTATCGCCGTTTTGAAGCAGGACCATTTCGCCTACGAAAATAACACGGTCCTCGAAACCGTGATGATGGGTTTCCCGGAACTTTATGAACTGAGCAAGAAGCGCGACGAACTTTACGCGCTCCCTGAAATGACCGAAGAACAGGGCATGCAGGCCATGGAAATCGAAACGCGCTTTGGTGAAATCGGCGGTTACGAAGCCGACTCCAACGCAGCCGTGCTCCTCAAGGGCCTCGGCATTCCCGAAGAATTCCACTACAACTTGATGTCCGAACTCGATGGCGGCCAGAAGATCCGCGTGCTCCTCGCCCAGGCTCTGTTTGGCAACCCGGACATTTTGCTCTTGGACGAACCGACGAACCACCTTGATTTGGAAACCGTCGGCTGGCTCGAAGACTACCTCGAACGTTTCGAAAACATCGTGATCGTGGTGAGCCATGACCGTCACTTCTTGAACGCTGTCTGCACGCACACATGCGATATCGACTACGGCAAGATCAACATTTACGGCGGTAACTACGAATTCTGGTACGCAGCAAGCCAGCTCGCCCAGAAGCAGCGCAAGGACCAGAACCGCCGCGCTGAAGAAAAGATTGAAGAACTCAAGGCGTTCATCCGCCGCTTCGCCTCTAACGCTGCAAAGGCCAAGCAGGCCACCAGCCGTAAGAAGCTTTTGGACAAGATGACCGTCGAAGAAATGCCGGCATCGAGCCGTAAGTTCCCGTGGGTGAACTTCAAGATGGACCGCGAACCAGGTAAGATTGTGCTCGAAGTCAAGAATGCCACCGTTGATGGCGGCGACGGCATCGTCTGCAAGGGATTCGACTTCTCGCTCGGCAACCAGGACAAGGTCGCTCTCGTCGGTGAATACGACACACTCAAGACCGCATTCTTCCAGCTCATCGCCGAAGAAATCAAGGCTCCGGATGGCGTGCTCAAGTGGGGTAACACCATCAGCTACAACTACTTCCCGAAAAACAACGACGCTTACTTCAAGACAGACCTCTCCCTCGTGGATTGGCTGCGCCAGTACAGCAAGGAACAGGACGAAACGTTCATCCGCGGCTTCCTCGGCCGTATGCTCTTTACCGGTGAAGAAGCCCTCAAGAGCGCCAACGTGCTCTCCGGTGGTGAAAAGGTACGCTGCATGCTTTCGAAGATGATGCTCTCGAACGCCAACTGCTTGCTCCTCGACGAACCGACCGCTCACCTCGACTTGGAAGCCATCACCGCTTTGAATAACGGCCTCAAGGCATTCCAGGGCCCGGTCATCTTCTGCTCGCAGGACCATGAATTTGTCCAAACTGTCGCAAACCGCGTTTTGGAACTCACGCCGAATGGTGTTGTTGACCGCAGCATCACCTTCGACGAATGGCTTGAAACCAAGAAGACGAAGAAGAAGTAATTAGCAGTTCTCTGTTTTGAAACGGAGATGCCCGCTCAGTGGCGGGCATGACAAAGTTAAGATCCCTGTCACAGCAAGTGGCAGGGATTTTTTTTCATTTTACAATTCGCACGCATTATACGATATTATTATTGGAATAAGGAGATTTTTATGATTGGAGCAATTATCGGCGATACCGTCGGTTCCATTTACGAATTCGAAAACTACAAAGCTAAGGATTTTGAGCTGTTCCCTGATGGGGTATCGCCCACAGACGATAGCATTCTCTCGTTTGCTACGGCAGACTGGATTATGCGCGGAGGCGAAGCGTGGAAGTATTACGTCGCTTACGCAAGCAAGTACGAATGCCCTGTCGGCGGTTACGGCGGAGGGTTCACCAGATATGTCGTCAAGGCACGCCGCGATGGTTTTGGCACGCCATACGACAGTTGCGGGAACGGTTCTGCCATGCGCATTTCGCCGGTAGGCTGGGCGTTTAACACCAAGGAAGAGGTGCTCGCCAAGGCCAAGGAATCTGCCGAATGCACGCACAACCATCCCGAAGGAATCAAGGGAGCGCAGGCGACTGCACTTGCAATTTTCATAGCCCGCATGGGAGCGAGCAAGGACGAAATCAAGACGACCATCGAGAGCGAATTCAGCTATGATCTGAATTTCACAATTGATGAACTGCGTCCGGAATATAGCTGGTCTTATCCGGGAGCGGCGCTTTGCCAAGGGACGGTTCCGCAAGCCATCCGCTGCGTCTTGGAAGCGACGGACTACGAAGATGCCATCAGAAACGCAGTGTCCCTCGGCGGGGATAGCGATACGCTCGCCTGCATTGCGGGCGGTATCGCCGAAGCAGTATTCGGCATTCCGCAAAAAATCTATAAAGTAGGCATGAACATTCTCAAGTACTACTTCCCGGAACCACACAAGCTCGTGACGGAATTCGAAAATAAATACGGGAATCGGATTTTGCAATAAACATTGCCGGGATGCCCGGCTTTTGCTAATTTTTTGGCATGTTCCATCCTATTCGTCATTTCATTACGATTACCAAGCACAGGAACGAAGTGATTCGGCTTTGCATCAAGGCCGGTATCGGGTTGCAGGGGCTGTTCCACGATTTGTCGAAGTACAGCCCTACCGAATTCATTCCTGGTGCAAAGTATTACACGGGCAAGGAATCGCCAAACAACGGCGAACGCCGCGATACGGGCTACAGTCTTGCATGGATGCACCACAAGGGGCGCAACAAGCACCACTTTGAATTTTGGTACGATTACGACATGAAGACAAAGAAAATCGTGCCGATGGACATGCCGGACCGCTACATCAAGGAGATGTTCTGCGACCGCGTGGCTGCCTCCAAGACGTACAACAAGAAAAACTACACGCAAGAAGCTCCGCTCCAGTATTTGACGAAAAGCACTGCGCACGAGAAAATGACGGAAACG
Organism: Fibrobacter sp. UWB2; assembly: GCF_002210425.1. NCBI lineage: Bacteria > Pseudomonadati > Fibrobacterota > Fibrobacteria > Fibrobacterales > Fibrobacteraceae > Fibrobacter > Fibrobacter sp. UWB2. Next base: position 128,396 of record NZ_MWQK01000001.1, on the reverse strand, counting down.
ACTTACAAGAAGTTGCTGTTCTTGCTCAAGAAGCTTGCGACGGATGGCGAAAAAGAAACGCTTAGGTTCATGCGGCATTGCAAGGAACTGCCGACTGAGTAAACAACAAGAGCCCTTGCGGGCACTCGCACAAAAAAGTATATTTATAGGAGATGCCCGCTCGATGGCGGGCATGACAAAAATGAACCGCGATTGTTCGCGGCATCACTTGAACGGAAAGGCAAATTATGGAACTTGGAAGAATTAACCGCGCACGCGTCGAATCTATCACGCCACAGGGTTACTACCTGGAACTTGAAACTGGCGGAAGCGTGCTCCTCCCCGGCAACCGCAACAAATTCACGCTTGTCGAAGGCGAAATCATTGACGTGTTCGTTTACACGGACTCCGAAGACCGCCCGATCGCAACACTCGAGAAGCCGCTCGCCCAGGTAGGCGAATTTGCGGTGCTCACCGTCAAGGAAGTCAACCGCGTTGGCGCATTCTTGGATTGGGGGCTCAACAAGGATTTGTACCTCCCCTTCAAGCAGCAACTTGGCGAATTGCAGAAAGGCGACCGCTGCGTAGTCTTTGTACTCGAAGACGAAAAGAGCGGACGCATCATCGCCACCGAAAAAATCAAGAGCTTTATCGATCCGGACACGAACGACTTGCATATCGGCCAGCGCGTAGAACTTGCCGCTTACGAAGTCACGCCCGACTATGTCGATTGCCTCGTAGATTACCGCTACACGGGCCGCCTCATGATGACGCCCGGCATGGAACGCATCTACATCGGCGATACGATGCCCGGATTCATCCAGCGTTTCACGAGCGACGGAAAGATTACGCTCAACTTGACTCCGATCGGTTACAAGGGCATGATGAAGAGCGAAAGTCCCAATGCGGTCATGCAAAAGCTCGAAGCTGCGGGCGGATTCCTCCCCTACGGCGACCACACCGATCCGGAAACTATCCGTCGTGAATTCGGCATGTCCAAAAAGACGTTCAAGAAGATTATCGGGACGCTTTTCCGCGAAGAAAAAATCGTGATCACCGAAGACGGGATTCGCGCAGTTTAAAAATAATGGATCCCGTCGCTTCGCTTCAGGATGACTCTATAAAAAAAGCCGCGATTGCGGCTTTTTGCATTTTCAAGATTCGCGCGGCTCATCGGCCGCGCATCTCGGTTATTTAGATTTCGTTTTTAGAAATTCACTTCGTCGGCGTTGAGCACTTTAAGCTCAATACGACGGTTGGCGCGGCGACCCGCTTCTGTCGAGTTGTCACCCTTCGGGCGACTCGGGCCATAACCCACAGCAGTCACGCGGTCAGCATCAATCCCCTGTTCAATCATATAATTGCGGACACTGTTTGCGCGATCTTCAGAAAGTTGCTGGTTGAGTTCTGCGGAGCCATCGCTACTTGTATGGCCTTCCACCTCAATCTTGGCCTTCGGATTGCGCTTGAGCCCTGCAATCGCGGCATTGAGAGTCTTCAAGGAGCTCGGCACAAGTTCAGCGCTGCCCGCCTTGAACGTCACGCCCGTAAGTTCGGAACGAGTATCGTCAAAAACGACCGAAATTCCACCCGTGCTTGCCGTGCGGGAAACATACGGAGTTTCGCCGCATTCAAACGGTCCCGTCAAGCTTTCGCAGAGAATCGTGTAGGAATCTTCACGCGGGATATGGAAGCTAGCTTCACCATACACGTCCGTCGTGATGACCACCTTTTTTCCCTTGTTCTGCCCCACAAACGTGAGCTTTTTCTTGGCATGCGGAACGTTTTCTTCGTTCGTGTAAGTCACGTTCAGCACGGCGTGCGTCTTGTTCGGTGCAAGTTTGCCGGCAGATGCAAAAGAAACTGCCACTATTGCCGAAAATGCAATGCGGGAAATCATTCTCATTCTTGTACTCCAATGGATATTTTGTGAGGCAAAAATAAAAATTGAATCGCTTACTTTCAAATTATCTTTAAATATTTTCCGATTTTTCTAAATTTGTGCACGAAAAACTTACATGGAGAAACTATGAACTTCAAAAAAATGACAAGCGCACTTTTGGTCGCAGGTATGTGCACTGCCGCCTTCGCAGCCGATGGCGAATTCAGCCTCAAGGGCAACGTCCAGACTCAGGCAACCAAGACTCTCGCCGATGACGACAACAACCTGAGCTCCTTCTGGATCCGCGCTAACATTGGCGGTCTCTACAAGAGCGATAACTTCGACGCACAGGTCATGTTGCGCATTTTCGCCCCGCAGTTCGGCAACAAGATTAAGGACGGCGACGGCAAAACCACTAGCTACGACAAGATTCTCGCAGACCTCTACTGGGCTAACTACAAGTGGGCATACAATGACCACGCCTTCAATATCAAGGTCGGTCACTGGAAGACGGACTGGTCTCAGTCCACTCACTTCGGTACTTACATCGATAAGGACCTCACGGCTCGCGGCCTCTGGATGCGCGACTACAGCCACAACGCCATTGAACTTGGCTGGAAGACAGGTTACTCCAACTTCAACGCCATGATTGCCACAAGAGACAACAAGGCCAACACCGGCTACGTTCGCATTGAAGAAGACCTCAAGTTCGACTTCCCGCTCGAAGCAAAGTTTGCCTACCGCGTGAACGCCCTTGACCTGATCCAAAACACCGCATACGTCACCCACCGCCTTGCTACCTACTTGAGCTTCAACCCGGTGGAATTCTTCCGCCTCTACGGTGAATACGGTTTCATTTTCACGCAAGAAGATGGCATCAACGAAAAAGTGTCGAACTATGTCGCTCCGGAATATAAGTACCTGAAGTCTGCTTCTTACCATCCGTTCTACATTGGTGCTGAATTTGCTCCGAAGTCCGGTTTCTTGAACACACTCATGAGCAGCCTCTACGTGGAATGGGAACACATCAATGACCGCGCAGACCTCACCGATGGCAAGAACATCGACGATTGGGCATGGACCGTTGCATGGGCCAAGAAGGTCGGCAAGTCCAAGCTCCAGTTCAGCGTCTACAGCGGTAACGAAATCAGCGACGTTGGTTTTGCCTTCCGCCTCACAAGCACCATCAAGTAATTGAAAGCTAAAATGCGCGGGTATTAACTAAACTGCGCGAAGCTCGCTAAAGCATTTGAAAAGCCAGGGTAAAACACCCAGGCTTTTTTAGTTTTACAGAATCCTTCGCAGTAGCGTGCAAAACGAGAGTCGCGGGCGACTGCTTGCAGGCGCACATGACCGAGTGAAGCCGCTGACGCCGTAGGCGTCAACTCCGAGCTGGGGCCCCGCCCGCAAGACTTTCATATTACAAAAAAAGCCTAACCTTTTCGGTTAGACTTTTTTATACCCCTGGGGCGGAAAATAAAAACGACCAACTTTTCGTTGGTCGTTTTTAGTACCCCCAAGCGGACTCGAACCGCTGTTGCGGGAATGAGAATCCCGAGTCCTGGGCCACTAGACGATGGGGGCGAGTGCGGCACATTATAGCAAATTAAGCAAATTCCGTCAACCAATAATTGAGTTTATTTGCTGACGGATTTTTGTGCACGCTCACGAGAGTCAAGCTCTCGCAAAAGCCCTTAGTCTCTGTAGAAGAGGTCGAGGTTGCTCTTGACCGGCGTAGAAGCTTCGAGAGAAGTGACGTAGTCGTTGAAAGCAGTCATCACGCCAAAGCGGTAGGAGTTGTCCACATCCTGCTTGATGGCTTCTTCTACTTCTTCGAGCTTCGGAGTCTTCTTGGAAACGACCTTGAGCATCACGGCGCCATTTTCGGCAACAACCGGAGCGGTCCATTCACCAACAGTAGCCTTGCCCACAACGCGTGCAATCTGAGCATTGCCGTAGCCGAAGCCCGGAACAAAGCCGTCGACAGAAGCGTTCTTGGTTTCGAGTTCAACCTTTTCAATCTTGGTAGCGGTATCAGCCGGATTCCAAGCCTTGACCTGGGCGGCAACAGAGTTCAAGTAGCTTTCAGCAGCCTTGGCAGACTTCTGCTTGATAAGCGTTGCCTTGATATCGTTGTAGTAAAGCGGAAGGCTACGTTCGCCAGCCTTGTAAGAACCAATCTTCTTGGCGATAACAACCCACTTGTTGTTTCTGAGCACGCCAGAAATTTCGCTTTCTTCCTTCGGGAGGTTTTCGTTCGGCCAAGCGAAAGAAGCGAGACCCTTGAGGTAACCGAAAGCTGCAATGTTGCCATCGTTAGAAACCCATTCAGAAGTCTTGACTTCGAGACCACGAGCCTGAGCTTCGGTCAGCAAGTCAGAACCAGCATCAACATCCTTCTTGATGTTGGTGAGAATCTTTTCGAGGCTATCAATAGTATTGGAAGAAGCCGTCACGGTGAGGAGGATGTGACCGACCTTGACCTTTTCAACTTCGCCCTTAGCATTCTTCACGTTGCCGTAGGACTTGATGATGTGGTAACCGAACTGAGAGCGGACCGGTTCAGAAATCTTGCCAGAATCAAGAGCGAAAGCAGCATCTTCGAACGGCTTGACGTAAGTGCCACGACCGACGAAATCTTCACTCAGGACGCCCCCCTTTTCTGCGCTGCCCGGATCTTCAGAAGAAACGCGAGCCATGTCTTCGAACGTCGTCGTAGAAGAAGAATCCGTGAGCTGGTAGTAAAGGGTCATTGCGTATTCGCGGATGCTAGCATCATCACCGGCAGTAGCTTCAACCGGGAGAGAGACGTACTGGAACTGAGCCACGTCCTTCTGCACAAAGAAGCTATCCATGTGAGCGTTGAAATAGCCAGCGACCATGACGCTATCAACGGCGTTGCTATCCACAACAAAGGATGCGCTCGGGGCGACCGCCACCTGCAGTTCGTAGTCCGTCATGCGGCGTTCAACAGCCCACTTGGCTTCGAGAGAAGTCGGATGGACAGAAGCGCCGACCAAGGTCTGAAGCTGACGAGCCGGAATGGTATTGTTCTTCATTTCGTCTTCGAGCATGAGCATGGCACTCCAGCGGTAAGCGGCCGGAGTTTCAATCCAAGCGTCATAGTCAGCCTTGTTGAAAGTCGTGTCGGTGAGGAACTTCGGGAGAGAAGAGATGTAGGCCTGAGTGCGCTGCATCAAGTCTTCCTGAGAAGAAGCCTGCTGCTGGATGGCATAGAGGCGAGCCTGAGCTTCCTGGACCAAGCGTGCGCGAACGGCGTCGGAATTGCGCTTGAATTCGTTCTTGAGTTCAGCAACCGAGGCGCTAAGTTCGGCCGTTTCGTACTGTTCGGCAAAGAGAGCCTGGCGAACGAAGCTCGAGAACACCTGGGCACGGAGCTGAGAATACTGTTCGTCATCCAAGTGCTGGTTCTGATACTGGTTCTGCACGATCATCTTCACGCGAGAATCGAAGTCCGCATAGGAAATCTTGGTATCGTTGACAACACCAATAGGATAGCTGCGGCCCTGGTCCGGAACACGGTCCATGGCGAGAAGACCGATAGCGATACCGGCGGCAAAGATCACAATTACCCACTTGGCTTTTTCATTAATCCACGTTAACATAGAGACAACTCCATTAAAATTTTGTCGCTCGAAAAATAGCAAAAAAAAATGTTTGCATTTTATTTTATCGAAATTACAAGCCAAATATAATGCCGAAAAGCCCTATTTTTTCTATTTATGGGATATAAAAATACAACAATTCCTTTGGAGTATCTCATGTACGATATTTTGGTTCTGGGTGCCGGCATTTCTGGATTGAGCGCCGCCCTCCACGCGGCAGAAAAAGGGTTCCACGTTGTCATTTTAACCAAAGGTGCAAAGCCGGACGGCTCATCGAACTACGCTCAAGGCGGTATCTGCTCTGTCACCGAAAAAACAGACAAATTTGAATTCCATGTGGCAGACACCCTCGAAGCAGGTGCAGGTCTTTGCAAAAAGGACTCCGTGAAAATTCTCGTGAAGAACGGTCCCACGACTATCAAGCAGCTCGTCAAGTGGGGCGTCCAGTTCACACCGTCGCCCGAAGACAAGACTCAATTTGACCTCCACCTCGAAGGCGGACACAGTCACCACCGCATTTTGCACGCCGCAGACCTCACCGGTAAAGAGATTATGCGCGCCCTCCTTTGCGAACTTCACAAGCAAAAGAACATCGACTACCTCGAGAACTGCTACATCAAGGATTTGATTTGCGAAGGCGAAGGCAAGAACAAGCGTTGCATCGGTGCAAAGATTATTCACCAGAAGTCTGGCGAAGTCGAACGCATCTACGCAAAGGCTACCATTCTTTCGACTGGTGGTGCAGGCCGCATTTGGCAGTACACCGTCTGCCCGCCCGATAGCTGTGGCGATGGCATGGCAATTGCAGCACGCGCTGGCGCCGCCCTCCAGGATATCGAGTTCATGCAGTTCCACCCGACAAGTTTGTACGCACCGAAGTTCAAGAAGCCGTTCCTCATTTCCGAAGCGGTGCGCGGTTTTGGCGGCATCCTCAAGAACGACAAGGGCGAAGAATTCATGAACCAGGTGCACCCGCTGCACTCCCTCGCCCCGCGCGACATTGTCGCTCGCGCCATCCACAGCGAAATGCAGCGTCTCGGCAAGGACCACATGTTTATCGACCTCTCTGGCCGCACCCCGAAGGACATCAAGAGCCACTTCCCGCACATTTATTCTAAGTGCATGGATGCAGGCATCGATATCACCAAGGAATGGATTCCGGTCGTCCCGGCTGCCCACTACATGTGCGGTGGCGTTCTCGTCGACACATGGTCCCGCACCGAAATCAAGGGACTCTATGCTTGCGGCGAAGTTGCTGCAACGGGCGTCCATGGCGCAAACCGTCTTGCATCTAACTCGCTTTTGGAAAGCGTCGTATTTGCCATCCGCGCTGTCGATGATATCGAAAAGAGCGGCATCGTTAAAGACAAGATAATTCCAAGCAAGTCCTCCGCCAAGGAATCAGTCAGCTTCGCAAAGGCCGCCTACTGGCGCAAGCGCAAGAAGATGCTCCAAGACATGATGTGGACGCACTGCGGCATTGTCCGTACCGTCGCTGGCCTCAACCAAGGTCTCAAGGTCATCGAAGAACTCCAGAAGGATGTCGATACCGCCATCAAGAACAAAGAAACTGAAAACTTGCACTACCTTGAATTCCTGAACGCCCTTCAGGTTTCCAAGATGATTCTCATTGCCGCCCTCCGTCGCAAGGAATCTCGCGGTCTCCACTACATCCTCGATTACCCCAATCAGGACCCGAAGACAAAGCACCAGAGCATTTACCTGAGCGACAAGAAATAAATCTTTTTCTATATAGGGCAGCATGGAAGAGGTCAAGGCAACACAGTCCAGAAAGAAAGTCAAAGATCAGCTCCCGTCTAAAATCGGCGGATACAAACCAATACAAGCTCTGAACAGCGGAGCCATGGGTAGCCTGTGGCTTTGTCGGGACCCGTCTCTCGACAGACTTGTCGTTGCCAAGAGACTCAATACAAACTTGAACCAGCAGGACATCTACATCAAGAGATTCCTGCAAGAAGGGAGTATCCTCGCCCACCTTAACCATCCAAGCATCATTCAGCCGTATGCCCTCTGGAAAGATAGCGATGGCAACTACACGATGTCGATGGAATACGTGCAGGGCTCGAGCCTCAAGGATTTGCTCCTGAGAAACAAGCGACCGCCTGTCTGGGTTGTCGAGACCATTTTGTACGAACTTTTGAGTGCATTGAGCCATGCCCACCGCAACGGCGTGACCCACCGCGACTTAAAGCCCGCAAACATGATGATTGACAAGGACGGCCGTGTTCGCCTCCTGGACTTTGGCATCGCCCACACGGATACCCCGCTTGAAATCGGCAAGGAACTCACGCAGACCGGTTGCATCATCGGCACCGCCGCCTACATGAGCCCCGAGCAAATCATGGGCGAAAAGGTCAACTACGCAAGCGACCTCTTTAGCATAGGCATCATCGCGAGCGAAATGCTCATTGGCGAGAACCTTTTCCGCGGCAAGGACTTCGAAGAAACGCGCGAAAACATCCTCAAGATGAAATTCAAGCTCGAAGTTTTCCCGGATGATGTCCCCAAGCCTCTCCGCAAGTTCGTATTGAAACTACTCAACAAGCGCGCGAGCAAGCGCCCGTCTTCGGCATGCGATGCCGCAAACGAGCTTGCCGACCTCATGAGAGAATACCCGCGCGACATGACCCCCTACATCGCCGAATGGGCTGACACGGTAAACGAAGACCAACCGGTCGACACGGTCATCTCTCCCAAGCCACAAAAAACTACATTTAAGTACGGTATAGGCTTTTTACTAGGAGTGATAGTCACTGCAATAGCGTCCGTCGCTATTCACCTAGCTATCTAGAGGATTTGTCCAATGAATTGGATAGATATTGCGTGCGCAGCTTGCCTGCTCGTTTTTAGCGTCCTTGGGTTGTGGCGCGGACTTCTGAGCAGCGTGTTTAGGCTCTGTGCGTGGATTTCAGCGATTCTTGGTGCGTATTTCGCCCAAGACCTTTTGTGTGGTTTCTTTATACGCAATTTTGCTTTTGGAGACTTTGCCGCGCACCTCATTTGCACGTGCATCGGCTTTTTGGTGCCGTTCCTTCTGTTCTCGTTCATCGGGCACCTGGTCGGCGATTCCATCAAGAACACCATCGTCGGAAAGACAAACCGCATTCTGGGATTGCTTTTCGGCGTTATCAAAGCTTCGCTTATCTGCTTCTTATTTCTCACAATTCTGCATTTGCTCCCCGTCGAAGGGAACCTCAAGAACACGAGGAACGATGCGGTATTCTATAGCATATACAAGTCTTCACTTGAAGCCATGGGATATTCTTCTGACGAAGTAAATCTCCGCAAGATGGCAAAAGAAAAGGCAAGCGAACTTACAAAGACAATTACAGACAAAGCTAAAGGTTCGACAGAAGAAGCAGCCGATAGCGCAAAGGCAGCCGTCAAGAACGCCGCTGATAGCCTTTCAAACAAAGTTAGCGAAACAGCCGAGAAGGCAAAAGACGCCGCTATTGCCGCTAAGGACGCCGCATTAAAAACGTTCGAAAACGGGACCTCGAGCGATTCCGCTTCGTCTTCAAGCTCTGCTAAAAAGTAACTGAAAAAGAGAAAGCCCGCAAAAGCGGGCTTGACAAAACAGAGGCAAGAAAACGAGAGGCGTCTGAAAGTCGCCTCTTTATTTCGAAGCGAGACGTGCAGCGCATTCGCGAGCATCGCGGAGAATTTCTTCTTCCCCATCGACGTGGCGGCCACGCATCACGAACTTGCCGTTGCACATCACAGAATCGATTGCGCTAGAATTTGCGGAATAGACCCAGTTGCTATAGATGTTGTAGCACGGCACCATGCGTTCATTGTTCAAGTCAATCAGCAAGCAATCTGCGAGATAGCCTTCTGCAATGCGGCCGGCATTGATTCCAAAGAACTGCGCAACATTGCATGTAGCCATCTTGAGAGTTTCTTCTGCTGGGAGCGTTTCTGCGGTTCCGAGATACTTCGCCAAAAGCGCAATCGTCTTCATTTCTTCTTGCATGTCGAGATTATTATTCGACGAATCGCCATCCGTGCCAAGACCAAGCTTCATGCCGTCCTTGAGCATTTCGGCAACCTGCGGAATGCCGCTGTTCAGCTTCATGTTGGAGCACGGGTTCAGAATTGCGGTTGCACCCGATTCCGCAAAAATCTTGCGGTCAGACGCCGTGAAATGCGTGCAGTGCGCCGCCGAGAAATTCGAATTCAAACCGCCCAAACGTTTCCAGAATTCCACAGGCGTACAGCCGAACTGTTCCATGCAATTCTTAATTTCAGTCATCGTTTCGGATAAATGCGTGTGAATCTTGTAATTTTCTTCGTGGGCAAGTTCTATGAGTTCTGCGGTTTTCTCCTCACCCACCGTATAAACGGCGTGCGGCATCACCACAAGCTGCACACGTTCCGATTCGCACTTGTGCTTTCTCATGAAGTCTATATTTCTCGCCCAGCCCTCAGGAGTCAACAAATTTTCGGCCATGGTAACGCCAATAGCCGCACGGATTCCCATTTCTTCGACAACACGGACCGTTTGTTCGCGATGCCAATACATATCGGCAAAGAATACCGTTCCCGACTTGATCATTTCAAGAATCGCCAATCGACTCCCCGCGCGGATATCGTCATCCGTGAACTTAGCTTCCATCGGCCAGATGTAATCGTTGAGCCATTTGCCAAGTTCCATGTCGTCGGCATAGCCGCGCAATAAGCTCATCGCCGCATGCGTATGGCCATTGTAAAACGCGGGCATAATTGCGAAATGCGAACAATCGACAATTTCGGCGCCATCGTAATCAGACGGTTCCAGCAGACGCGTGACCTTTTCAAAGAGATTACCGACGATCAAGATGTCGCGCTTTGCGCCATCAAAAAACACATTTTTTAGAACAATCTTTTTGTCCATTGCAATTTTCCCCTATTTTTGACAAGACCACACGAGTCTAACACGACCGCGCGATCCTGATGCGCTTAACGATTTTCCAAAAGTTGCTTTACCGAGCGAGCGAACTCTTGCAAGCTAGGATCTCTCGCGCCCATCAGCAAAATCGTGTCACCCGGCTCTGCATATTCTAGCATTTTCTTAGCACACTCGTTGCGGTCAGCAATGTAAATAGCCTCACAACCCTTGAGAATCAAGTCGTCCGCAAGGTCGCCTGCGCTAATGTCACGCGTGACCGTTCCGCCAGCGTAATAGATTTCACTGAAGAACATCACATCGTTCTTGCGGTCAAAATCCATGTCCATCGGGCGGAGCGTCTTGGCGATAAAGTCCACCAAGTCCTTGCGCAAGAATCGCGTCGGACCAAAGCCATGTGGCTGGAACCAAGCAATCACGCGGCCTTCAGTAAAGTCCTGGGCGCTTTTGATGCTTGCGGCAATTTTCGCCGGATTGTGAGCAAAGTCATCGACAAGCGTCACGCCGTTGAATGTCCCGAGAATCTGGTGACGGCGGAACACGCCCGGGAAAGACGAAAGCGCATCGGCACATGTGTGGAGCGAAACGCCCGCGCGAAGTGCGGCGGCTGTGGCGGCCAAAGCATTTTCCATATTGTGCTTGCCCGGCAGCGGAATTTCGAACTTCACAAGTTCATTGCTATGACGCACGCGGAACTGGATGTGAGTCCCGACCGACTTAAAATCAATTCCCTGGACGCTTACATAGCTTTCATAGCCAAAGTCAAATTCACGACCGGCGCTAAACTTCTTTGCGAGCGGGTGCGCATCGTTCACAATCAAGATGTGACCTGCGCTCAAAACGTTCTGGCTAAACTTCAAGAAAATTTGTTCGAGCTCGGAGATTTCCTTGTGGTCTTTGTCGATGTTCAAAATGACGCCGATTTCCGGTTCATAGCGAACAAGCGTTCCATCGCTTTCATCGACTTCGGCAACGAGCCATTCGCCCTTGCCACTCACAGCATTTCCAATCTTGCCCTGAGCCTGCAAGTTCACGAGGCCAGCCCCCGTCATCACAGACGGCTGGAGTCCCGCATATTCGAGAATGTGGTAAACCATCGCGGTCACCGTCGACTTTCCGCTCGTACCGCTAATCGCAATCGTGCGTGCTTCCTTGGAAATCTTTGCGAGCATTTCGCTGCGGTGCATCACCGGGACGCCAAGTTCCTTCGCGCGCTTCAAATCCGGATTCGTATCTTCAATCGCGGTGCTCACCACGACGGCGGTAAGACCTTCGACAACTCCGGAACCATCCTGCGCAAAGCACTTGATTCCGCAATCTTCGAGTTGACTCATGACAAGCGGCTTCTCGGCATTCCCGTTCAGGAACTCGCCAAACTGACGGTCGCTACCACTCACGGCAACGCCCTTGCCCACCAAATACTGCGCGATAGCACTCATGCCCACGCCAGCAACACCGATAAAGAAGTAAGAATTAGTCATTGTTAGCTTGTAAGTTTTAGATTAAAGCAATTCCGGATCGATTGTGGGTTCGTAACCTGGTTCCACAAAGTCTTCCGGGGCAATTCCCTTGCGACGAGCGGCCTTCATCTGCTTGATGAGCTTGCGTTCAGCGGCAACGGCACGGCGCTTGGCGGCAGTCGCCTTTTTCTCGGCGAGGCGCTGGGCACGCGTCTTGCGTTCCTTCACAGGAGCGGCTTCATCCGGCGAGATTTCCAGCGGTTCTGCGTATTCGTCAAATTCATCATCTTCGTCAAAGCGAATCTGCGCATCGAAATCGCGGAAACCTTCTTCTTCGTCATACACAGGCGCCGATGCCGGGCATTCCTTCTTCAAGAGCTTGAGCACATTTGCAAACGGCTCTTCCATCGGGACCTTGAACGTAAGCTTCTTGTTCGTGCGCGGATGGATGAGTTCAATCTTCACGGCCTGCAAAAGCTGCGCCGGAGCAATTTCAAGAACCTTCTCCGCCACCGGCTTCATCAGAGGCGGCACGCGGTTCAAACTTTCGTCACGACCATCGTAAAGTGGATCGCCAACGACCGGATGGCCCGTGTAACGGCTATGCACACGAATCTGGTGCGTACGGCCAGATTCCAACTGCAATTCCAAAAGCGTTGCAATCGCAAAGAACTGTTTGGCAACGTAATGCGTACGGCTTTCCTTACCGCCCTTCACCACCGCCATCTTGAGACGGTTCTTCGGGTTGCGGCCAATCGGAGCGTCAATCGTTCCTTCGAGGTCACGCGGGCAACCCCATACAAGCGCATTGTACGTGCGATGGAGCGTGCGAGTTTCGAGCTGGTGCGCCAAATGCCTATGAGCGGCATCGTTTTTTGCGACCACCATAAGCCCCGGCGTATCCTTGTCCAGACGGTGGACAATACCCGGACGAAGCGGACCGTTCACGGTCGAAAGATTTTCCTTGAAATGGTACAAGAGTGCTGCAGCAAGCGTTCCCTTGCTCACGCCATTACCCGGATGCACCACCAAATTGCGCGGCTTGTTGATAACCACGATATCGTCATCTTCATAAACGATGTTCAGCGGAATATCTTCGGGTTCAAGCGTCGAAGATTCCTTCTCGATCATCTTTTCAACGACAACCGCCATCCCCGTTTCTACGCGGAAGTTCTTGGATACTTTGCCACCGCCGACCTTGACTTCGCCTGCTTCAATCAGCTTCTGCACGTCTGTGCGGGAGACATTTTCCATAACGCCGACAAGGAACTTGTCGATACGTTCACCATTATGTTTTTCTTCTACGATATAATTCATTTTTTGTATTAGGATTTAGGGGTTTGGCGGGTTTTCTTTAGCACTTTTTTCCGCGTCTTTTTCTTCCTTAATTTGCTTATGCAGCTTACGCAAGATCACGGGAGACAGAATCACAAGAGCAACGCCAACAGTCACGAACGAGTCCGCCACGTTAAACGTCGGGAATCGAGTCATGATAAAGTCCGGGAAATCGCAGTCGATAAAGTCCACAACCATCTGCATACGCATGCGGTCGATGAAGTTTCCGACAGCACCGCCGAGAATCATCACAACGCCCAAGCGGCTCAAGTAATCACGCTTGTCGATGGACTTATAGAACCAAGCGAGTGCAAAAGCGGCGACAATCGAAATCAACAAAAAGAACACCCAAGGCGGCAAGAACGGCATCAAGTCTTGCGGACGGCTACTGAACGCAGCGCCCTTGTTGTACACAAGCTGGAAGCGCACTAGTTCACCAATCACAGGAATTTTCTCGTACGTAAAATTCCCAGCTTCGTCGGTAAAACGCGACACCGCCCACAGCTTCGTCAACTGGTCAGAAATAATGCTAAAAACAATCACCGCCACATGGAACGGCCACTTATTATAAAACTTTTCCATATTATCCTTTGATTTTCTTATAAGCTTCATCAATCCACTTGTCCGAATAGAAGTGCATCGACGTTTCCTTGACAATTCGCTTCACGGTATCGCGCGTGATTTTCACCTTCTTGTCCGAAGTGAACACCGACACGCCATTCCCGATCAAGCTCAAGTTCTCCGCCGCCATAAAGAGCGGCCAGAGGCAGAAGAGCCTCGTGCGCATCTTGATGTTCGGGATGAGCTTCGTATAGGCAATCGCATCGTCCAAATGATGCCAAGCCTTCTCGACAAGTTCCGAAAGCACTGCGCCGCATTTTTGAGCATCAGCTCCTGCAGCAAAAAGTTCGCTCGGATGCGCAAAACCATGACGTTTGCAAATCTCTTCAGGGATAAAGCACACGCGGCGTCCAGAATCCTCGACGCAGTCCTTCACGATGTTCACGACCTGCAAGGCAAGCCCAAAGCTCACGTCCAGCTTCGAAAGTTCCGCCTCGCGTTCTGCATTGATAAAGCACGTGTCCGCCGAGAATAACTTGGTCAAGAGCTTGCCGACAATGCCTGCCACATAGTAGCAGTATTCATCGAGTTCGCCCACGTTCGCAAGCGTAAACCAGCCCGCCGAAAGCGCAGCTTCCTGACGGAGTGCAAACTTCGCCATGCCACCGCACATTTCAATCACCACGTCGCAAACCGGCTTCTGGTAGTTCTTAGGAAGCGACTTCAAAAGCGGCACCACGACTTCGGACTTCGAGCAAAGATCCTTGTTCGGGTCTTCAGAGCCATGCCAAGATTCCGGGAGTGCAGCTACGAACGTACGAATTTTCTCGGTCTCAAGTTCGCCCGTCTTGAACACATCAGCAAACAGCGCAAGCACGCGGTCCTTTTCGGTCGCCTTCATGTCCGGGTCATCTTCGACCGTATCGGCAATGCGCAAATAAAGGTACGCAAGCAAAATACTGCGGTGCAACTTGCCACGCAAAACCTGGATGTTCAGCGCAAACGTACGCGACACCAACTGCAAGATATCTTCGGCGTACTTCCACGCCGCCTTGCCTTCGAGCACCTTCTCGCCCACATCTAAAGAATCCAATTTATCAATCATATGAGCTAGTACACCTCAAACATTTCCGGCGGCACCTTTTTAGACGCAGCCATCGACTTTACGTACTTCCAAAAACGGCCATGGTCTTCGGCGTTGCGGAGCTTATGCGCATAACTCAATCCCGCACGGTCACGCACGTTTTCATCCGACATCGCAATACCCTTGCGCTGGATCCCATAATTCACCCAACGGTACTCCAGATAAAAAGCCGACTGGAACAAGTCTGTAAGCTTGAGTTCCGTCCTGCGCTTCATCAAATGAGCAACCCATATAAAAACAATCACGGAGATAAATCCATAATAAGCATTAGCACCAAGCCCAATCTTTTGGAGAGTCCATACAATAGCCGATGCTGTAGCAAACGACGTCACTAGCGTAAACAGATAATCGCATAAACGCAAGAAACTCACGTGCCCCGGGTGTTTCACAAATCCGCTCAACACGTAAGCCCATTTTTCGCCCCGATCGAGCTGTTTTTTCAAAAAAACGACGTACGAGACATTCCTAAACCAAAAATGGAGACCGACCCAGAGCAAAACGGGCGTCCAAAAACTGTATTCCACAAGCGTATTTATTACCATCATAGCAAAAATTAGAAAATTTGCAAAATTTAAGCGATTCTCGCCAACGCACGGAGGCCCAAACGCGCACGTTAATTTTCATTTACAAAGAAGTAAGAAATTTTTTAGGTTTATTTCACTCCCAATCTATCAACATCCCAAAGAATTAGCTAAATTATAACGCCTAGTTGTTGATAGATTATTAATCGGATGAGGATTGAAGATGCAGGTTGAATGGGAAAGATGCTTGAACTACCTCCACGGAATGCTGTCGGATACGGTATTCAAGACATATTTTGCACAGACCAAGCTTGTAAGCCAAACCCCTGGACACGCCGTTATCGCAGTGCCCCCCGGACTTGATGTCAAAGTCTATGCCGCTTACAAGGACCTAATCCGCCTCGCCTGGAAAGACGTCTCCCACGACGATGCTCCGGTAGAATTTGAATTCCAGCCGCAAGACGTTTACCAGCCGCAAGCAAGCTCCTCCGACAACTCTTTCCGCGAATTTATCAAGCCGAGCGTTCCGCTTTCTGGCAGCTTCCGTTTCGAAAACTTCGTCCCGGGTGACAAGGCCCAGCTCGCCTTCAACGCCGCCCTCGCCGTCGCCAGGAATCCGGATGGAACGCAGTACAACCCGCTATTTATTTATGGTTCTTCCGGTCTTGGCAAGACGCACTTGCTCCAGTCCATCGGTAACTACATTCTCGAAGAAGACCCGACCAAGCGTGTGATTTACCTCACATCCGAAGATTTCTCGCAGCAGTACATGAAGTGCCTGCAAGAAAAGCGCATCACCGAAATGTCGGACTTCTACCGCAACGAAGTAGACATTCTCTTGATCGATGACATCCAGAACTGGACGGGCAAGTACGAAACGCAAAACGAATTTTTCTTGATCTTTAACGCACTGCACCAGGCAGGCAAGCAGATCGTGCTTACGTCTGACGCTCCCGCTGCCGAAGTCAAGAACCTCTCCGACCGCCTTGTGAGCCGCTTCTCCTGGGGCTTAACCGTTGACATCCAGCCGCCTGACGTCGAAACGCGCGAAGCCATTCTCCACAAGAAGGCCGAAGAACGCCACCTCGAAATCAGCGACGAAGTCATCCGTTACCTTGCTGAAAATATTGCAAGCAACGTGCGTTGCCTCGAAAGCGCCATCATCAAGCTCACGCTCCAGTCGAGCCTTATGAGCCACGACATCGACATGAACATCGCACAGAAAGTCGTCACCGAAATCGCCCCGACGCTGCGTCGTCGCGTAAGCCTTGACGCCGTACTCCACGCCGTGTCGCAGCACTACGAAGTTCCCGAAACCAAGCTCATCGAACCGGGCCGCGGCACCAAGGAAATCTCGAAGGCTCGCCAAGTCGCCATGTTCCTCATGCGCGAACTCTCCCCCATCAGCTTGCAGAGCATCGGCTCCCGTTTTGGTGGCAAGGACCACTCCACCGTCGTGCACGCCATCAAGAGCGTCAAGAAAGAAATGGAAACCGACCCGAGCTTTGCCCGCTTGATCGAAAGCCTCAAGAACACCATTCACGATTAATACGCCTTCGGCGCAGTTATCAGCGTATCCTTTATACAAAAAGCCTCGGGTTAAACCCGAGGCAATTTCTTTTGCAATGTCACCCCAAATTGTCATCCCGGCCTCTGTGCCGGGACGGGGTCGGCATACACAGTCTTATTACAAGCCGTGAGCCGTAGGCGACTACAAGCAATGAGCGCGCAATTCTTCGTCGCTCAAGGAGCTGAGGTATGCAGGCGGAACGTCGAGAACAGTCTTGCAACCAGTCTGGCCGTTAGCCTTCATGCGGAGAGCAGCGCGTGCGTAAGCCACGAGAACGCTCGTCGTGAATTCCGGGTTGGAATCGAGCTTGAGGCTGTATTCGATCACGTGCGTGTGTTCCTTGTTCATGCCGGTCTTGCCGGTACGGATCACGAAACCACCATGAGCGAGGCCGCTGTGGTTCTTGTTGAATTCTTCTTCGCTGATGAAGTTGACGGTCGTATCGTATTCATCGAAGTAGTTCGGCATCGTCTTGATGGCATTTTCGATGTATGCCTTGTCAGCACCTTCTTCGGCAACCACGTAAACGAGACGGGTGTGCTTTTGGCGAGTGGTGAGTTCCGGCATGGAACCGCTACGGACAGCTTCGAGAGCAGATTCCACCGGGCAGGTGTACTGCTTAGCATTCTTCACACCCTTGATGCGGCGGACAGCGTCGCTGTGGCCCTGAGAAACGCCCTTGCCCCAGAACGTGTAGTCCTTGCCTTCCGGAAGGATAGACTGAGCATACACGCGGTTCAAGCTGAACATACCCGGGTCCCAACCGACAGAGATCATAGCAATCTTGTTTGCGCCCTTGGCAGCAGCGTCAACAGCAGCGAAGTGCTGCGGAATCTTGGCGTGCGTGTCGAAGGAGTCAATCACGTTGAACATAGAAGCATACTTCGGGGTGAGCACCGGCAGGTCCGTAGCAGAGCCACCGCAAATGATGAGCACGTCAACCTTGTCCTTCCATGCTTCCATTTCAGAGACGTTCAACACCGGAACGCCAGCCGTCTGGATCTTCACCGTCGACGGATCGCGACGAGTGAAAACAGCCACGAGTTCCATATCCGGAGCCTGCTTCACAGCACATTCCACACCGCGACCGAGGTTACCGTAACCGAGAATAGCAATCTTTGCCATAAAATAATCCTTGTTAAAAATTTTTGCGTGGAAAATATAGGAAAGTCGAAAGTAGGAAGTAGGAAGTAAACAGTGAAATTCATGTAAAATTAGTAGGTATGAAAAACGTGCTCTAGAACACAAAAAGCGCCCATATAATACAATTCGGACTATATTTTTACAGAAAATGTTCCTCGACTGCACAAATTGATATATTTTTCTTACAAAGAAGTAAGGCGATTCTTATAAAACCGCCTTTCATTTTTTGAAGGAGAAAAATATGAAAAATCTTTTCTTGAGCGCTCTTAGCGTAAGTTTTCTGCTTTTCACAACTAGCTTTGCACAGACTGCAAATGAAATCGCCAAAAAAGTCCATGACTTACCTTCCGGGAAAACATCTTCCGGACTTGTATCTGTAACTTTGATTGATAAAAACGGCAAGACACGTAACCGCGAATTAGTCTCTTACACCATGAAAGACGGCACAACCGACAAGACCGTTCTCATGTTCAAAACGCCGCGCGACGTGGCTGGCATCAGCTACCTCACCTACGACTATCCAGATAAGGCCGACGGCTCCACCGTCGACAGCGACAGCTGGATTTATATCCCAGCCATGAAAAAGGTACGCCGCGTTTCTGGCTCCAACAAGGACGACGATTTCCAGGGAACCGACTTCACGTACGACGATCTCGGCACCCGCAGCCTCTCCAAGGACAACTTTGCCCTCCTTGGCGAAGAAAAAGTGAACGGCATCGACTGCTGGATTTTGGAAGCCAAGGCCAAAGACCCGAAGGCTAAAGTCAGCCGCCGCGTCTCCTGGGTGAACAAGAAGACCTACGTCGTAATGAAGGGCGAATACTTCGACAAGCAGAACCGCTTGCAGAAAACGCTTACCGCAGACGATATCAAACAGGTGAACGGCTACTGGACCACGCTCAAGCAGACAATGACTAACGTCCAGACAAACCACAAGACCATCTACGAAGTCAAGAACCTCAAATACGATGAAAAGGTCAACGAAAGCTACTTCACTGTAAGCGCTCTTGAACGTGAACAGATTAAGTAGATAGAAAAGGACGGCTAATTATGAAAGTCGAAAAGTTCAACGAATTTTTCGGCAAGGTCGGACAGGCGCAAATTCGCAACCGCTGGAAGATTCTTGCCGCATTGCTTATAGTCACAGTCGTTTGCTGTTTAGGCTTGAGCAATTTTTCGCTCGCATTGGGCGAAGAAGGCTGGTTCGGCAACTCCGATGAAATCACCATCAACACAAAGAAATATGAAGAAACCTTCGGAAACCTGAACGGGATTGGCGTTCTTGTAGTAAAGCAAGGTGAAGGCGATGTCTTTAGCGAAGACATGCTGAAGGTCATCGAAAAAATCGGCAACCGCATGCGTGATGAAATTCCGTTTGCAGACCGCCTGACCTCCATTGTCGAAGTCGATATTCCTGTCGGCAATGACGAAGGATTTTCGATTGTAAAGCCCTATGAAAACGGTATTCCTTCGGATTCCGCGGGGCTTGCAAAAGCACGCGACCTCGTGATGCGCGGAAGCGAAAAGACGAATGCGCTCATCAATTCGCTTGTCAGCGATGATGGCAAAGAAACGTGGATTTCCCTTTCGCTCCATCCGTTCAAAGGAAAAGAGCTCGAAGAAAAGTACGGTGGGGACAACACCGAAGTTTCAACAGACATCGGCTACAAGCTGATGAACATCATCGAAAGCGAAGAATTCCAGAACAAAGGATTCAAGCTTTACGGTGGTGGTATGCCATACGACAGCGCCAACGAAGACCGTTACGAAGTTCCCGAGTATGGTGTAAGAGTCCTCTGCAGCATTGTCGTGATGCTCTTGTTCTTGGCAATTTGCCTGCGCAACGTGTTTGGCGTGATTGTTCCGGCTGTGGCAACGATCAGCGCTATCGCCACAGTCTTTGGTGCAATGTCGTTTTTTGGAGAAAAAGCGGACTCCGCTCTTGTGACTTTACCGGTTGTCCTTGGCATGGCTCTTGCAGTCGGCTATTCCGTACACTACATCAAGATGTTCAAATTGCATTTTAGACGCACGGGCAAGCGCAAGGAATCTGCCATCAAGTGCGTCGAGGAATGCGGATGGCCGGTACTGTTCACAGTTCTTACAACCATGGCTTCGTTTATCAGCTTCCTGTTTGTGAACATGAAGCCTCTCGAATGGATGGGTAAAACATCCGCTTTTATCGTGCTCGCAATTTACATCTACGTTACCGTGCTCATCCCGATTCTGCTCTCGTTCGGCAAGGACCGCGCGCCCAGAGCTACTCAAGTGAACGGAGCTACAAAACTGGATCTCTCTTTTTCGAGATGGTCTAAGTTTGTCCACGACAGAAAGAAATCATTCATTGTCATTAGCGCATTGGTTATCGCCGCATTCATTCCGGGGATGTTCAAAATCACGGCACAGCTCGATTACCTGACCATCACAGGCGACAAGATGCCATACATTCAAGAAGTCAAAAAAATGTTGGCACAAAAACTCGGCAACCAGTACAGTTACACGGTGATGATTTCTTACGATGAAGAAGGCGCTTTCAAGAAGCCCGAAAACATGAAAGCGCTCGTGCAGCTCGAAGATTATCTCGGCACACTCTCGCTCACCAAATGGTCGGGCGGAAAGGCACGTGTTTCCTCGGCGACAAGCATCCTGAAAGAAATGAACCGCGCCCTCAACGAGGGCAAGGATTCAATGTACACCGTCCCTGAAGATGAATACGTACTTGCACAGCTGATGGAACTTTCTTCTATCGAAATGCACAACGACTTCAGCGATGTCATGGATGACGATTTCAAGACAACCGTTGTCAGCGTAGACATGACGCAGTTCGCCACAGAAGAAGCTCTTGCCAATATGGAAGCGTTGAAGGCAAAACTCACCGAGCTTTTCCCTGGCGCCAAATGCACCTTGCTTGGCGACATGATCCGCTATTCCGAAATGAGCAACCGCATTATCTTTGGCGGCCTGAAATCCTTCGGATTCTCACTTGTCATCATCGCCATTATGCTCGTTTTCGCCTTCTCTAGCCTTAAGCTCGGTCTTATCGGCATGATTCCGAACGTGGCTCCGGTCATTCTCGTGGGTGGCGTCATGGGGTATTTCAATTATGCCCTTGACTTCAGCACCATCACCGTGATGCCCATGATTTTAGGTATTGCAGTTGACGATACAATCCATTTGACAACACACCTGAAAATGAAATATGAACAAATGGGTTCTAGCGAAAAGGCCATGGAAACGACCTTCCGCGAAATTGGAGCCACCATGTTCCTGACAACCGTTATTCTGTGCTCCATGTTCAGCGTTTACCTGTTCAGCCCCATGCACTTCTTGGCGGTTCTCGGAGTTCTCATTATCGTCGGTCTTTCAAGTGCTTTGGTTGCCGACTACACGATCACCCCCGCTCTTTTACATGTAGCAAAGCCCTTTGGCAAAGAAAAGGAGGAAGTATGAATAAGCATTCTTTTTTAACGGCGATAACCCCCGCTATTGCATTAGCGGCAATCACCCACTTTTCCGCACCTTCGCTTTATGCGCAAGAAACCACTTTTAACGGAAGCCTTACGACCAAAGCTGGCGTAACCCTTGCCAACTCTAACGACTTAAAACACGATTTTGTGCTTGGCCAGACGATTTTCGACGGTACCATAAAAACGTTCTTTGACGAGGGGATGGTTTACGTGAACGGTCAATTTGTCCACGACGCCATCAGTACCCAAGCATCAAACGGAATGTCCGGATTCGTCGCCGATGACGGTTCCTTCGCCTTGAAGCTGAGAGAAGCCTACATCGACTGGAAAACCGGAATATTTGCGCTCCGTATCGGTCGCCAGATTGTCTCGTGGGGTAAAGCCGACGACATCCAGATTACAGATGTCGTGAGTCCCTTTGATGAATCAAGCGTCGTCGCAAATGACTACAACGAATCCAAGCTCGGAGTCGATGCAGTCCGCCTGTCTGTTTTGACAGACAAAGCACAAGTCGATGCGTATTACATTCCGTTCTTTACACCGAGTATTCTCCCGATAGCATCGAAGAACCCTCTCCGCTCGCGCGTATTCCCGAGTAACGTAGATGGACTTGATGTTTACAGTCCGTATTACTACGACAATTTTGATCTACCCAAGAAGCGTCTTTCCAACAGCGAATACGCGCTCCGCGCAAGCCTCTACACTTCTGTGATGGACTTGTCGCTGTACGGATTCTACGGTTGGGACGACACGCCATTCTTCAAATACAGCCCTCTGATGTACGAAGATGCCAATGACGATCCAAACCTTGAAGGATTCACCGTTTCAGGGAAATACAGACGTATGGCTATGGTCGGTGCCGATGCGGCAATCCCCGTTGGAGACTTCGTATTCCGTTTGGAAACAGCTTACTTCCCTAAGCGCCATATCCAGACATCTGCCGATTACCAGATTGAAAAAAGCCTCAATGAAGAACATAGCTACACAAGCAGGCGCAGGGACCAGCTCTTAAGCCTTGTCGGTGTCGACTGGACTTACTCCTTCCCGATTATTGGTAGCTTGACCATTACGGCACAGTATATTTCGGACTACGTTTTCAACTACAAGAACTACTTGGACCGCAAGCGATACGAACATCAGGTAACGCTCAGCGTCGAAAAGTCGTTCTTGAACGAAACGCTTACCGTTTCTGGCTCTGGTGCACTTGAATTTTGCGCTTGCTCTGCAGCAGGCGAAGTTGAAGTGGATTACCAGCTCAATGACGCCATTACGCTCAGTATGATTGGCGACATTTATATTAAAGGAACCCAAGGCAGAGATGGCACGTACGGTCTATACCGAGACTTCAGCAGCTTGACTTTCAAGGGTAAAGTTTCGTTTTAACTAATTTATTATTACCCCCGCAAGGGGGGGGCTATTTGGATTAAAGGATGTTTTGTATGAATAAGTTTATTTCAATCTTATTAATGACCGTTTGCAGTACTGCACTTTTTGCCGAAGAAACATCGTCAAAAGAGAAATCGCCATTAAATTATTCATTGTTGACATCGCTAGGATATTATCCAGAGACAACCCCCAAAACGGGTTCTTCGCACTTTGCAGGGCTCAGCGGTATTTACGATGGCGTCGAACTCGTCACAGAATTTAACGCCACCTATACCATGCCTTTTTTAAAGGGTTCCGATGAACTTACTGCAGACAACCATTTAACATTTAACCTCGGGGTAGAACTCTCCCCTGTCACCGTTGCACCTTTAGCGTCTGTAACATTTTCACCGATTGCATTCCTCGAATTCGCTATCGGCGGAATCATAGGCACAGGCTGGGGGCTCACCGATGACATACAAGGTCTCGCCAAGCTTGACGAATCCAAGCCCAAATACGAGAACTTGACCCCATTTGCCCACTGGTATTTTTATACCTGGGCAAGCGGTTGCTTTATGTTCGACTTGGCTGCTGTTTGGGAAGGCGATTGGCACCACGTCGTCGCAACAGCCTCATACAAAGTCGGTTACCAAAAAATGACGGGTACAAAATCATCCGTCTGGACATGGAGAAACACCTACGGCCAGGCTAGCGGATGGGTGTACGAACAGGAATATTTCCTGGGCTACCAGATGCCGCTCAAGGTCTCAACGGTTGGTGTCGGTACAACACTTTGGGGCAATTACCAAGCAAGCGATTACGGCAACTTCTCGCGCAATTACGAAGGCGACTTTATGACCATCGATATTTGGCCTATGGCCGAAATCAAGCTCAGCCAAAAGGACATTTTGTATGTGCTAGCCGACTTTAGGGGCCGTCGCAGTTTCCTTGAAAAATACAAAGACGATGCGCACGAACCCTTCATGACCAAGACAGGTCGAGAATGGTACTTCTACGCCCTAGGCTTCCAGTGGAAGCACACATTCTAAAAACTAAATTCCAGTAGAGCCAAAGCCACCGCGGTCGGCGCCATCAAGCGCGCCTTCCACGAACGTGAGCGTTGGCTGTATTTCCATAATGCGGAACTGCGCTATGCGGCTCCCTTTTTCAATGATGACATCGCGTGTCGCGTACACGGGCATTTTCCACCAGTCATTTGCGCCGCAGTAGCTAGAATCAACAACGCCCACAGAATTCGCCTGCAAGATGCCGAAGTTCTTGAACGTAGAACTGCGCGGAGCGATATGCGCCTCGTAGCCTTCGGGCAACTTCATCGCAACTCCCAAGTGAATCAGGCGAAACTCGCCCGCCTTGAGCGTCACAGTTTCTGCCGCCGCAAGGTCAATCCAGTCGGACTTGCCGCCAACATAGGTAAGCTTAGGAATCGATTCGTCAAGATACTGAATTTTAATCGTCTGTGATGCCATGCCGCAAATATAAAAAGAGTCATTCAATCAAAAAAGGAAATCCCCGATTGATTCGAGGATTTCCCAATTTCACTTTAGAAAGTCCGCGCATCTCGGCGCGGCTTACTAGCAATTAGTCGAGCGTGTGGACCAAGAGACCGTCACGGAGCTTCGGTTCGAACCAAGTGCTCTTCGGCGGCATGATTTCGCCAGCGTCGGCAATGCTCATGAGCTGATCGAGCGTGGTCGGATACATAGCAAATGCGCAGGCGCATTCACCGCTATCGACGCGCTTCACAAGTTCGCCGAGGCCGCGGATGCCACCGACAAAGTCGATGCGCTTGGAAGTACGCGGATCGTCGATGTCGAAGAGCGGCTTCAAGATGAGCTTCTGGAGGAGAGCCACGTCAAGGCTGTCGACCGGGCCAAGATTCTTGAGGAACTTGTCCTTGAACGTGCAAGCGTACCACTTGCCGCCCATGTAGAAGTTCACCTGATTCTGCTTGCTCGGGCTCTGCATGCTCGGCAATTCTTCGATGTCGAACACAAGCTTCATTTCTTCCATGAGCTGTTCCGGCGTACGGCCGTTCAAGTCCTTAAGCACGCGGTTGTAGTCCAAAATCTTGAGCTGGGTGCTCGGGAAGAGGATAGCGAGGTAACGGTTGTATTCTTCGTCGCCCGTGTTCTTCGGATTCTGTTCAGCACGGTAGCTGGCAGCGCGAGCGCCAGCAGCACTGCGGTGGTGACCGTCAGCGATGTAGCTTACCGGAACAGATTCAAAGGACTTGCGGATAGCTTCGATTTCGGCATCGTCGTCGATAATCCAAACGGTATGGCCAAAGCCGTCGCCCTTGCTCACGAAGTCGTAAACAGGCTTGCGCTTGGTCACAGCACCGAAGATATCGAATTGGCCGTTGTCGCGGTAAGTGAGGAACACCGGACCCGTATTGGCGTTCGTGGCGAGCACATGGCGCAAACGGTCTTCTTCCTTGTCAGCGCGGGTAAGTTCGTGCTTTTTGATGGTGCCGTTGAAGTAGTCGGCAGCCGGAACGCAGCACACAAGACCGTACTGTTCGCGACCGTTCATCGTCTGGCGATAAACGTAGAGGCACGGCTTCGGGTCGAAAGCGATCACGCCGTCTTCGATCATCTTGTCGAGATTTTCACGAGCGTGGGCATAAACCTTCGGATCGTAAGCGTCGACAGAATCCGGAAGTTCGAGTTCGGCACGCGTCACGCGCAAGTAGGAGTGCGGAAGGCCCTCAGCCATAGCCTTGGCTTCGGCGCGATTCATCACGTCGTAAGGGAGCGCAGAGATAGTCTCAGCTTCAGCCGGGTTCACCGGACGCAAAGCCTTGAACGGATAGATGTGCATCATAGGTTTCTTTCCTTTGTGTGCTTCTTTGATTAAAACTTCGTCTTCGGCAATCAAGTTATGGATATAACCCGTCTTTGCCGCAATCCATTTTTTCTTCCTGTAACTTACGATGAAATAAGCTAGAAAAAAGAAGATGGCGCCGCCAATAGCAGCGACAATTGTAATGCCAATCATGAACGCCAACAGGTGGTCTGCAGCATCATTCCACAAATGCCCAATCACCGTCGTGAAATTTTTGAACGAAAGCCCCTGGAATTCTTCCAAAAAGTCAAACTTAATCGCCTCCGGATGGACAATCTTACACCCGAGCATATAACCCGTCGGGTAGAAAAAGCCGAACTGAGTCAGCGGGTTTGCCACAAACGACGAGACAATCCCCGGAACCTTCGGAAGGCGGAACAAGGCACAGAACGCAACCGTCAAAATAATGGCAACACCAATCGTCGGCCAAATACCAATAAAGACGCCCGCCGCCACAGACCACGCCACACGCATGGCATCCTGACGCCTCGGAAACATCCTATTGTAATAAATACGGCTTAAGCGTTTGTACTTCGATTCGTTCCTTCTCAATTTAACCATATCACCTCTTAAATAACCGAGCCAAAGATAGTAAATATAGACGAAGGACCAAAGACTATAAAAGGGGGAAGCCTCCCCCTGATTGCAGCCCCGGCTTACATTGTCACCCCGGCCACCGTGCCGGGGTCGCCAATCCCTGTTACAATAAAAACGCCGGGTCTTCCATCACCCCCTCGAACGGGGCTTCAATCGCCAGCCCCGTAACGCCCCGGCTAATCCTTCAGACAACGAACTGAAAAGGCGGCCTCCTTGAGGCCAGGCTCTAGGCCTGCATACACGGTGTAGTCCAAGGACATGTAAGAGGCGTAGAACGAACCCGCAGAATTAGAGCACCAGAAGTAAGCGGAATTGCCATCAGCGCCAAATTGGCCACCATTGCCCCGGCCTCCTGCAGGGAGGGCAGAAAATCCCACGCTGTCTGTACCATCCCATCCCGTCTGAGCTTTGAGAATCTTACCAGCCCCTAATTCCCCACCTACTTCGGCAAACAGAGTGATCCATTCCTCTTGCGTTGGCAAGTGCCAGCCATCGGGACAAATGCCCTGCACCTTTGCCGGGAGCGTACAGTTCCAGCTCTTGTCGAAACCGCAGTCCTGCGGATTGTCGGCGTCGGTCGCGAGTTTCACCGAGTCTATCGCCGCCGCCCAAGTATAAAGGCGACCAGTCACGGCACAATTTTCAGCCTTGTTGTCATAACAGCAGCTGCGCTCCAACAAGCTCGGAGTTTTGACACTATCAGCATAGTTCAAGTTTTCAGCCATCCACACCTGGTTCCCGATTTTCACAGTCTTGTAAACCTTATTATCGCGGGAGTCGGTCATGGTGCCGTAGGTGATGTTTGGGTTGAAGCGACATTCTTTGGGAACGTCCCAGCTCCAGCCGGTCTCACCCTCTAAAAGAACTGAGCAATTCAGCGCAGCAGATAAACTGCTCGAAGATCCGTCCTGACTGCTAGAGGACACTTCTTCAACGCCACTGCTGGATTCCTCGCTACTGCTAGAAGATGAATTCAACGAATCTGTACTGCTACTGGATTCAGACTCATTGTTAATCGGAGCGCTAGTACCGCTATCTTCATCACAAGCAGCAAGCAAAAGCAAACCAGAAACAGCCGCAACAGCCACGCACCCACGCAAAGACATCTTTCCACACCATAAATTCTTCAACATCATAGGACTCTCTCAAACAAAGTTTTTTTCAAATATAGATTATTTGATTCTATTAGAGTAGTCATATCCTTACGTCATTCTAAGCAATGTGCTTACGCGTCATCCTGAGCGCTAGCGAAGGATCCAGTAAAGCTACCGATAAGCAACAGGATTCTTCGGGGCAAGCCCCTCAGAATGACGATTAAAGTTTTTTGATGTTACAAACCATAAACAGCAAATTTTTTAATTTTTACCGCATGAAACACTTGATTTCGAAAGAAGGCTTTGAAAAATTCAAGGCAGAATGGGAACATCTCAAATATGTCGAACGCCCGGCAATGATCAACCAGGTGCAAGCCGCCGCTGCCGAAGGCGACCGTAGTGAGAATGCCGCCTACACTTACGGGCGTATGCGCGTGCGCGAAATTGACCGCCGCTTGCGTGAACTCGACCGCATTTTGGATGGCGCACAGATTGTCGAAAACGCCGCCACCAAGGACGGTTCCATCCGCTTTGGCGCCACTGTCAAGATGGTCGACAAGAAGACCAAGCGCGAAAAAGTTTACAGCATCGTCGGAGACAAGGAAATCGACCCGCTCCAGGGCCGCATCAGCATGAAGTCCCCCATCGGCGAAGCCTTGCAAGGCAAAAAAGCCGGCGACACCGTCGAAGTCCAAGCCCCCCGCGGAAAGATTGTTTACGAGATATTAGAGGTTAACTACTAAATATGTCATGCCCGCCACCGAGCGGGCACCTCCATTTCATTAAAAGAGAAGGAGATTCCCGCTGGAGTTTATCCCGAACTCTGTTCCGGGGCGGGAATGACAATCACGCTCCGAATTCACCAAATGTTCATCGATACTCATTGTCATATTGATTCTTACGAGCGCCATGCGGGCGAATCCTTTGACGCGCTTTTAGAGCGCTTTCACACAGCCAACTTCACGACCGAACGCAGTTCCGCCAAAGAAAAAGCAGCCGCCTCCAAAATTGCACAGCCCGAAGCATTTATCCATGTCGCCTGCGACCCGGCAGACTTCGACCACGCTCGCGAACTCAGCGAAAAATATCCCTTCGTCTACTCCGCTTACGGCATCCATCCCGAGTACGTCGAAACAGAAACAACCGAAGACGAAGCCCGGATGATGGAATTCTTGAAGCACCCCAAGTGCGTCGCCTGCGGTGAATTCGGCCTCGATTACCATTACGGAGCCGAGACTAAGGCTGCACAAGTCAAGCTTTTCGAGCGTCATTTACAGCTCGGTATCGAAAGCGGCAAGCCTCTAGTACTCCACCTCCGCGAAGCCGATGATGACGCCCTCGCCGTGCTCCGCACCGCGAACTTACACGACCGCAACGTTCACGTTCATTGCTTTACAGGCACGCCTGAATTCGTCGAACAACTCCTTCAGCTAGACGCAAACATCTTCGTCGGATTCACGGGAATCGTCACGTTCAACAACGCGCAAAATGTCCGAGACGCAGCAGCGCTCGTATCGCTCGACCAGATGCTTTTGGAGACCGACGCCCCTTACATGGCGCCCGTCCCCTTCCGCGGCAAGCCCTGCCACTCTGGCTACATCCCGTTTATCGCCGACAAACTCGCCGAAATAAAAAACGTGCCCGTAGAAGAACTCTACCATCACTGTCGCGAAAACACTAGAACGTGTTACGGAATTTAAGCTTTAACGGCTTCCGGTTCCGTTTCGAAGCTGGATCCCTGCGTCGGAACATTGTAATGTTCCTTCATGTACTCTAGCGCCATATCCGTATTGAGCGGCCTGCTAAAGTAGAAGCCCTGAATCAAGTGGCAGCCTTCGCGGTACAAGAAGTCGAGTTGTTCCTTCGTTTCAACGCCTTCGGCGATGAGATCCAAATTCAAGGACTTCGCAATGCCAATCACCATGCGGGCAAACGAAGCATCTTCTTCGTTATCCGCCACGTGATCCACAAAGTACTTGTCCATCTTGAGCGTATGCACTGGATAGCGCTTCAAGTACGAAAGTGAACTGTACCCCGTTCCAAAGTCATCAATCGAAATCTGGATGCCCATATTCGAAAGCGCACGCATGATTTCAATCGTCTTGTCCGCTTCGCACATGGCCGTGTATTCGGTAATTTCGAGCTTCAAGTTGCGCGGATTCAAGTTCGTTTCGGTCAACACACGGCGCACATCGTCGACCATGGAATCCATCGAGAACTGCTTTGCCGAGAAGTTCACCGCCACCTGGATATCCTTATAGCCCATGTCCACCCATTGCTTGGTCTGCTTACAAGCCATGCGCAAGATGAGCGCACCCATCGGCACAATAAGGCCCGTTTCTTCGGCAATCGGGATAAATTCAGCCGGCGAAATAATGCCTCGTTCCGACTGGTTCCAGCGCACAAGCGCTTCAAAGCCCACAATCTTGTTGCCCGCCTGAATATCGACAATCGGCTGGTACATCAGCACAAATTCTTGTGCCTGGATAGCCCTGCGGATTTCGAATTCGAGCTTGTAAAGCTTCATCGCCTTTTCGCGAATGCCGCCGCTAAAGAACTGGATACCGCCATGGTTAATGCCCTTCTTCATATCGCGAAGGCTTGCATTTGCATTGGCGAGAATATCTTCGACGCAATCGACATCCTGGTTCACGACAATCGACATCGAAACACTGATGTACAAATCCTTGCCTTCCAGCGAAATCGGAGACTTAACTTTGTTATGAATATTACGGACAAGTGGAATCAAGTCGTCATTCGGGTCACGGCTCTGGATGTTGTGCAAAATAACGGCGAACACATCAGGACCAATTCGAGCCACGCAGTCATCGGGGCGTGCAATTGATTTTAAACGGTCTGCAATCGTGCGGAGAACATTATCGCCAATATTGATGGAGTACGAAGCGTTGATGGCACCAAAGCTATCGATATCCAAAAGAGCTACCGCAAAAACATAGTCCGGGCGCTTTGCCGCGATATCGACATCGGTTTTTAGCTTTTCGAGGAAATACTTGCGATTATAAACGCCTGTAAGCGCATCCTGGTAAACGTAATTATAGCGTTCGCGTTCAGCAGACTTGGTATCAACCTGTTCCGTCAAAGAACCAATCACGCGAATCGGACGGCCAGAGTCGTTACTTTGAACACGCCCACTAATCACGAGTTTTGCATTTTTCTTGGAGGCGTCAAGCAGAGTCAGGTTGCATGAGAAAGTTCCCAAAGTCTGCAAAGCGGCATTCAGCTGTTCACGGAAGGCATTCCAGTCGCTTTCAATCACGCGCTTTTTCAAAGGTTCAAAGGAATCTTCTAGGCTTGCGCTATCGGTGGCAAGCAACTTGGCAACGCGATTGGACCAATAAACCTTCCCCGACGCCACATCGAACGTCCAAAATCCATCCGACGACACATCGATCATCATCTGGAACATTTCATCTTTTTCAAGGAGGTCCTTTTTCAGGTCGCGAATCGGTTCGACGACCTTCGGTTCCGGGATATCCACATCATTACGGATTTTCCGGCCATCCATCGGGAATTTATAGAACAAGGCGACATACGCCAAAAAAACTATCGCCAAAAAGTACGGTATAAAGTTATAGACGTGTTCTGTAAAGTTCAGAATATCTGGTATAGTTTCTGCAAACAGAAAACACGCTAACAATAGCGCAAAGCGCAAGACTACATGTTCATCGAAAAGTCTCATGTCAACCCAATCCTATATTTACACCTAAAATAAGTCGAATATTTCAAAATGGAACATCCCGCAAGAATTTAGTAATGATTTATTTACTCCAACTTCTAGTATTCCAACTTGGAATAATGTTTACGTTAAATGAATTTTTATTTCCTATAAAGAATATACCATAAAAATATCGAAAAATTCAAAAAAACGAAAAGTTCTTCAAATAGCGCAATGGCTATGAAAAATCGGAACAGAATGTAACGTAAACGTCCGTTTTCATTAAAGATTTCGTTACATTTTTATTATTTATAATAGTTCACATTTGTTTTTACAGAAAACAACAACCTTACAGGTTCTTTTTTACGCAGGCCATCTCATTTTGAGATGGTTTTGTTATATTAAGGGCATGGAATGGAACGAAGAACAGCTTAAAGAACCGCGTTTAATTGATATCCCGATTGCTCACGACCAACGTGGCAACTTGAGCGTTGTCGAAGGCGGAGAACTCATCCCGTTTGATATCAAGCGCTTGTACTACCTGTACGACGTTCCTGGCGGAACAACCCGCGGGGGCCATGCGCATCGCAAGCTACGTCAATTGATTATCGCTGCAAGCGGTAGCTTTGACGTGATTCTGGACGACGGCAAAAGGCGTTCCAAATATTCCCTGAACCGCTCCTATCACGGGCTTTACATTCCGACAATGCACTGGCGCGAAATCGAGAATTTCTCTTCGGGCGCTGTTTGCATGGTACTCGCATCGGAACACTATGACGAATCCGATTACATTTACGAGTACAAAGATTTTGTGAAAGAAGCTACTTCTCGTATCTAGCGTTCACACAGGCGGTTGCGCCGAACGATTCCTTGAATCGGTAAAGATTTTCGTTCAAATAAGCGCCGCCATTTTCTGTTGAAATTCCCCACGAGAACTTTTCACACCCAACTTGAGCAGCCTCACGCATCGCATTTACAAATAGCGCTGTTGAGGCATTCGTTTCACGCCTGGAATCATCGGGTGCAAGGTACTGGAAATGGAAAGCCTTCGCTTGTTTGAAACTGAAAATCATCATCCCCGACAAATATTCGCCGTTCTGCCAAACGCCGCGGAATAAAACATCTTCTGGGAATCTCTGTTTGAGGTCGCGCAATTCCGCTAAAGAATGGACTGGTTTGGTATTGTAACGAGCCTTTGAAAGCACAAGGAAGTCGTAGAATTTTTCCATTTCGCTATCGGGAATTTCGCCGTATGTCAGATTCAATTTTTCAGCTTGTCTAAAATTATGACGACATTCGCGCTTGCAAATTTCAAGTGGATCAACACCTTTAACAAGCGGCGTGTAGCAGCTGAGTTCCGTATGGCGACTGTAGCCAGAGTGCTCAAGCGCATAATCCAACAAATCTGTCGATACTGTTGCAAAAATGCGAGAGGTCGGTTTTAGCTTGACACTTTTGAAATTTTGGACAATGTAATCATCAATGGCCTTGACGATTTCAAGAATCTTGTTGCCCGAATAAAAATCTTTGGAAATGACGGGACCACCAAAAGTCGAACCCTGATGCGACACGAATCTGCCATCGATGCTACAGCCAGGAACAACAGCAACAACAATACCACTTTTTTCCACAAAGAACGATGCATCTGCAAATCGTCCTTCAGGATGGTAGTTCAAGAACCGGCGCGTCTGCAAGAACGTTCCGTTCATGGAGTTTTCCATGACGAAACGATCCCAGCGTAATTCCTGTTCATGACTGTAGGGCAAGATTTCGTACATGTCCATCTCCGGCGGTGTTGCTACTTGGACTTCTTTGAGTTTTCGGCTTTCGGCGTTTCATCCTGTTCAGCGCTCTGCGCCGCTTGCTTTGCAGCCTTTTCAGCGGCATGTTCCAAACGAGCGGGCTTGCCTGCTAAATTGCGGAGCAAACCGAACAGAGCCGAAAGTTCGTTGCGCGTCGGGTGCAAACGCTGCAAAAGCGTATTAAGGAAGCTATCGCGCCAAGCCTGATCGTGATACTGGCCCGTGAGATAGCGGTCGAGGAACTTCTTGAAACCGTCAATCTGCTGAATGGTTGCAGGGCCCGTTTCGGCAACGCCTCGCGTTGTGCGCTTCGCGCGGCCCTCGCCGTTCGCGAGTGCCCCGGAACGGCAAAGCTCGTACAAGCTAATCGAGACCGCTTGTCCAAGATTCAAGCTCATGAGTCCCGGCACCGGAATTTCGCACTGGTACGTACAGGCGTTCACTTCTTCAAGCGCAAGCCCGCAAGATTCACGACCGAACACAAGCGCAATCGTTCCGTCTTCCGGGAGCATGTCAGACAAGTTCTGCACCATCGTATGCTTGATGGAACTTGCAAAAATGCGGCGGCTGTATGCGACAGCACAAGAGCAATCGCCAATGGCATCTTCAAACTTGTGGACGACCTTGGCGTTATCCAGAATGTCATGGCTATTGGCGGCCGTATGGTAAGATTTGTCCAAGACTTTGTCGCGCTTCGGATAGACAATATAAAGTTCCGGCAATGCATAGCAATGCATGGCACGTGCGACAAAACCCACATTGTGCGGGTGTTCCGGTTCAACAAGTACTACTCTAAACTTTCTCATAATTTAAACTTTCCAAACAAAACCGCGACCGCGGATCTCGTTTTCGATGGTCTCGCCGGGTTGAATTTCGGCACCTTTAAAAATCACGGAATGCGCAATTTTCACACCGTCAGGAATGACAACGCCGGGTTCCACAACAGCTTCATTCTTGTCGCGACCACATTCCGACAAACGCGCTTCCACAGCAGCCATGAGGCCTTCAGGCGATCCCATATCAATCCACGTGGCATGCAACTGCGACATATCGACAAACGGCGCACGGCCAGCCGCAATTTCCTGTTTCCAGAATTCACGGATATCAAATTCGCCGTCAGGAATTCGAGACAAAGCTTCATCGCTGTACCACGAAATTCCAGAGAACGTCGCAGCCGTTCCCGTGTCGGCACCGAAACGTCCGGCAACACCCGCAAGGCAACCATCCGCACCCACGCGGAACGTGTTTACCTTCGGGAAATCGACCGCCAGGAGTGCGGCCTCACAGCGATTTCGTGCATTCCGCACAAAAGCACCCAAGTCAAAATTGCAGTACGCGTCGCCATTCATAATCAAGAGGCCACCGCGATACCCCGCCGCATAAATCCGGCGCAAGGGGCCTGCCGTTCCGAGGATTTCTGGCGTTTCGACCCAGACTTTTTCGAAGCCAAGACGTTCGCCTTCGCTTACAATCTGGTCGGCCAGGTAATGTGCATTCGCGTGCAAGCGGACATCGCCAAGCGACTTCGCCCGCTCCATCTGGATTTCGAGAATGCTTTTGTCATAAACGCGAACCAACGGCTTCGGGATTTCCGACGTCAAAGGTCTCAGCCTTGTGCCAAGCCCAGCCGCTAAAATCAACACGTTCAATTTATCGTTAGCTCGCGTCATAACACAGCCTAAATTAGACCATTGCAGCGCTAAAGGAGGCATTGCAGATAAGCGTTTCGCCCTGCCAGATTTCGCCAGTGTACTTGTAAATGCCATGACGAGCCATCACGAGCGTAGCCTTAAGCGTCAAGTCCTGCGGCGGAATCACCGGAGCACGGAAGCGGCAGTTTTCGACACCCATGAATGCCGGGCGCTTGCCTTCGACATCAGCCTTCTTCGCGATCATCGTCAAGAGCGTTGCGGCCTGAGCCATGGATTCGATTTGAATCACGCCCGGGAGCACCGGATTGTTCGGGAAATGACCGTCAAAGAACTTTTCCTTGCCCGTCACGTGCCAAACAGCAACGATAGACGGCTGGTCACCTTCGGTGATTTCCTGAATTTCGTCCACGAAAGCAAACGGAGCCTTCTGAGGGAGGAGGGCATGTACTTGTTCTTCATTGTAAAGCATAGGGCAACACCTTTTCTAAGATTGTTCTGTGGCTCAAGTGACCACCGTTGATGATTTCCAGACGAACTTTCGGGAGTGCGGGCTTTGCAAAGCAAAGGTCTCCCAACAGGTCGAGGATTTTATGACGAGCGGGTTCATCGGCAACTCTAAACACGAGAGCCGAAGCTTCCGGAGAATTGTCGAGCAAGAGCCCACAGGATTCATCCACCCCGCCAAGCAAACCTGCCTTGCGGGCTTCGTCAAATTCGTTTTTTAAAATAAAAGTTCTCGCCACAAAGACATTGTACAAGTCTTCTGCCGAGTAAATGGAAACATTCGCCGCCGACTTAAAGACGCGACCGTTTTCGTTTCGTTCCAGGATGTATTCCACCTCAAACGCTTCGCTCGGCGTGATTTTCACGGAACCGTAAGGCTTTTGAGCTTGAGCGGAATCCGCAACATCTGTACGGAACAAGTCCCACGCCGCATGTACGGGGACATCGTAAAAAGCGAGTTCTTCGGGCGCACCCACATTTCTGCGAAATTCGCTAAAGAACGGAAGCGCACTGCCGTCCATCAGCGGAACTTCAGCAACACAACCCTTGTCACCTTCTTCGTTGCAGGCGACATCCACCACAAAGCGGCGAGACGGCCACATCAAGAATACTGGTGCAAGGTGTTCCGGGGATGCAAGCGTCAACGCATGAGTGCCTTCGCCCGATTCATAAATTGCAGTACGGGCCACGCTGAACTTCAAATCCGTGAAGCACTTTGCGCAATCGGTACTGTAAAAAGCACGACCGCCCACACGCCATTCGACGCGAGGCTCCAGTTGCGGATTGTACTCCTGGACTTCAATTTTTACGTTCGCCTTGCCATAAGACAAAGACGCAGAACTAAATTCCCACTCACGCGGGCTTTTACGAGAATCTTTTTTCATTTAGATAACGGGAATTTATAAAATTATTTCTTGCCCATCATTCGGAGTTTCACGACGGAGCGGCGCCAAACGTCAATTTCTTCGGCCGGGTAGCCCGCGTAAACCTTGCCCGCCTTGAGGCTCTTGGTCACGCCCGCCTTGGCGGCAACTTTCACTCCCTTGCCTATCGTCAAATGCCCCGCCGACTGCACGCCACCAGCGAATTCGACGTCATCTTCCATAATCACGGAACCCGCCACGCCAGACTGCGAAGCCATCATGATGTTGTTTCCAAGGCGGCAGTTATGCGCCACTTGCACAAACGTATCGAAATGGCAATCATCGCCAATCACCGTCGGAGAGACAAAGCCCGCCGCAACCACGTCATTAGCGCTAAAGCTACAGCGGTTCCCAATGCGGACACCCGCCAAATGCGGCACCATACGGCGCTTGCCTTCGTACTCGTAAAATCCAAAACCACGAGGTCCCACGACAACGCCTGCCTGGAACACGCAATCTTCGCCAATTGTCACACGCGGGTAAACAGTCACATTTGCTTCAAGAATCGTACCTGCGCCAATCGTAGCGCCCTTCATCACCACGCAATTCGGGCCGATGATAGCGTTCTCGCCTACCACACCCTCGACAACTGCCGAAGCATGAACTTGTGCAGAAGCAGCAATTTTCGTTTCTTCAAAAACTTCACGACGTTCCACAAATTCCTTCATGAAAGTCACCATCGCATGGTACGGACTTTCAACCGGGCATACAAAATGCACATTCGGCAAGAGTTCCGAACGACCATCTACGCAATACTTTTCGTACAAACTCGGCACAAAGAGGAGCCCTGCCGTAACGCCCGCAAAAGCACTGGTGCTCACGCCACCGGCATTCCCTGCAAGCCCCGTTTCTGTCTTGGCGTCGCCCGTCCAAAATGAGACATCATGCGGTCCCGCCTGATCGAGCGAAGAAAATCCAGTCAGTTCAAAATTTAAAACGCCCTCGTTCGAAGGCATTTTAAGATTCATCGTTTCAAGAATTTCAGATAAAGAAACCGAAAACATTATTCCTCTAGCGTGAGCATGTGAACTTGACATGCAAACTGAATGGTAACGCGGTTGCCCACCTTGCCGCTTAAATCTTCGCCATCGAGCTGGATGTATTCGTCATCCGCAAGTTCAAGCGTCAGCGAGCGCACTTTACGCGACTTGAGTAAGTTCTTTTTCAAGAAGTACCCAATGACCGGGATGTTCCCGACTGCAATCGCAAGCAAGAAGTTCATCATGTTCGGCACGCAGACCACTTCCAAATAGCCATCCGCCATGTCGGACTGGAAGAACGGATTCGCGCCACTGGCAAAGCTCGGGATGTTCCCAACAATGACCGTCGTATGGCCCGTCAAATCCACCGTTTCATTGAGTTCCGGCGTATTGACGACCATCGAAATCTTTCCGCTTTTCAAGTGATAGGCGCGGTCTGCAAAAAAGCGCTTGACGTAATGCAATTTATTTGCAATCACAGAATTCGAGGAAATAACCCCCGTAGCACGGTCATGGTTAAAATCATGCGCAATACGGGCATCAATACCTGCGGAGAAATAATTGGCTAGTGCATACTTGCCGTTCACCGTCCAAATATCAAATGGTCTCGACTTCGCCATCAAGAGCCTACGCACCAAGTACAAGAGGCCCTTATCGGCAAACGGTTTGTACAAACCAAGCACGCGAGCCAAGTCATTGCCTGTGCCCAGCGGGATAAGCCCAATCTGAACTTTATCAGCATGAGCCGAAACAAGCATCATCGAAAGAACCGACGAAACCGTACCGTCGCCACCCACTGCAACAAGTTTTTCCGTCGAAGAAAGAGCCGTCAAAATTTGCTCTTCCATTCCTTCCTTGCGCGTGAATTCAGCCTTCCATTCGTCGGCCTTAAAATCCATAGACTCCATAATTTCAGGAAGAAATTTATGGATAACCTTTCCTTGTCCACCTCCACTCACCGGATTTATTAGGAAAAAGAACTTATACATCTTTTAGAAGTTCATCCTTTGCGTCCAAGTAGTGTTCTACGCCGATCTTTACGTTCTTAATTTCTTCTGCAGTCAGTGTTCTAGCGATGTGCGCCGGAGATCCCACAATCAGGGAATTTTCAGGGAAATTTTTCCCTGCCGTCACAAGCGCACCCGCACCGACGATGCAATTTTTCATGATAAGGGCTCCATCCATGATAATTGCACCCATGCCTACGAGAACGTTATCTTCGATTGTACAGCCGTGAAGCACCGCACCATGACCAACAGTCACCTCGTCGCCAATGCTTACCCCGACACCCGTCGAAACATGGACACTCACATTATCCTGGATATTTGTACGCTTGCCAATTTTGATTTCTGCCAAATCGGCACGCAACACCGCATTGTAAAACACGGACGAATCATCGCCAATGCTCACATCGCCCACGAGGCATGCGCCTTCGGCGATAAACACGCGCTCGCCCACCTGCGGGACTTTGCCTTTATACTTAATTATGGAACCCATAGTTTCAATTTACAAAAATACATGAATAGATGAAACAGAAAAATTTTTAAAAAAGCTTTGTTTTTCGCCACCTAAAACGCCTTTTTTGCCCAATATGTTCTATCTTATTGAGTATGAACGAAATACATGGGATAGATATCAAAAAGATTTTTGATGCTCAAGGGGAAAATCGCTGGAAAATAGCCCAGACGAGTGCCAAAGAGCGTATTCAAAAACTGAAAAAG
The DNA here is from genome assembly GCF_002210425.1 of Fibrobacter sp. UWB2. NCBI lineage: Bacteria > Pseudomonadati > Fibrobacterota > Fibrobacteria > Fibrobacterales > Fibrobacteraceae > Fibrobacter > Fibrobacter sp. UWB2. The sequence goes on along the minus strand of NZ_MWQK01000001.1, from coordinate 89,623 downwards.
CTTCGCGAAGCCGTCGTGAAGCATCAGGAAGAGTTTTACGAAGCAGTTTGGCAGGACTTCCATAAGCCCCGTTTCGAAGCTTGGCTCAGCGAAATTTTTCCGACGATTGAAGAAATCGACCACACCATCAGCCATCTGAAAAAATGGATGAAGGACAAAAGTGCAAGTCGCGTGTTCTTTTTGCCCACCTCCAAAAGCCGCCTCCACTACGAGCCCAAAGGTCGTGTGCTGATTTTTGCGCCGTGGAACTATCCATTTTTGTTGCTCGTGAACCCGATTATTTCGGCAATTGCGGCTGGCAACGTGATTATGGCAAAGCCATCGCACAAGACACCGCACGTGAGCGCAGTTCTCGTGAAGATGTTTAAAGAAAATTTCCCAGAAAATGAAATCGCACTCATCGAAGGTGAAGGGGCTGAAATTGGAGACAAGTTATTAGAACTCCCGTTTGACCATGTATTCTTTACGGGGAGTCCGAAGGTCGGCGCACACATTGCAGAAATGGCGGCCAAGCACCACGCCAGCATTACACTTGAACTTGGCGGAAAATCGCCCACGATTTTGCTCCCCGGCATAAACGTCAAGAAGCATATCAAGCAAATTGCCTGGGGCAAGACTTTGAACGGCGGGCAAACCTGCATTGCGCCTGATTATGCCCTTTGCCCCGAAGACAAAGTTCAGGAATTTGCAGAAGCTTTTGCCGAAGATATCAAACGCAGATTCGGCGATACCGAAGCCAAGCGTCACGAAAGCAAAGACCTTGTACACATCGTCGACAAGCGCGCCACAGAGCGCCATGCCGCACTCATCAAGGATGCAATTGCCAAAGGCGCTAAGCAAGTCATCGGCGGAGTGAGCGATATCGAAAATTGCTACACGCCAGTCACCGTACTGACAAATGTCACGCCCGACATGGAAATTATGAAGTCCGAAATTTTCGGACCGATTATGCCGATTATCGCCTATAAGAATCTTGACGAAGCGATTGCTTTTGTGCAAAGCCGTCCAAAACCGCTTGCGCTGTACATCTTTGGAACAAACAAACGCGATATCAATTACGTTTTGAGCCATACCACATCAGGTTCCACCTGCGTGAACAACACCATTATCCAAATCGAGAATCTGGAAGTTCCCTTTGGCGGCGTGGGCATGAGCGGTACAGGCAATTACCACGGATTTTTCGGATTCAAGACGTTTAGCCACGAACGCAATATCATGGAGCAGAAAGGGTTCGATGCGGTGACATTTTTCCACCCGCCCTATGGAATTATTCCGGGTTGTTTGCGTTCTAAAATTCAAAATTTTGCAGAAAAAGCTTTGCGCTTTTTAAAGTCGATGTAGGAGGTCACTTATGGCATCTTTCCTTTACAGATTCGCCTGCCGAGCATTCCAAAAAGCGTTCTTTGTTGGCGTACACTTTATGCCATGGCGCGAGCCGCAACTTATTCACGGAGCAGGGACTTTAAGCGAACTTCCCAAGCACCTCAAGGCAAACGACATCGAAAACGTTTTGCTCGTTACCGATGAGTTCTTGGCCAAGAGCGAGCACTTCCAAAACATCAAGAAATACTTGGAAGAAGCGGGAATCAAGTACGCCATTTATGACAAGACCATCCCCAACCCGACCATCGACAATATCAACGATGCAGCACGCATTTATCGCAAGAACAAATGCAAAGGGCTCGTCGCATTTGGTGGCGGTTCTGCCATTGACTGCGCAAAGGGCGTGGGCATCCGCATTGTTAGACGTTGGACACCGATTTCGTTTATGCGAGGGACGCTACGCGTTCTTCGCAAGATCCCGTATCTCGTAGCCATCCCGACAACGGCGGGGACAGGGAGCGAAGCGACTGTGGCCGCCGTGATTTCTAATCCGCAGACACATGAGAAGTACCCGATTAACGATTTCGTCTTGATTCCGCGTCTTGCGATTCTCGATGCCAATATCACGCTTGGTTTACCCCCAAATCTTACAGCCACCACCGGCATGGATGCGCTCACGCACGCCATTGAAGCCTACATTGGCAACAGCAATTTCGACGGAAGTGCCGAAGCAGCCATCTTGGCTGGCCGCCTGATTCTCGAAAATATCCAGAACGCCTATCGCGACGGTCACAACATCAAGGCTCGTGAAAACCTGCAGAAAGCGGCATACCTCGCTGGGTACGCATTCACTCGCGCTTACGTCGGCTACGTTCACGCCATTGCACATAGCCTTGGCGGTATGTACCACACACCTCACGGGCTTGCAAACTCTGTAATTCTCCCCCACGTTCTAGAGTTCTACGGTGAAACTTGCGAAACGCGCCTCGGATTCTTTGCAAAAGCCATTGGAGCCGTCCCGGCAGAGCTCGACAACCATGAAGCATCCAAAGTCTTCATTATGCAAATTCGCGAGCTGAACCGTTCGATGGACATTCAGGAGCACTTAGAATTTATCCAAACAGAGGACATTCCAAGACTCGCGAAGTCGGCAAGCAAGGAAGCAAACCCGCTTTACCCCGTGCCGAAAATATTAAATGCGAAAGAGCTCGAAACGCTCTATCGCATTGTGAAAGGGACGAAGTTATAAAGGAGATGCCCTCCCCATTCGCGGATCATGACTACTAAGCAGCAAGCTGCAAGTAGTCAAAGAGATCAAGTCGGGCATGACATTCAACCTTACTTCACTTGAAAGCGGTCTTTGATTTCTTGAGGGATGGCAAACGGCCTTCCCTTTTTCATATCCATGAGAACCCACTGCGTTTCGGATTCAAACACGACCTTGCCATCGGAAACGCGTTCAAAGCGGCACTTGCGTACGCTCGCGACCTTGCTGTAGCCAGCGACCCAAGTCGTACCACGGATTTCATCGCCCAAGAACGCCTGATTCTTGTATTCCACAAACTGCGTATGAATCATCCAACCGCAACCGAACTGGTACATCACATCCGTTGCTCCAACGGAATCCGAATGAGCAATCGAAATATCCTGGACCCACTGCACCGCCCAAACGTTGTTCATGTGCTTGTTTTCATCAATCATCTCGGGCGTCACCTTAAAAAGCTTTTCAAACTTCATCGGATTTGCATTTTCTTCCATCACTACAGCCATTGTAAGCCTCCATTCGATACAAATGTAATAATAATCCAAATATTACGGTTTTTATTGCAATTATTCGCATAACATTCCCATTTTATGTTATTTTTCTTTGCGTTAAAACATTAAGTGAGAAAATCTATGGAATGGAACGATTTCACGAGCCTGACCGCAGAAAACATGCAGGCAATTTGGGACTTCAAGACTAAAGACCCGTTTTCAATTTTAGGTATCCACCCGCTCGAAACCGATCGAGGGATCAAGACCGTCATCCGCACCTACCAGCCGCAGGCTAGCTTTATCCGCGGTGAATCGTGCGACGGCACTGAAGAATTTGATTTTGTGAAGCTTGGCGACACTGGATTTTTCGAAGCAATCCTCGACTTGGAATACAAGCCGTTCTTTTACAAGCTCATCATCAAGCAGGGCGACGGCATCGAATACACTCTCGTCGATCCGTATGCATTCTTGCCGGTCCTCAGCGACTTTGACCGCCACCTGATTGCAACAGGCACGCACTACGAACTTTACCGCAAGCTCGGCGCTAACCTCATCGAGCACCAGGGATTCAAGGGCGTACACTTTGCCGTTTGGGCTCCGAACGCTCGTGCCGTTTCTGTGGTCGGCAACTTCAACAGCTGGGACGGCCGCCGTCACCAGATGCGCATGCTCGGTGCCTCGGGCATTTGGGAAATCTTCATTCCGAATCTTGGTGAAAACGAACTCTACCGTTTTGAAATTCACGGCGCCGACGGGAACCTCCATGTGAAGGTGGACCCGCTTGCAAAGCTCGCCGAAGTCCGCCCGGCAACAGCCTCCATCACAACACACCTCGACGGTTACGAATGGGGCGATGATCTTTACATGAAGACGCACTGGGCCACAAAGGTCTTTGGCGCTCCGATGAACATTTACGAAGTCCACGCCGGTTCCTGGCGTCGCGACCCGGCTAATCCGGACCGTTTCCTCAACTGGGATGAACTCTCCGAACGCCTCATCCCGTACCTCAAGGAAATGGGATACACGCACGTGGAATTCTTGCCGCTCGCCGAACACCCGCTCGACGAATCCTGGGGCTACCAGGTTACCGGTTACTACTCCCCCACGAGCCGCTACGGTACGCCGGACCAGTTCCGCCACTTTGTGGACCTTTGCCACCAGAACGAAATTGGCGTGATTTTGGACTGGGTTCCGGCCCACTTCCCGAAGGATGCTCACGCTCTCGGACGTTTCGACGGCACCGCCTGCTACGAGCACGCCGACCCGCGTCAGGGCGAACACCCGCACTGGGGCACATACATCTTTAACCTCGGCCGTAACGAAGTCAAGAACTTCCTCATCGCAAACGCGATGTACTGGCTCAAGGAATTCCACTGCGACGGTCTCCGCGTCGACGCTGTTGCATCCATGCTTTACCTCGACTACGGTAAGGGCCCGGGCGAATGGGTACCGAACAAGGACGGCGGCAACATCAACTACGACACGCTCGAATTCCTGAAGCACTTGAACAGCATCATGGGTCGCTTGACCCCGCATGCCATCCTCATCGCCGAGGAATCGACAAGCTTCCCGAGCATCACTCGCCCGCCAGAGCAGGGCGGTCTCGGCTTCCACTACAAGTGGAACATGGGTTGGATGAACGACTTCCTCTCCTACATCCAGCACGAACCAATCCACCGCAAGTACCACCACAACCAGCTTACATTCAGCATGGTCTACGCTTATTCTGAAAACTTCATACAAGTTTTCAGCCATGACGAAGTGGTGCACGGCAAGGGTTCCATGCTCGGCAAGATGCCTGGCGACAACTGGCAGAAGTTTGCAAACCTCCGCCTCACCTACGCATTCCAGTACGCACACCCGGGCAAGAAGCTCAACTTCATGGGCAACGAATTCGGTCAGTTCCGCGAATGGAACGAAAAGCGTTCGCTTGACTGGCACTTGGTCAGCTGGGATAGCCACGGCAAGCTCCTCGAAATGATGAAGGTCTTGAACCACATCTACAAGGAAAATGCTCCGTTGTGGGAAATCGACCATTACTACACCGGCTTTGAATGGATTTGGTGCGACGATGCCGACAATTCCATCGTAAGCTTCGTCCGTAAAGATGACCACGGCAACATGATTCTCTGCGTATTCAACTTCACGCCAGTTGTCCGTAACGATTACCGTTTGGGCGCACCTGCTCGCGGTGCTTGGAAAGAAATTTTCAACACCGATGCAGCCATGTTCGGAGGCTCTAACGTCGGCAATCTCGGTGAAGTCTGGACGCAAGACATTCCGTGGCAGAATCGCCAGTGGAGCTTGAACATCAAGCTTCCGCCTCTTGCAGCAGTCTACTTCAAGCTCGAGAGATAAGGACTAATTCGGAATTAGGAATGATGTCATTCCCGCCTCCGAGCGGGAATCTCCATTTAAATTACGCGCCGGCTGTAAAGCCGGCATTTTTTAATTGAGCGTCACCGAGAACAAAAGCATCACGGAAGACGAGCGGAATACGCCATCGTCATCGGACCAGTATTCACCCGAATTATAGGCCAGCGACACCCCAATAGCGGTATGTTCACCAACCCACCAGTCCTTGCCCACTTCAATATCAAAGCTAAGCGCACTGAGCCCCGTATTCCCAGAATATTTATGGCAATTCAGGTTATAACCCGTCAAGCCCAATGCCCCGCTAATAAACACATTGTTCCACCCGGGTACATAATACGTTGCGCCAACGCCTAAATAAACGGAACTCAGCACGTAAAAATCGTGATCCATATAAGTCGGAAGTCCATAGCGCGCCTCTTGGAAATTAGAATACATCACGTATCCCAAATTCGCATGCAACGCCAAATCCTGCACGACATAAAAACCAAGTTTTCCATGAATCCTTGCACCGAAACCATTTGCCGTCAAGGATTCCTCACCATCGGCATTTTCAAAAGACGCATACCCCATTCCCATTGACGCATTTGCAAACAGCCCGTCGTGCGTAAACGGAGCAGAAAGCGGTCCGGCCCAAGTTGCCGAAACAGCCACTGACAATGCAAGCATCAATAAAACGAGGAGGCGCTTCATATTCCACTAATTTAGAAAATTCACCATTCAGTCAATATCGACATAATCCAGTTCCGTTGAGCGATCAGTCAAATTATACTTTCTCGGTCTATAAGATGGTTCAAATGTCGATTCCATTCCCCAAACCCAACGCCAAGTAAAGCCAAGAGAAACATAAGGCAAAATACCCTGGGCACGCCCTCGCTTCGTATTATTCATATTAAGCAAACCTAATTTCAACCGTACACCATAACGTTTTTTTTCTTTGGTTGATGAAACTGGTTTCCCTATATAGCTTGGAAAAAGTAAATCAAAATAGGTTCCAACCCCATAGCGGATATAAGCATCCCCATATACAAAGCTAGCAGAGCCCAAATTACCAAAGACAACACCTTCTATATATTTAGATTTCAACCACAAAAAACCCAATAATCCCTGAATTCCAATATCAAGTTTCCCACAAGAATCGCATCGAGACTCTAAGACGTGAAAAGTCCATTCAATCCCGAAAACCCACGGTTCCATAGAAAAATTTAAATTGATTCCTACATAAAGCAATGGATCATAATTCGGGAAATCACCCTTCAAAGTTGGCCGTCCAATATCAATAGAGCTATTTAGATTAGCATTATCCTCTTTAGTATAAATCGGCACAGGCTTTTTATACAAAGCAACTTTTTCTACAATATCGCAATACGGATCTTTTTCATACATGCTAAAAACAGCCCTATCCAAGACAGAATCTAGTTTATCGACATAATAAAAATCATTATAGTTATCCAAATAGTACATTGTCGAATCTTTATTCTCAACAAATTCATAATCACGATTTAAAATTTTAATGATAATTTTGGAGCGAGGCGACAAATCTGCCGAATCCGCCAAAACAGCTGCAGACTCATAATCACCTTGTTCTACAAGCGTCTGCATCTTTTCTCGGATTTTCACAGCCGGATTTTCAGGGACATCGTACTTTAAACGAACCGGATGATAATGCAGGTTTTCCAAGGTTGACGATTCCGTCAAATCATCGCACTCCTGAGAAAATCCATCAAGGAAAAATATTCTTTTTTTACCCACGTTACCAAGAATTTGATTATCATCGTTTGGCAAAAGACTTATCAATCTTTGAGAAATTTTCCAAGTAGAATCCTTCGAAATATCTACACCGACATAAGCCATATAAAACAGGCTTTTTCTAGCCTCTTCAGGTTTTGGAGAAATCCATGTTTTCGAGTTCTTGTCATAGATTTTTTCAACAAGAACTAAATTATGTACTAGGAAAAATCCATGTTGTTCCATCGCCGCATTTCTTTTCTCAAATACGTGGCGGTATTTTTCGGGAGCTTGATCCAAACGTTCGTTCAACAATTTTTGCTTGTAATCGGCCCAACCGATAAAAGTCTTGTAAACTTCAGGGTAATTCTTTGCCAACTTCAATTCAAGTTTCTGCTTGTCATCTATCGAATAAAGAACACTTTCAAGGTTCGCGCCATAATAGGCAATCGGAGCCTTTTCTAGTTTCTGAGCAACCGATTCTTCAGCATAGCTATGGAGCAAAAGCAACAACAATAAGACAATTATTTTTCTCATGGTCATACAAATATTTCACCATTTCAATATTCAAATTTCAGTTTCTTTTCTTTATAATAAAGAAAAAGGAATTCAACAGAAGCGTAAAATCTGTGTCCAGAAGCATTCAAAAGGTCATCAGCCCAAACATTGTTGATCCCAGTCCTTAGGCGAACTCCAAACTGGATTTGACGTCTTTTTGTGAAAAGTACATCAGCCATACCACCAGCGCCATACGAAAAATAATGGTTCACTTTTTTATCTGGGCACGCATCGTCTTCATAGTTTTCACAAAACAACTGATTTATACCCACGCCAATCGATATAAAGCCATATAAGCGCAAGTATTCCATGTTCAAGAATGTATAGCCCAAATTATAATCAACATTCGAATCATAAAAGTATAAAGAATCTACATCCTTATATCCACCATAATTAAAGTCTATACTCAATTCATGTAAAAAGTTATCAAAGACAAAATCAAAGCCTAAAGAGCCATTCAAGCCGTATTTGGTTCCAAAGCTAGACTTAACGTGTTTTGAAATATTGCCCAAATACAGCGAATAAGGAACACCTAGAAAAATGCCAAAATAGCTACGTTCATCAAGAGCAGTCATATCCCAATAATTTTCAACAAGATAATGCATTTGATCTGTTTTTGTAATTTTCGACTTATTCTTTAAAATCAAATCTGAAATATTACTCTTGGGATCTATCATTTTCAAAAGCAAAAGACGTATAAAAGTTCGGTCGCTTTCATTTTCGATTTCTTCAAGGCTTTTATCAAACATTCCTAATTCAATCTCAGAACGAAACAAATCAGCGTAAAAGCCATATCGAGAAGTGGTGTGCTTATAAGAATCCACCGAATCGATATTACTTAAAAATGCAAAATCATTGGCAAAATACTTTACCCAAAGTTTTTCACTATTCCAAATCACCTGATGCGGAGGGCAAGCCCGTTCGAAGGTTTCCGCCTCATCAACAATCTTCTTGAAATCTCCATAGCGTTTCTCGGCTAATGTAACTTGCATCGCACTTCGAAGCGAATCGGCTTCGGCCTTTTCTTTCAAAAATTTCAGGTAAAGCGCTCTTTGGGCCAGTACTGCAGAATCAGGTTCTATAGTCGATTCATCCGTATTCTGAACAAATAAATTCATTACCGAATCTAGCGAAACCGTTTTTTCTGAGTTCGCGGCAGCATAAATACCGAACGGCATAAGCAACACACAAAGCAAACTCAAAACTATATAAAATTTTGAATTCATCCCTAACGACTACCCACAAAATCTCCGCGAATCCATAAGCCAAGCGAAATATAGGGAGAAATTCCATCAGCATGGCCATATTTCGACGCTTTCATATTATGAAATCCCGCCTTCAAGCGGAATGCGACACGCCCCGCAAGCGGGTCTCCCTCAGGCATTTGTTTTCCGACAAAACTCGGGACCAGCAAATCTACATACGCGCCCGCCCCATAGCGGAAATAGCCTTCCTGCTTATTCTTTCGCTTTTCATCTTCTTTATCGGGAACAACATAAAATGCGCCACCAACATTTACAAATGCAACGCCTTCAAAATACTTAGTTTCAAATAAGCGATAGCCAAGTCTTGATTGGATTCCATAGTCAAAATTACCACAGGAATCGCATTTTGCATCCATGGCACGGCTAGTAAATTCAAAGGCTACGACAACATCATATATGCGCACCCCAAAGCCAACATCAAAATAAAGGAATGGTTTATAATCGGGGAAATCGCCCACCAAGAATGGAATACCCAAATCTCCACCTAAAGCAATTCCAACCCCGTTTATTCTTTTGATAGTTTCCCCAGGATACTTCCCTAAAGCAATATTTTCGATAGTGACGCAAAGTAATTCATTATCACGGTCAGGGAACTTTGGCAAATCTTCGCATCTGAATTTTTCACGATAAATTCTTTTTCCAACCCATTTTAAAAGATGATCCAAACCATCCTCGTAATTGTAGCTATTTTGAGTCACCCAATAATCCGATAGAGAATCTTCATTTGCAATAAAATCATAATCCTCACTCAAGAACTTCAAAAGAGCTTTTGAATGTAGAGACAAGTCCGCCGAATCGGCCAAAAGTGTAGCCGCCTTATACGCCCCATCACTCACGAGTTTTTCCATACGTTCACGGATTTCAATAGCGTAGTTCGGTTCAACAGTGTAATTCAAGCGATATGGGAAAAACTGTACATTTTCAAGATAACGATCCTCTAAAAAAGCAACCGGAGCCGAGACGCCGTCTATGAAAAACACACGTTTCAACGGAACATCTTCAGAACCCATATAAGGGATCGTCAACACTCGTTCTATCAATTTAAACGAAGAGGAATCCCTTACAATATCCGGGCCAATATACGCAAACTGCGTTAGGACTTTTTTCTTATCCTCAGGTTTTGGATTTTCCCAAGTCTTCGAAGTCTTGTTATAAACTTTATCGACACGAACGATTTTATGGATAATATAAAATCCAGTAAACTCTTTTTTCAAGAGTAGATTAAAAGTCTTGCGGACAATTTCAGGAGCTTCTGCTAAATCGCGCTTTATACGGGCAGTCTTTAGTTCCGACCATTCCACAAAAGATTTATGGACTTGCGGATAATCTTTTTCAAAATTTATTTTGATTAATTGATCTTGATTAAATCCATTATCACTGACCAGCGATCCATAGTATGCTACAGGTGCGGTTTCCAGCTTTTTCGCCACAGATCCGGCATCAACAATGACATCGTCGTAAGAAAATCCGTACGAAAAGAGAATCAAGCAAATCGCAAATAAAAACCTTATCATAACCATTAACGCTCCGTATTGGGATAATCAAATTTTATCGATTTATGCATACCCAAAGACCCCACAAACTCAATAGATGTATAAAGCCGAACGCCAGAAGCGTGAACAGTCTTACCGCTAAAAATATTCTTTACGCCAGCTCTAAAGCGGAGTCCCGCCCTTTTTTCAAACGAACCAATGGGGAAAAAATCAAAAGCAAAGCCACCACCAAACGATGGATAAACTTGAGTTGGCCAATCGCTTTTCTTTTTCTCTTTACTATTATCGCCCTTGAAAGAAAATGTATTTACACCTACGCCAGTTGTTAAATAGCCACTGAAGCGAGTATCTTTTTGATTGAGGAATACATAGCCAAAATTAGCTTCAATCCCGACATTGAAAAAATAAAGAGAATCGCGAACGCTGTTATCCCCCACATGGCCATTTATCGAGAATTCAAGATAATAATTGTCTATTATCGCACCGGAGCCGGCGTATAAGCCAAAAGCATTATCCACTTTTTTCGAGACATTCCCCAACATAACTGTGTAAGAAGCTCCAACAGAATATGAAGCAGCACGAGACGAATCTAAAACATCTTTTCGCCAATACGTATCCACAAGGTATTCCAGCTGTTTGCGATTTTTCAGCTTGTACTTACGTTCTTCAATCAGCGCTGATGTTTTTTCCTTATTACAGAAGTAGCCATTCAACACAATAAAAGCAAAATTTCTATCGCTTTCGTTTTTTATGCTTTCAAGTTTTTCTTCAAGCTTTCCGGACTTCAGTTCTTCGTGCATTTTATTGTAAAGAGCCTGATGGAACGCTCCATAAATATGTTCATACCAGTTATTGTAATGCGATACAAAGTCTAAATTACAGAGAGATTCAAAGTCACCTAAAAAATATTTCAGCAAAAGCTTTTCGCCATCGTGAATCACAATCGTTGATGATGACTTTTCAAAAGCCTCGGCCGCCTCTACTAGCTTTTTCAAGCTGTCAATATCATCGTGTTCTAGCGCATTCATCATCGAAATGCGCAAAGACCTGACATCGTCAATATCTTGCCTTACCATTTCGGACGGGTCATATTTTTCAAGATCGCTTAACGAATCCAAGAAATTCGACTCTCTATAATCATGAACAAACAAGTTCATCACTGAATCGCGCGAAGTCGATGCCTCGGCAAAAACATTACACACAAAAAACAGCGTGAAAGCACTCAAAAAAGCAAAACATTTTACACAAACTCGCATACGATAAATATACAAAGTTTTAGTAAAAAGTAGCCTACTTCCCGCCCATCTCCCTCGGATGGAAACTGCGGTGTTCTTGCTTGATAAAGTCTTTATCGACGTGCGTGTAAATTTGCGTAGTGCTGATATCCGCATGGCCGAGCAGTTCTTGCAATACACGCAAGTCCATACCCGCCTCCAGGCAGTGCGTCGCAAAGCTATGGCGGAACGTATGCGGCGAAACCTGTTTGCTCAAGTGCATCGTATGCAGTTGCACAATTTTCCAGGCGCCCATACGGCTCATCGGCTTACCATGCGCATTCAGGATGATATTGTCCGTTGTCGGATGCGTTAAAGGGCGCCCTTCTTCAATCCAGGCTCGGAGATTTTCCTTTGCCTTGCTCCCAAGCGGTACAAGACGCTGCTTATTGCCCTTGCCAATCGGCATGAGCCATTCATTTTCAAGGTCAATTTGCGAAAGCTTGATGCCAAGCGCTTCCGAAATACGAAGCCCGCCACTGTACATGAGCTCAATCAAAGCCGTATCACGGAGCGGATTCTTACCGTTCGCTGCACTCTCAAAAACGCTGTCGATTTCTTCACGAGTCAGGTACTGAGGCAGGTAATGTCCAAGCTTAGGCGTCGAAAGCATCGATTCCGTGCTGTAGTCGTACTCGCCCTGGTTCTGCATGTACTTGAGGAACCCGCGCAAGCTCGAAAAATGCCTTGCGACAGATGTCGGGGAATATTCCTCCTGCCCCGCCGTAAGCGTCAAGAATTCGTCCAGCTTTTCGGGCTGCAGGTCCTTAAGGTCAATACAGTTCTCGTCAAGCCAGGCGATAAAATGCCTCAAATCCTCCTGATAGCTTTGAATCGTCACCGGGGATAGATTCCGTTCTACCCCGAGGTGCGAAAGAAAAGCGTCTAGACGGTTGGAGTTAAGGCTCATTTTAGCACGTCTTCTTCGTCTTTTTTTGAGGGCTTAGCGCAGCGGTCTGTAGCCCAGTTGGTTGACTTGAAGCAGGCACTTCTGGTGTAGCAACATCCTTTGGCGTTGCTTTCCGTTATTTCGCAATTGCAAGCGATTCCGTCGTTGTTGCCATCGGTGTCGACAAGCTCCCCGTTGGAGCAGACCACCATGAATCCGCCTTCGTGATAACTTGTGTTGATGCAGGTCTGGAGGGAGTTGTGGCAAACTCCGAAGTAGGTTCCCAGGGCGTTGCACGATACGCGGCGTGTCTCGTTAGTAAGGTCGAATTCGAAATTTTCCACGCGTTCTTTAGGATCGGAAACTGGTTTGTGATTCATCCAGTTGTACCCGTGAACGGTTTTTGCGGCCATCTTTTTACTAGGAATCAGTTCCTTCCATTTCTGTTTCGTCTCGAAACTTCTGAACGGCGGATAGTCGGGGTCTTCGTCCTTGAGAATTTGCTTGCAACGTTCTTCGTTGTAGCAGGGATTGAAATCGTCCCATCCACTTTCGGAACGTCCCCAGCAAGGATCGCAATCAGAACATTGATCCGTGTTGCATTGGTCTATCATCTTATCTATAGGGTAGCCTTCTCTACAAGCGACGGGACATTTGTAATACTCCTTGTCGAGCGGGTCGAACTTGTTATGGAGCCTTTCCCATTGCCCGTCGACGCACCTGTACATGATGGCGTTGTTGTTGATGTCGTTGTCGCACCTCAGTTCGCCGTTAAGACATTCGCCGCAGATGGCCTTGTCGGTACGGCACGACTTGTTGCCGCATATGGAAACGGCTTTCTTAGCTTCGCCGGCGACGCACTCGTAGACGGTTCCCTTTCCTTCGTCATCGTTGGTACAGGTGTGTTCGTAGTTCGTGCACTCGCCGCAACCGTTGTCGCGCGGGTCGCAGGATTTTCCGTTACAGCTCTCGGTCACCTTCGTGCCCTTTTCGCAGCGGGTGACCGTCGCCTTGAAGTTTTTGTCTTCGGTGCAGGTCTGCACGTTGTCGAGGCATTCGCCGCAATCCGTGCCCTTTTCGTTACAGGAGACCAAGCCACACGAGCGGTTCACAATAACACCTTTTACACATTCTTTTACGATACCGATATTTGCAGGGCTATTAGAGCAGGAGTTCGTGAAACTATCGCTGCATTCAATTTCAATTGCATTTTTGTTTGCACATTCCTTGCTTTTAATATTGCAAAGAACACCCTCGTCACAAGCAGTTTCCTTGCAGACGCAAGCACCGTCTTTCGCGGTACCGCCAGAAGCCTTGCACAAGTCATCGAAGGTCGGAGCAGATGCCGAGGAAGAGCTTGACTTGGATTCAGAAGAGGCGGCTACAGAGGATGAGCTGAGCTTGACCTGGTTTCCGCAAGCACCCGTGACAGTGTTGCAAACGGCACCTTCGTCACAGACATCACCCTTACAGACGCAGGCGCCATCTTTCATAGAACCACCAGAAGCCTTGCACAGGTCGGTAAAGGTCGGGGCATACGCCGAGGAGGAGGAGGTAGACTTAGATTCAGAAGAAGCGGCTACAGAAGAAGAACTTTTTTTGGAATCCGAAGATATATCGGAGGGCTTGCTACGGTTTCCGCAGACACCCGTGATTGTGTTACAGACTGCACCGACGTCGCAGAGTTCCTTGTTACAGACGCAAGCCCCGTCTTTTGCGGTACCACCGGAAGCCTTACAGAGTTCCGTAAAATTCGAGAGTTCGTCCTTACCCTTGGACGAGGAACTGGCCTTGCTACTAGATGATTTTGCAGAACTTAAAGAATCTTTCTTGGAAACAGGAATCCAGTTTTCGCTGTGGCAATAGTAATCAGCATCTTCTTTTTTGGCATAAACTGTATCGCCTTCATTTTCATCACCACATATTCCAAGTTCGTAAATCGAGTTGACCTCCGTAATGATTTCTCTTGGGAGAGTCTCATCGCTAGATTCATTGCTACAGGCAACAAATGTACCCACAGCCATCAAGACCGTGAATAAAAGGGCAGAAAACGCTTTTTTCATGATTTCCCCGATGTTCAGGATAAAGAAATTTTGACGAAAATTTAACTAGAAAAGCCTAGCATGTCAATGTGCTTAAATTTTTTCAAAAAATTCGCACTTTCCCCTTGCCAATCGCTTTCAATATTTCTAAAATTGAGCCCGTCCTAAGCGACTATGGATGATTAGCTCAGTTGGTAGAGCAGCTGACTCTTAATCAGCGGGTCGCAGGTTCGACCCCTGCATCATCCACTAAATACCAAACCGAAAGGCAAGGTATTGCAAATACAAAAGCGTCAGACAAAGCTAAGCGTTTTTGAAAGCGAAAGCGGAATCTAACGAACTTTGAAACTGCGGCTTTTGATTTTTGCAAAATGACATTGCTGAAAGGCGACCAAATCATGGATGATTAGCTCAGTTGGTAGAGCAGCTGACTCTTAATCAGCGGGTCGCAGGTTCGACCCCTGCATCATCCACTAAATACCAAACCGAAAGGCAAGGTATTGCAAATACAAAAGCGTCAGACAAAGCTAAGCGTTTTTGAAAGCGAAAGCGGAATCTAACGAACTTTGAAACTGCGGCTTTTGATTTTTGCAAAATGACATTGCTGAAAGGCGACCAAATCATGGATGATTAGCTCAGTTGGTAGAGCAGCTGACTCTTAATCAGCGGGTCGCAGGTTCGACCCCTGCATCATCCACTAAACACCATCTCAATGAGATGGTGTTCTTTTTCATTCCGTCCAATTTTCTCTAAACGAGTAATCGAACTTGGCCGGGACCTCGCAGTGCTGGTGAACAATCCATTCTATAGACACAAAAAGCCGAGCCCCCGATGCCTTCAGAGCATTGTGCGCCCAGACGTTCTTTACGCCTGCCCTAAAACGAATTCCATGAAGCGAACCATTGCCATCCTTCTTCACCTCCGTAAAAAACACATCCGCAATAAGCCCTGCACCCAATGACGGGTAGACTTGCGAAGGCAAATCGAGATTCCCGTTTTTCATCTCTTCTTCAGAAGCGTTCAGTCCATCAAATCCAAGACCAACACTCCCATAACCGTACAAGTTCAGATATTTCTTTTTGAAAAACCGATAACCATAATTAAAAATCAACCCTATATCAAAGAACTGCAAGGAATCCGGATTAACAACACCGCTTCCATTTATGAGAAGGAACCCCTCGTAAAAGTGCTTATCGCTCATATAGTCAACCGCAACATCCATCGCTCCCCCAAGATTGACCTTGTCTGATAACGACCCAAAGGGCACAACCAGGCCTCCCCCAACAGAAGCAGCCAAGAAATGTTCCAAATCAAACTCCTTCCGGAACCAGAACCTACGCACTAGATAAGTAAGCTGTTTCCGCTTAGTCACTTGGAACTTGTACTTTTCAACCAGCGGCGTCATCGTTTCCTTGCTTTCGAAACAACCTCTCAGAAAGAGGTAAATAAAAGCACGGTCACTTTCGTTTTCGACATCTTTAAGAGTTTCTTTGAGCTTTCCGGAATTTATCAGCGCTTTTAACTTCGCATACAACAGGTCCCGAAAGGGGTCGTAATAGTATCCATGTTTCACAAAATCCTTTACAGAATCCACATTGCTCAAAAATTCATAGTCCTTAACGAAATAACTGAGCAACATTTTTTCCATATCATAAAACACCGGATAAGCCCTAGCATTTTTCTGAAACGATTCCGCTTCTTTCACAATTGATTTCAAGTCGTCTATACGGTCTTCGGCCAAAGCCTTCGTCATCAGCGCTCGATAAAGCTCGACCGTTTCCTGTTCCTGCTTCATGGATTTACGGAAATCGCTTTCCGCAGCGCACACACCGTGAGAAAACAGAATCAAGCAAAAAAAGTAAAAGAAAAGCTTGTACATCGTTTACACCACGAACCCTACTCAATAACCTTATCTCGATCAACTAGCCACTCGATGGTCGCAAACAGCCGAACCCCCGAAGACTTCACGACCTTATCGGACCAGAGATTGCTCACCCCAACCCTAAGGCGTACTCCCGAGTGACTACTTGCCCATAAATCACCAATCAAATTTGCGCCAAAAGTCGGATAAAATTGAATCGGAGACACATTTTTGCCACTTTCATCTTTTAAGTCTCCAAGATAATTAAAATCAATACCTACGTTTGCAGCACCAAACAAATTGAATTTATTCTTACTGACGAACTTATAGCCAAAGTTAAAATCGAATCCCAAATCCACAAAGCGCCAGGACTGCGGTTTCTTGGTATTAAAAAAATGTATAGTGGCAAGCAACTCATATATGAGATTTTTTCGGATCCAGTCCTGCCCACAGCTAATATCCACGCCGATAACGCTTAATGTATCCGCAATAGCGCCCATTGGTTTTACAATTCCAGCACCAACAAAAATTGTGTTTGACACATCAACATCCTCATCAGAACGATCATTTATCTCAAAGCGATTAACAAGATAAGTCCGCTGTTCTTGATTCGTCAAATGCGACTTGTATTTTTTTAGCAAGAGATCCATTGCAAAGTCGCGCTTTTCAAACAGGCTATTCAGCACGATATAGATAAACGCACGGTCGCTTTTATTTTCAACATTCTTAAGGGTTTTCTCTATTTTCGCCGATTCATAATGGAAACGCAAAAGCACAAACAAAGTATCTTTGATACCATAATCGATATTGCGCAAGACATCGACAGAATCAACATTGCTCCAAAAATCGAAATTATGGACGAAATAATTCAACAGGTATTTTTCTCTCGTAAGGAATACCGGATAAGCGATTGACGACTGATCAAAATCATCGATATCACGAGCGATTTGCTTAATGTCCTCATTGCGGTCTTCTACAATTGCCTTCAGCATTTCAGAGCGGAGTTTTTCGGCACGAGTTTTTTCATCTTGCACATAAGCACGTAACGAATCCGTTGCCCACAAGGTATCTTCTGCCGCAAAAACGTTATGCGATACAAGCAGAATACAAAAAACAATCCAAACAAAATGGTTTATACAAAGTCTCATAATTTAAATATAAAAAAGACCCCGCACGAATGCGGAGTCCTTTTCAAGATTTCGAGAATCTAGTTTGCGAGCCTTAGCTCAACACCTTATTCCAAAGTGATGAGAGTAAGGGTGCGCTTGCCGACCTTGATACCCTTAGAGATATCGACAGTCTTAGCCTTCTTGGACGGGTCATTTGCCCAGCCTTCCTTAAGCTTTTCGGAGGTCTTGTCCAAAGTCTGGACCTTGGCCTTGCCCTTGAAGCCCGGAATGTCAAGCTTGATGTCGAATTCGCTGTACGGGCTCTTGTTCACGAGGAGGAGCTGCTTCTTGTTGCCGTTTACAGTCCAGTAAGCGGTCAGGAGAGCGTCTTCGTCACCCTTGATGGTGGTCTTCATGAGCTTGCCACGGAGAGCGTCGGAAGCCATCTGGAATGCCCAGTAGCTCGGGCGCGGGCAGTTCATGCATTCTTCACCAGAACGGGTCAAGTAACCGTAGTCACCGCCTTCCGGAGTGATGTCGTTGTGGATATCCCAGTACTGAGCGTTGTCGACGTTTTCAGTAGCGAGCATACCGAGGTAGTCAGCGACGAACAAGCCGTTTTCGACAGACAAGGTCTGTGGACCCGGGTTGAAGTCAACAGAGTTCCATTCGGTGAGCCAGAGTTCGATCTTCTTGCTCTTGTTGAACTTTGCAGTCCACTTGTCGACGACCTTGTGCAAACGTTCGTAGATTGCAGTGAGGGTCTGCGGAGCAGAGAGCATAGCGAAGTCGTTTTCTTCACCGTAGTGCTGCGGGTAGTGGTGGACGATAAGACCGTCAGCGATGTCACCCGTTTCAGCAAGGACCTTTTCGTTCCAGTCGCCTTCGAGAACGCCGAGCACAGCCACCTTGATGGTCGGGTCAACTTTCTTCATGGCTTCGATGAACTTACGAGCGCGCTTACCATAGATGGTACCGCCGTCCTTACCATACTTTTCGTAATACGGATGCCAGTTACCGTAGATTTCGTTACCGATTTCCCAGTAGAGGATGCCGGCCTTCTTGTCGATGTTCGTGTGCTTGACCCAAGCAGCGGCTTCCTGTTCCGTGCCAGAACCGAAGTTCACAGTGAACATGGCGTTAGAGCCAGTCTTCTTCAACCATTCGAGGAATTCGTCGGTATCGACCATCCAGTCGTGGTTGTCGAGGATTTCCTTCCAGTGGTCGTCATCAGCACGGAGACCACCCGGATAACGGATAATGCCGTGGTTGATGCGCTTTGCAAATTCGCGAGTCTGAACCTTGAAGTTCTTGTTGTCGAGCATGTCGCCGTCCCAGAGAGCGGCGTTGATACCGAACAAGCCACCAGAGATATTCGGGTTGAGGACATCCTTTTCGCCCTTCACCAAGACCTTGATGACAGCCGGACGTTCCTTAGCCTTGACTTCGCGCTGGTTGGTCAAACGAATGTTGTCAACCTTGAAGCCACCTGCAGTACCTTCACCACTCGGCTTGAAGTCGAGAGCAGTTACACCCTTGAGGTCGAAGAGACCGTTTTCAACAGCGTTAGGCGGTTGATAGTACGGGAACTTGCCGAACGTACGGAACGGAACGAGGATTGTGGTTTTGCCCTTCGGAGCACCGACGTTGGAAACGAAGATTTCGTTGCCAGCATCCTGAACCTGAACGGTGATGGACTGCCAAGCCTTCTCGGAGTACACGTCGAACATGAGGCCCCAGTGCTTGGTCCAGTCACGGTCAGCAGCCGGACGGCCATTCTTCTGCATGTCGAGCACGACGTCAACCCAGTCAGCAAGGAGGTAGTGTTCGATATTCAAGCAGTTGCTCTTGAATTCGGCGCAGTTTTCAACCTTGAACTTGAGCTGAGACTTCGGACCGGTGGACGGTTCCCACTTGTCCTTGGCAAACTTGCCTTCGAAGTCGGAGATCACGTAGTCCGGAGCGTTGGACTTGAAGGAATCCCACTTGAGATCCGGGTCCACCCAGTCGATGTTGGACGTGAAGGTGATCTGGTCCACGAAGACCGTCACAGGAGCCGGCTTGCCCGGTTCGCCTGCGTTTTCGCCCTTGCCAACAGAGAAGCGGATTTCCTGAATCTTGTCCCACTTGATGTCCTTAGCGACTTCAGCGGACTTGTTAGCGTCCCAAGCCTTACCCTTGTCGGTGAAGCGCTTGAGAGGAATCTTGGCGAGCTGCCAATCCTTGGAGACCTTGATCCAGTCGTTGAGGCCGACCTTGGTCTGGCTCTTGATGTCGTTGCCCTGGTTGTCGAGGATACCGACGTAAAGCTTTTCGCCGCCGAGCTTACCCTTGATCCAGAAGTAGAGACCGCCCTTGTCGCGAACCTTGGAGAGGTCAATGAACTTGCCTTCACCGAGAGAGTAGGTCACGCCAGACCAGTCGTTGTTATCGATGTACATGGCGAGCACGTTCTTGTTGCCCGGAGTCTTGGACTGAGCTTCACGCTGAGCGGTGAGACCACCGTAGCTGTAAGAGAAGCCCTTGACCTGGTTGTCATAGAACGTAGCGAGCGTCTTGGCCTTGCCATCGAGCTTTTCCGGATTCTTCGGACCGTCGATGATGTCGTTGTTTTCATCCCAGTAGACCATCTGCTTCTTCGGGGCTGCCTTCTTGTTGCCCTTCACGATTTCGATGTTATCTACCCAGACTTCGAATTCGCTTGCAGCGCTCTTGTCAATGGAGAAGCGGATTTCAGCAATCTTGTCCCAGTCGATACGAGACGGGAATTCGGACTTGCGGGTGTTGTCCCAGTAGAGACCACGGTCCGGGAAGTCCACGAGAGGAATGGAAACCTTCTTCCAATCCGTCGTCACAGCGCCGCCTTCGATGTACTTGTTCATCGGGAGCACGACCTGAGTCTTCTTGCCGTCAGAGACTTCTTCGTCGAGGAGGCCGACCTTAACGGCTTCGCCACCATGCTTGCCCTTGATCATGAATTCGACCTTGGAGTCGAGCATGTACTTGTTCAAGTCGAAGAATTCGTTGTAAAGGCAGATGGAAGCACCGGAGTATTCCTTCGGGTCCAACTTGATGTTCAAGGCAGCCTTGGACTTGTAACCACCAGACTTGGTGATGGTGACACCCTTGCTCGTGCCGCCGTAAGAGTAATCGTATCCACCCGGACGGTACTGTTCATCGAAGAACTTGTACACAGCCAGATGCGGACGTTTCGGCTGAGCCATTGCAGCTGTAACGCTCAAGCCGAGGACGGCGAGCGAGGCAACTTTCAATGATTGCTTAATCATAATGTGCATCCTTTTGTTGTTTTTGATTTTAAATTACAAACTTGGAAATTAAAAAGCGCACACGTCAATCGATTTAACGTGCACGCCTGAAAACGTAATTACTTGGCTTCCTTCAACATCTTTTCGACGAGATCCGGGCTGAAGCGGTCCTGACGCTTGCCGTTGATGTAGAAGTTCGGAGTACCCTGAACGCCGACCTTGACGCCCAACTGGAAGTCCTTGTCGATGCGAGCGTTCATAGCAGAATCGAGAACCATGTCCTTCTTGAACTGTTCGATGTTGAGGCCGACTTCCTTAGCTACAGCGAGGTAGACGGAATCGGAGAGTTCGCGGGAGTGCGGTGCGAGAGCATAGCGGTATTCCCAGAACTTGCCCTGCTTCTGAGCAGCGATAGAAGAAGCGGCAGCGGCCTTAGCATTGGAGTGGAAGCTGAGCGGGAAGTGCTTGTAGACGAACTTGATTTCGTTCGGGTACTTCTTGTTGAGTTCCTGCATAGCCGGAGCGATGCGAGAGCAGTACGGGCACTGGAATTCGGTGAATTCGACAATCGTGAGCTTCGGGCTCTTGGTGTTGCCAAAGACTGGGCTGTCTTCGTCCGGGATGTCCCAAACCTTGTTGTCGGCTTCCATTTCTGCACGTGCCTGTTCGAGCGAGATGCCGCGCTTTTCGAGAGCGTACTTGAAGATTTCAAATTCTTCCTTGACCTGCTTGAAATCCTTTTCAAGGGAGTCGAGGCGAGCCTGCTGGTTGAACGAACCGCCAGCGGAAGCTTGGTTGCAAGCAACGAGGCCGGAGACTACGAGAGCCATAGCAAAGAGAGAGAGACGTTTCATTTTAGTCCTTTAAGTTAAAGCTTGAGGGCACAATCAGCCCACGATGTGTGAGAAATATAATAACGAAAACTTACTTTGATTGAAGAAAAACATCAAAAAAGCATACACAATCGTCTCATCTGTATCCGACAAAATCAATTGTAAAATCCGAATTTTTGACCATTTTTCGCCAATCAGGATCCGTAACTATATACAAATCAACAAGTTACAAAAATGAGGGCGTGAAAATCGTGACTAGAATCGCACGAAAAGAATTTACAAAGGAGTTGTTCGTCATTAGTCCATGGTCAATAGTAATTGGTCATTAGTCAATGGTATAAGTAACAATAGATAAATGTTATTGTCGCAAAGCTATCATCGAAAGACATTTAACTAATGGGTCGAGACGAACGACCAAGAACCAAACATTTTACTATTTTTTATGCATATGAGTGAATATTTGCATAAATCGTTTGGTCCCGTAATCCCCAAGGATTTCAACAAGGATTATGGTGAACAGGGCTTTTTGCTGGAAAGCGGCAAGACGCTCCCGGCCCTGACCATCCGTTACGAAACGTACGGCACATTGAACGCCGCCGGCGATAACGCCGTGTGGGTTTGTTCGCCGTTGACCGCCGATGCGCACGCCGCCGGCTGGTACACCGAAAATGACAAGAAGCCCGGCTGGTGGGACGAACTCATCGGACCAGGCAAGGCTATCGATACAGACCGATTCTTTGTAGTTTGCAGCAACATCCTTGGCGGATGCAAGGGCTCTACCGGCCCGGCAACAATCAACCCGCGCACGGGCAAGCCCTACGGCAGCACCTTCCCTACCATTACGATAGGCGACATGGTTCACGCCCAGAAGGAACTTGCAGACGGTCTTGGCATCAAGGAATTCTACAGCGTCATCGGCGGATCCATGGGTGGATTCCAGGCGATGAAATGGGCAATTTACTACCCGGAACAGGTGAAGCGCATCATCGTGATTGCAAGCTCTCCCAGATTCTCGAGTCAGGCGCTAGGCTTTGAAGTGGTGGCCCGCGATGTCATCACGCAAGACCCAAACTTCCACGGTGGCGACTACTACGAAGAAGGTAAGACAAGACCGGACATCGGCCTTGCAAACGCCCGCAAGCTCGCGCACATCACGTACCTCTCTGCCGTTGGCATGGAGAAGAAGTTCAAGCGTGCCCAAGACCAGGAAAACAGAAGCCACGCCGTCACTTATTCGACGCCGTACGACTTGAACCTCCCGATTGAAAGCTACTTACGTTATCAGGGAACGAAGTTCGTCGACCGCTTTGATGCGAACAGCTACTTGCACATCGCACATGCAACCGACGCATTCGACCTCGAAACGGAATACGGCAGCATCGAAAACGCATTCAAGGGCATCAAGGCTGAAGTCCTGAACGTGAACCTTTCGACCGACTGGCTTTTCCCGCCGCACGAAAGCCGCCGCATTACAAGCGCGCTCCTCAACACCGGCAAGACCGTGACGAGCCTCGAACTCGACACGCAATTTGGCCATGACGGATTCTTGATTGAAGTGGGCGAACTCGGCAAGGCTGTAGGCCGTTTCCTCGATTCAAAGATTATCCCGCAGAACGGAACGCAGGCAGTGCCCGTATTCCACGACCAAAACGATTTCCAGCGCATCAGCAAGCTCGTGAAGAAAGGGAGCCATGTGCTCGACCTCGGTTGCGGCGAAGGTGACCTCATCGACAACTTGAGAAAGACAAAGCAGGTCACTGGCTTTGGCATCGAAAAGAACATCAAGGGCATCTTGGGCTGCCTCGAAAAAGACGTGCCGGTCATCCAGCGCGACTTGGACGAAAGCGGCATTGCCGACCTCAAGGATGGCAGTTTCGACTATGCGATTATCAACCGCACGATTCAGGAAATTCGCGACCCGGTCGCCCTTTTGAACGAGCTTTTGCGCGTAGCCAAGCAGGTCATCGTGACGTTCCCGAATTTCGGCCACTGGTCTGCCCGCGGAAGCCTGATGCTCCACGGCCGTATGCCGATTTCGAAGGAACTCCCCTACGAATGGTACGACACGCCAAACATCCGCGTGCTTACGCTCAAGGACTTCTATACGTTGTGCAACAAGGAAGGTTTCAAGATTGAAAACTTGCACTTCCAGAATGAACACAAGATAAGCAAGTTCCTGACCGCCATTGGGCTCGCGAACTTTGGCGCCGAACACGTGATCGCGACAATTTCGAAAAAGGTTTAGAATGTCTATTATCTCCATGACCGGATTCGGCAAGAGCGAATCCACATTGCAAGGAATCACGTGCGTTATCGAAGTGCGTAGCGTGAACAGCCGTTTCCTCGAAATTTCGAGCAAGATTCCGAAGAACTTCGCCTACCTCGAAAACGATTTCAAGGCACAAATCAAGGACAAGCTCGTCCGCGGTTCCGTGAACTTTTCGATTACGCTTGGCGCTGGCAACGCCGGGAACATCCCTGTTTGCTACAACGAAGCAGCCGTGGAAAAGTTCGTAGAAATCACGAAGGCGATGCAGAAAAAGTACGG
Organism: Fibrobacter sp. UWB2; assembly: GCF_002210425.1. Taxonomy (NCBI): domain Bacteria; kingdom Pseudomonadati; phylum Fibrobacterota; class Fibrobacteria; order Fibrobacterales; family Fibrobacteraceae; genus Fibrobacter; species Fibrobacter sp. UWB2. The sequence goes on along the minus strand of NZ_MWQK01000001.1, from coordinate 65,306 downwards.
CATTGCAGGCGACATCAAGCTCGAACACGTGCTTGCCATCCCTGAAGTTTTGCAGTTCACGGACGGCAACGGCGACAACGAAGTCTGGGAAAAGCACTTGAAGGCTGAACTCGACAAGGCTTTGGACGGCGTCATCGCCATGCGCGAAAAGGAAGGCGCGAACCTCGCCGTAGACCTTACCCGCCGCGTGATACACCTGAACGAAGTCATCGACAAGGTCGAAGTTCTCGATCCGCAACGCATTGAAACGTGGAAGATCAAGTTCCGCGAACGCATCAATACGCTCATGAAGGATTCCGAAATCGACGATGTCCGCCTGTTGCAAGAAGCCTGCATCATGGCCGACAAGCTCGACATCCACGAAGAAATCACGCGTTTCCGCAGCCACAACAAGTTGTTCCTCGACGCGCTCGCCAAGGGTGGTGCCCAGGGCAAGAACCTCGGGTTCATCCTCCAGGAAATGGGCCGCGAAGCGAACACGCTTGGCACCAAGTGCCAGAATGCAGAAATCGCAGCACTTGCCATCGAGCTCAAGAACGAGATCGAGTGCATCCGCGAACAGAGCATGAACGTGGCATAGTCCAACACGCACGGAAATTCTCAACGCTATTTCTCAACATGGATTTTTTATCCATAAAAAGCCCTACTTTCGTAGGGCTTTTGTCGTTAAAACAATCTAACTTATAAATAGAAAGAATAAAACATCCACACTCCAACAACAAGCGCCCCGAGCAAATAGCCCGAGGCGCTTTTTGGTTATTACTTTTTCTTTGTGGATTTCTTTTTCTTGTCACTCATCTTGACGCGGCGGGAGCCGGAGCGGATGCGTTCCCACGGAGCAAAGGACATCGTTCCGAAAGTGAAACCGAAGAACCACACGTTAAACGAGAGCCAAAGAAGTGCGGCACAGCCAATCCTCTTCCAGTCCACAACGACACTCATGTCGATGACAAGTGCCGAGAGAGCCAAGAGCGAAGCAATCATGACCGGAGCAAGCATTCTCTTGCCCGCTTTCACGAGAGCGCCAGCAGAGGGCGTTCCTTCACCGAGTTCCTTGCCTGCCACCAAAGCGCTAGCAACAACGCCCGAGAACGCAATAGCGCTAAGTACCGCCCACATGAGCCAAGCCTTGCCAATCATCAGCGGGAACCAGCTTACAAATCCCGTGAGCAAGAGCCATGAAAGCGCAAACGGGAACAAAGCACAGGCGACACTCCACTTGGCAAAGAGCACAAGCAAAAGGGCAAGGCCTGCAAACACGCCAAAGAACATGAGAAGCATGTCCTCGTCACCGCCCAAGGCAAATAGCGAGCCCACAAACGCCGCAAGAGCAAGCAAGCCACCAAAGCCGCCGCGCACACCGCCAAATACAAAGTAGAGCACAACCATAGAAAGCGCGGCTACAAAAATGTACTGCGCAGAATTCCATGCCGACATGACATTTGTGAACTTTGCAATCCACATGCCAAGCGCTTCAGAAGCCCCCAGCGGGAGCGATGCCATCTGTTGCCAGCCTGTCGCGAGGAACGCCACAGAAAAGCCAACCATCAACAACACAAAAATCAGGCGAAAGCGGAGGGAAAGTTCCAAAAGCTTTTGCACTTTGCCCGGTTTTTCACGTAATTCCATTTATTTACCTCGAAATCAACAGTTTTTGTTTTTTAGTCCAAGTTTGAGTTTTAGTCTTCGTTTTGGTTTCCGAAGAGTTATCATCGTTCGAAATCTTCGTCTTGCTGCGAACAACATAGTGATAAAGTCCGTTAGCAAGCAAGCGTCCGAAATTATCGCGGCCATCCCAGTGCGTTACGCCAGACACCGCATTCTTGATAACCTTGACAAGTCTACCGTGCTGGTTGTAAATGAAGATGTTCACATCGGGGTCCAAATCAGACGAGAGGTTCTTGAAGTAGAACGTCGTTCCCTTCTTGCCCATCGGGTTTGGCACGTTGAACACATCGGCAAGGCCAGCTTGCATGTTCTCCGTAATATCGACAACCACGGTCTTTATAGAAACATTACCGAGAACGTCCATGGCACGGACCCTGAAGATATAGCTTCCCGGCGGATAAAGTTCCGTTGTCAACGACTTGCGGGCTACAGCGCGTTTTGAAGACTGTTCCAGGAACGGAGCCGGATGATACGGGTTTTCAAGCCCAATCATTTCAAACGAGATACCTTCATCAGCCTGTTCACGGTAATCCAAGGCGGTTTCATCTTCGACAACAACCTGCAAGCATGCCGGAGTCTGGAGCTTGATTAGCTGATTGTCGGCAAACGAAGTCTTTTCACCCGAATTGCACAACTGGATTTTAATCGTCGGCGGGGTCTTGTCGTTCAGCGAATCCGCATAGTTCGACACGCCGGTAATCCTGATATTCTTTTCGAAATAGCGACCGATAGCAACATCCTTTGACGAATAAGCCCAGGCACGCAGTTCCGCAAGAGAATCCCCGATATTCAGTTTTTTCGGAGTCACAAATTCCGTTTCAAAGCGGCCGTTCACGACAGGGACAATTTCGGAATAAATAAGCGGGCCATCGTACTTGACATCGGCATAATGCGATGTCGAAATCATATCGAGACGCTTGGTATAACGCCCTTCCCTAAGAGTCAAGGCGATACTCCCCGACGACATTCCAGAGACCTTTCCAGACAACTTCATCTTGTCCAAAGCCTTCACTGAATCAACCGGGCTGTCAAGCGATATTTTCAAATCGGCAAGAGGCATGCGAACCACAGGTTCGCCCATAAACACGTAGTGTTCCGAATTAAAGACATTGCTCGAATAGGTAGGCTCCGATTTCTTATGCAGGAATACGTTGTCCTTAGCCTGCATGTAAGCCACACCCAGATAGTTTCCATTCTTGAGCAAGGCGCGGCTCACAAAGTTCTTCGCAAAGATTTCATTGGGATTTGCGTATGTTTCGCGAGCGGCACCTACGGCTGCAATTGCGCCCGCCTGCGGCAAGAGCACAACAGCTTCGGTCATCGATCTCGTATCGCCTTCATCAAAACGGCCAACCGTACAGGAGTACGAATTCAGCACAGTATAACGATTCTTGTTCGTAAACTTCGGAAGGTACGAAAGCTTCAGCAAACCTTCGGAAGCCCAAGCCACCTTGGATCCATGCCCATAGAATATGGTCATCAAGGCGCCCTGGTTCAAAATGCTCAAGAAGTCATTTGCAGCTTCCTGCTTTTGACCTGCAGCATCGGCTTCGTAATCCAGAAGGTAAATCTTTTTCATGTTCATTCTAAAGCCAAGAGCTTCGGCGGTCGTATCAATCATGGTCGCCAAGTTTTCCTGGTAAATGGTATGATCCATCGGGTCATCTGATACGCCGTTCTTGTTGTCATCAGCAGCGAGCAACAACGTCGATCTCCATTCGCCATGGTCGAACCTCTGGATTTCGTCGTAATCCCTAGCCTTCTCGTTATAGTTCTTGAATTCCTGAACAGAAGAAACCGGCAAGCGCCCCACAGCAACATCGACATCATACGCCTTGCCACTACGAACAACTTCTCCCGAATCGAGAACACCAAAGAAGTCCTCGGTCACCGAAGATTCCTTCTCGAACGGAGGCATATAGTTCGGGCCATGCTTGGTTCCGCGGTAATCGTAATGGCCGGACCCGGCAAGCAGGACAAAGCGTAAATCCGGGCACACGCTACGGGCATACGCGATATAGTTTCTAATCGCAATCGGCGAGAGCGCACCACCCGTGTAATGCCTGTAAATGTTTTCAACAGGGACAACCGCAGTCACAAGCGGAGTTGCCGACTTGTCGCTAGAGCGGAACACAGCCAAGGATTCTGCAGGAGCAAGGAACTCCTCGGGAGTAATAATGAGGTATTCCGTCTTCGAAGAGATATTGGCAAGCTTCTGGATAGCGTTCTCCGACGATGTCACAATTCCCTTCAAAGTCAAAGTCTTTCGACGGTCGCTATCACGATAGAGCAAGTAACGGACATCTTCGTCTTTTCCAATACTATCGAGAGCCACACCGTCGGTCACCTTCAAAAGTCCCAATGGAGCAAAGTCCTTGAACTTCATCACGCGAAGGTCGGAATCCTTCCCCACCGGAATCTTAACAACGCCAGTCGTAAAGGCTGGCAACATCCATTCCGCAGAATCAATAGAAACCTTTGTCGGGTCCCACTGGTAAGCCACGGTATAACCATCAAAGCGGTCGTTTTGGTAAGTATTGTCGAGGATAGTCAGTTCATATTCGTTTCCAGTCTCTTTCAATGCATCCGTCGACACGCTAAAGTTTCCGCCCGGCAACATGTCGCCATCGTTCCAGTAGAGTTCATCCCCCTGGACCCTGGAATACATCTTTCCGTTGACAGAAAGCTTAAAGTATATCGTGCTGTAGCGCTTGAAATAGGTGCTATCAGAGAACATGGTGCTGGAGCTCTGCGAGCGAAGCGGGAAGAACGAGACAGACACAAAGCCCTTTCCGTCAGAAACCATCCCCGGCAAGTTGCTCGTCGTTGCCTTAAACTCTAAATCCTTGGCAGACAGTTCTGTGATTTCGCCCTGTTCACGCCATTTCCAGAAGTATTCCTTACCGGTCGTCTTTTCCCAATCCTGACCATAATAGGCATCGCGCAAGAGCTCATCCCTTTCAGCGCGGACATAGCGAAGCCATTCGATGTTGCGGCCCGTAGACTTTGGCGCATCAAGCGTTTCCAGGCGTGCGCCCTTGCCCACTTGCTTGTAGCCTAAAATAAAATGCTGGTAATAGGAATACGGCGAATACGAATGGAAATATCCCATGTTCGTCTTGGACACATTCTCAATTTCGTTCGGTTCTGAATCGACACGTTTCCAGAATGCGTTACCGTAGCCAACAAAATAGACCGAGTCCCCTTCATCGAAGATGCCATTGGAATTGCGGTCATCGACTTTGATGGGCAGTTCAAAGAGCTGGTTCGGGTTACGGAGTTTTGCACCCGGTCCCATATCGGGGAGCGTATCCGGAGAGGCCCCGTAAATGCAAAGCTTTTCGACAGGAATGCCCCTGACATCGCTTTCACCACGGCCAACTTTACTCAGCGCCGTGCGGACCGCATTGAATCCGAAGGCATACTGGCCATCTTCGCTGAACGTAGCCATATTCTCATCGCCTACGACGAGTTCGGCAAGCTGCACAATGCCGTCAATTTCGGAACTCGCTTCACGACGCAAAACAGACCTTGCAACGGGCGTACCAAACTGCGCAGCGGACTTTTCGTTCACGACCTGCATAAGCGCACGCGCACCGGGATTTCGACCGCTAGCCGTGGCAGAAGCAAATTCGACATTCAAGCGGAAATTCTTACGAAGCGCAATGGAACCGCCTTCCTTGACGTAAAGCGGAACAAACACATCGACCATCCACAAGTTATCCTTGAGGAACGGGCTCGAGACATCGATAGACTGGATTTTTGCAGGCGTAGACTTGCAAGGAGATGCACCAAGAGACACGAGGCGATTATTCGTCACCGAGACCGAAGGCTTTGAGCTAGAAGGGAGAGCCACACGGTAATGGCGGACAGGAACGCCGTCGTCACTCACGTAAAAGGCATTTTCAGGAACAAAGCGCAGTCCCGAGCCATCTTCGCAAGACTTCGTCGAAGCATCCATGACTTCGTCGTCAAAGACAAAACGCTTCTTGGAATCTTCAATAACAGAAGACGCCAAGCTAGAAACTGTTGCACAGGCAACAAAAAGAATCTGAAATTTTTTGATGATAGATTTCACGAATTTTAAAATAGTAAAAAACAGAAATGGAGATGCCCGCTCAGCGGCGGGCATGACAAATGGTAACATCTTTTTGGGTGTTAAAATTAGGGTCTTGTAATGACCATTTCGAGGAAACCATTCCCCGTTGTACGCATTTCGACCATTTCACCGGTTGAAGCCTTGGCCTTAAAGACCGTAATATAGTCGGGACGCACACCCTTGGAGAGCATCTGCTCGATTTCCTTAGCCGAAATCATGTATTTTGAGTTCCATTTTTCCATGTACCAGTGCCATGGCTGCCAGTTGAAAATACCGCGGGTGGACTGGACAAAAGCGCGGAGCATCATGGAATACTCGTATTTCAAAAAACCGAGATAGTCGTTGACTTCGGCACGTTTTTCGACAAGAGTCTTGGTCGCAAAATCCGGATCATAGCGAAGCGGCGTTTCATCGGGATTATCATACGTAAAGCGAATAAACTTGTCCAACACGGAGATTTTCAGATTCGGACGGTCCAAGTGTACAAACGCCTTTTCAGAAACTTGTCTGTAATCCCTAAATACAACGTCAGGAGTGAGCACATTGTTCAACTTGAGCGCCACAGGCTTTGCATCGAGCTTTCCGATTTCATAAAACACAAGGACTTCGCCTGCACCCTTCGGCAAAAGGACCGCAAGTAAAGGCTTATCGCGTTCCGTGATGACCCAGATCATCTTGGGCTTATTCGTCGAATTCAGAAGCGGGTCCAAAATCTTTACCAAGGACGGATCACGGACGCCGTTTACATCCCATTCCATCCACGTTCCCGTGCCGCCAACAGAATCAAGCACGTCAAAAAGGCGCCCGCCGACAAAGCCTTCCTTCGCTTCGATAGCGCTATAGATTTTAGTCGCGCCAGTAGCGGACTTTGCCTTTGATGATGCGGGAGCCGCAAAAGACATCGCCGCCGAAACGAGAACAAGCGCACAGACCGCAAGAATTTTACGCATAAATTCTAGACCTTGATATTAAGACTGTTAAAAACCGATCGGTTCCAAGAGCGATTCGTCCAAGCGTGAATACTGCAAGTGGTACTTTTTGTCGAGCCAGTAAAGAGCGAGCTTGGCACCCGTCCAGTTTTTCTTGACGGCAGTCGCTTCAATGCCCTTTGTAATGAGCGGGAGCGTTTCAATCAGGTCGAGTTTCCACTTGGTATCGTCCCAGTTAAAGAGCATAATCGGCACCTTGGGGCTTGAGGCAAGTCCAACGCTTCCACGGTCGTTCTTGACTTCGAACGGACCCATTTTCACGCGATCCACCACGTCCAGGAAGCCGCTATCGTAGAGGAGCAAGTAGAGCATGCGGTAATCAGGCACGGTCCAAAGATGTTCGCGCTCGAAAAGTCTGTAAAGCACAATGGCATAGGCCTCGTAGAACTGGCACGTATCCATTGCGGCGGCATCGTAAGTCTTTGCATGGCTCTCGATTTCATCGAGCCAGGTTTCCGACGGGTCCGTCAAAAAATCCAGCAAGACATCGTGCGGAGCGCGGTTCACGACAGACATCTTGAAAAGATCGTACATTTCTTCAAGCATGGCGAGCTTTTGGGATTCCTGGGCTTTAACTTTCGCGTCACGAACGGCGGCAGTCTCGGTTGATTCATTAGCAGAACCGTTAGAAGACCCGGCGCAACCGGACATAATCGCAAAAACGCTTACCAAAAGCGCTAGAACTATTTTATTTTTCAGAACATGCATCGCGATACCTACCTGAAAATGAATCTAGATGAACTTTTACGCGCCTGTTCCCTGAAAGGCTACCAAGGCAGCGGTCCCGGCGGCCAGCACAGGAACAAGACCAATACCGGAGTCCATCTTTCGTTACAACAATATAATTTAGAAATTAAGTCTTCCGAAAGCAGGAGCGCAAAAGAGAACAAGATTCATGCGCTCCATCGCATGCAAATGGCACTCGCCTTAAACGTACGCGAAGAACCGCCCGAAGTCGAAATGAAGTTCCCGGGCAGTAACGGGCATATCCAGCCGAGCAATCCACAGTTTCCGCTGTTCGTTGCCCATGTCTTTGACATTATGGCGACAAAGAATGGCGATACCAAAGCCGCGGCAGCGGCTTTCGGGCTTAGCCCGAGTGCACTCGTGAAGATTCTAAGGCAAGACAAGGCCTGCGCCGCGAAGTTGCAAGGCAACCGCGTCGAGAACGGCAAAAGCAAACTGCACTTGTAAGCGCTAGCTCCGGGTTTCTAAAATTTTACAATAAAAATCCGGGCCAAACGGCCCAAAAACGCGTGTTAAATAAGTAGGACCAACCAAATATCAGGAGGTTATATGAGTCCTACAATACAAAAACACGTCTGCCGTTATGCGGCTACCGCACTCACTGCCCTTACATGCTGGAACTGCTCCGGCGATTCGCAGGCAGAGTCCCCCATTGACACCATCCAAATTGGAGAATCGGCAAACATAGCCCTCAACCTGGACTACACCGAGACTCCGCTGCTCGATAGCCTTGTTCTAGACTGCTACGGCACGGACACGCTCCACCTCGTGCATTCCATTGATAAAAAGTCGTTCAACCTCGACCTTTTCCCAAGCGACAACTGGAAATTTAACGCCAAGCTCTACGCCAACGGAAGCTTGATGCAAGAAGGCGAAGTCACGACAGCGCTCGAAGCGGGTTCCGCTGTGAGCCTTAAAATTCCAATGCACGCACTTATCGGTTTTGTGTACGTGAAGATTCCGATTGGATTTGGGAACCCCGCGGGAATTAAGAGCGGCGAGATGGAACTCACAAGCGAAGAGGATACGTACACCTACCCCATGGTATTCGATTCCGACAACGTAACATTCACAAGTGACAAGCTCAAACTCAATCGCAAGTACCACATTTCGCTTTCGATGCTGGACGAAAACGGCAAAGCAATTTTCAGCCTGGAGGACGACTTTACGCTCGACGAAACCACGCCCATCCCGAGTTTTCAAATTGCATCGCTCCGCAGCAAAATCGAACTTGCCATTGACATCGCCAAAGAAGTGAATGTGCAAATTCCACTCACAATTCCGGCCATGAAGCGTTCGCCAAACGTAAACGACATCGTTATAAGCGAATTCTTCCTAAACGCAAACAAAAGTGATTCAACGCAATTTAACTTCGTGGAATTTTACAATGGCAGCACGGACACGCTCGTTCTAGATAAATGTACATTCGGGAAGACTTCAGACACAGATGGTTCTGCCGAATTCGGAGCAATCGAACTCCCACCAAACGAAGCGCTAGTCGTAGGCGAAGCCGAATCCGCAGATATCGAAGGAATATACAAGTACACAGAAAGCCTGCCCGCCTTTGTCAAATCTTCCAGTTCAATTGTATTGCAATGCGATGGCGCAATTCTTGATTCGCTTTATTACGGAAAGGCAGATTCTCTCATTACATCGCCAATTCCTGTACATACAGCAACAAGCGGAGTTCGCAAAAGTACCCAGCTCAACATCGAGCTTTGGGACAAACGTGATGACGGCGATTCCTGGTGTTTGGGCGTCCCCACTCCGGGCGTGATTTCAGCCTGCGGGAATTAAAAAGCCGACCCCGGAACAAGTCCGGGGGGACATAGCAACACGGCCGTCCCGTTTGGGGCGGCCTTGTTTTCAAGAGTTAATTATTTGTTTTTGTTTTAATGCAACGGACTGATTTCGGAAGTTTCTTATCTTGCTTCAAAATAGCTAAGTTTTTTTTGCCATCATGAACATCAAAGGAGAGTGCCATTGAGCCATTATAATAATCGCGAGTCCAGAAACTAGTCGAATCATTATTAAAGACATACGCGTTATTTTTGATTTCCACATAACCGGCCTCCAAAATATTAAGGCCAGATTCATTAGTGCCATCCCAATCTTTGGACTTTAAGGGGATTCCGGCTCGTTCCGCACCACCAAAAACCTGCGCCAAGTTCATATACTGTCCGTAAGTAGGCAATCGCCAACCATCCGGGCAAATATCAACATAATTACCAGTATCATCGTCTACCCACATAGCAGCATCCCAAACATAGAAACGACCGTATTCTGTACATGCGTCATTATCATCCGGATGGCAAACGCTTCCCGTTTTGGTCTTGTATCTCAGGTTATCCGTCATCCAGGTTTCCGAATAACCCATCCCCGAGTGCGTTACCGTAACCATACCATAAATAACATTTTCGCCATCACGATCATCGCAGAACTTGATGTTCGGATCATAAGGTTTCGTGCCGCAATATTCAACATACTTGTCTGTAACCGAACCAGTCTCATCATCGCATTCCTGAAGATCCGGATTATACGGTTCATTTACACAAAGCGGTAAAATCATCCCCGATACACAAGCGTAAACAGTGGGATCAAAGGTCTTCGTTCCGCATAAGCTGAGAACAACCCCATCTTTGCAGGCTTCCCTGTTCGGATTGTATTCCAACAAATCCTTTCCGCAAAGTGGATAAGCCTCGCCATCGTAGCAGAACTCCACATTTTCTATATATGTTCCCTTGCCGCATTTTCCAAAAACGCTTCCATCGACGCAACGCTGGGTTTCGGGGTCATACGGATCGCTACCGCACAAGGCCTTGTAGAGCTTGGTCGTCTTGGCGTTTTCGCCTTCGCCACACTGCAGCGTCACGACACCGCCCTTATCTTCGGCGATTGTGCAAGATTCTCCATTCACGCCCGGAGTGCCGTTTGTTACAGTCACGACCTTGCCATCACATTCCAGGTCATAGCCATTCTTTTCGGCATTTTCTTTGACCGTGCAGCTTTTGCCGGGTTCACCATTTGTACCATTAGTACCAGCAGCTCCGTTCTTAAGTACGCCGACTTCGGTTTCACCACAAGTAATCTTGATATCGCCATTTTCAAGAGCTTCGCCCTTGCAGCTTTCACCCTGCGGTCCCGTAATCGATGCGCCGTTCTCGCCCGGCTTGCCGTCTTGACCGTCCTTGCCGTTCGTAATCGTGACCGTTTTGCCACCACAGCTTAAATCAAAGCCGTTCTTTTCCTTGTTTTCCTTGACGGTACAGCTTGTGCCATTATCACCATCTTTGCCATCGACTCCGTTTTTGCCGTCCTTGCCATTCAAAAGCACTCCGACAGAATCGCCACCGCACAAAACTTTGTACCCATTCTTAATTTCTTCTACCGTGCAAGACTTTCCATCGGCTCCATTCTTGCCGTCTTTGCCATCAACGCCATTCGTTCCGTTCTTGCCATCTTTACCGTCTGTTCCGTTTTTTCCGTCTTTACCGTCGGAACCATCCTTACCATCAGAGCCATCCTTGCCATCCGAAACAGAAACATTCACGGTTTTCCAGGTACTGTCGGCGCACAGATACACCGAGGACTTTTCCTTGACATAGACAAGTTCTCCTTCATTGGACTCGCCGCAGTCACCAAGCTCCTTAACGGTGGCTACGGAAGCTTGTCCCTTTGCATCGGCAAGCGTATCTTCGCAAGCCGTAAGGCAAGTCATTGCAGAAAACGCACCAACCGTTGCTGTAATAGCAAGGAGACTCTTTTTCATTTTGGTTTTCATGAACCTAATCCTTTTTTTTATATCCTAGCAGTATATGCAATTTTAAATTTGTAAGCAAAATATAAGAATAAATGAATTTATCGTCAAATAGCAGAAAAGCCCGCTCAAAGGCGGGCTTGACTGCATTTACAAGACTTTACTGGGTCCTTCGCTTCGCTCAGGATGACGAGAGTGAAGCGTCAGGAGACAATGCTTATGCGTGGATCTGGGAGCTGGCGCGTTCGATGTCGAACAGGCGGCGCAAGTTTTCGGCCTTAGCCGGTTCACGTTCTTCCGGGAGCGTCAAGGGACCCATGTTGATGGCCACGAGGATAGAACCCGGATAGTTATTCACGCGCTTGATGAAATCGCTGACAGAAACACCTTCGGTGTAGAAGTCCACGACGAACGTGTCCCAGTCATCTTCTTCGAGCTGCTGCAGAGCTTCTTCTTCGGTTTTCACCGTCTTGAAGTAAGCGCCCACGAGCAAGTCCGAAAGGACTTCGAGGCAGGCTTCACGACGGACATCGTCTTCTTCCCAAATCAGGATGCGACGGTCGCTGTAGTCACGGACTTGCGGGACAAAGTTTTCTTCGGCGTTCAATGCGTCAAGCATCGCACCGTTGGCTTCGTCCATTTCTTCATCATCAAAATTATCGATTTCTTTAGCCATGATTAAAATATAGTAAAAAGTTGGGTATTAGGTTTTAAGGGTTTTCGTCGAACCATCGTTGCAATATTATAGCGGCGGCAGTACGGTCGATAATGGCCTTGTTCTTCTGCTTTTTCTTTTTGCTCATGTACGAGGTGAACTCCTGCGCCTGCACGCTGGAGTACGATTCATCCTGCGTATGGATTTTCATTCCTGGGAATCGCAGTGCCAAATCCTTGATAAAAGCCTCCACCACCACGTTTTTGCCATCCTTGCGGCCATCCGGATGGTATGGCATCCCGACGACAAATTCGTCAATCTTGTTGAGGCGCACGAGCTGGTCCAGGCGTTCGAACAGGTTCGTCGTCTTCTGGTCAATCGTCTCGCGCGAAAACGCCATTTTGAGCTCGGAATCGCCAAAAGCGACCCCAACACGATGCTCTCCGTAATCCAAAGCCAAGTAATTCACGCCCCTAAATATAGAATACGAACTGGAAATATTGCATTTTTCCGCTCATTTTTCTATCTTTGCGCCGAAAATTAAAGCCAAACGGTAAAATATGGATCAATCAAAAATCAGAAACGTTGCCATCATCGCCCACGTTGACCACGGTAAAACAACCTTGGTGAACCAGCTCCTCAAACAGTGCGGTACCTTCCATGAAGGTGAAGAAATCGTGGACCGCGTGATGGACTCCGACAACCTTGAACGCGAACGCGGCATTACCATCCTCTCCAAGAACACGAGCGTGATGTACAAGGGATACCGCGTGAACATCGTCGATACCCCGGGGCATGCTGACTTCGGTGGCCAGGTGGAACGCGTTTTGGGTACTGTCGATGGCGTTATCCTGGTGGTTGACGCATTCGAAGGCCCGATGGCACAGACTCGCTTTGTGACGCAGAAGGCTTTGCAGCTCGGCCTTACCCCGATCATCGTCGTGAACAAGATCGACCGCGACGGCTGCAACCCGCTCCTCGCTTTGGACAAGGTCTTTGACCTGTTCTGCGAACTCGATGCATCTGAAGAACAGCTCGACTTCGACAAGGTGTTCGGTAGTGGCCGTAAGGGCATTTGCCGCGCCGAACTTGAAGACCCGGATGGCGACTTCAGCATCTTGATGGACAAGATTATCGAACGCATCCCGGCTCCGAAGGGCGATCCGAACGCAGAACCGCTCCTCCAGATTGCATCCCTCGAATACTCGAGCTTCCTCGGCCGTTTGGCTGTGGGTCGTGTACAGCAGGGCGTGTTCAAGCCGAACCAGACTTACGCTCAGGCATTCCCGGATGGAACAGTCAAGACCATCCGCCCGCAGAAGATCCTCCGCTACGAAGGCCTCACCCCGAAGCCGATTGAAGAAGCCGGTCCGGGCGAAATCATCCTCATCGCAGGCCTTGATTACTTTGACATTGGCGATACGCTCAGCGCAACAAGTAATCCGATTCACTTGCCGCGTATCCACATCGACCCGCCGACCATCTCCATGCTCTTCACGGTGAACACCTCCCCGCTCGCCGGCAAGTACGGTGGAAAGTTCATGACGGGAAACCAGCTCCAGGAACGTTTGGAACGAGCCCACATGGCAGACCCCGCCCTCCTCGTCGAAAAGGCAGAAGGCGCATCGACGTTCAAGGTCTCTGGCCGTGGCATTTTGCACCTCACGATTCTCGTCGAAAACATGCGCCGTGAACTTTACGAATTCACCATCGGCTCTCCGCAGGTGATTTTCCAGAACGACGAAAACGGCAAACTCCTTGAACCGGTGGAAGACTTCAAGGTCGAAGTTCCGAACGAATTCAGCGGCGCCTGCATCCAGGAAATCCAGCAGCGCAAGGGCGAAATGGTCAACATGACCACCGACGAAAACGACCGCGTTTCTCTCGAATTTATCGTTCCCTCCCGTGGCCTTATCGGTATCCGTCCGAAGCTCCTCTCCCTTTCCAAGGGTTACGCTGTGACGCAGTCCTTCTTCAAGGAATACCAGCCGTACAAGGGAGAAATTCCGTCTCGTATCAACGGTGTACTCATCGCCAAGGAACCGGGCGAAGCAGCAAGCTATGCACTTTCCAACTTGGAAGATCGTGGCTACCTCATCATTGGTCCGGGTGCCGAAGTTTATCCGGGCATGATCGTGGGCGAACACAACCGCGACGTCGATATCACCGTGAACGTCACGAAGGGCAAGCACCTCACCAACATGCGTTCGAAGTCCGCTGACGACATGATCCAGCTCACGCCGTACCGCCGCATGACTTTGGAAGAATGCGTCACCTTCATCAACGAAGACGAATGCATCGAAGTCACTCCGGAAGTGCTCCGCATCCGCAAGACCGAGCTCGATCCGATCAAGCGTAAGCAGATGTCCAAGAAGCCGGCTGAAGATGACGATTAATCAGCATTCTACAGACATTAAAAAAGCACCCTTCGGGGTGCTTTTTTTTCAGTTTAAATATCTTTCGCCAATCGCCCGTCCCCACTTTGCAATAGCTCGGTGAGGTAATCTTTCGCAATTTGGCAAGATTCCGGCAGCGTATGGCCAATCGCGAGATTCGCCAAAATTGCCGATGACAGATGGCAGCCAGTACCATGTTTGCCATTCCCCGGGATTCGCGGACTTGTGAACTTGTACTGTTTACGATCCCTATCCCACAATGTATCAACGGCTTCGTCATCTTTTGAATGGCCGCCCTTCAAAAGCAAGGCGAAATCTTTCCCGAATTCAAACTTTCCGCGAGAAGCGGCCTGTTCAAATCCCAAGAATCCGAACTCGTCCAGATTCGGCGTGACCAAATCAATCTTCTTCATCACCGGCATAAATTCATCGCGTTCTGCCGAGCGCATAAAGTGGAAGCCCGCCGAAGCGCTTGCAATCGGATCCCAAATAATGTAAGCATCCGGAGATTTTTCACGGACAAATTCAACAATTCGCTGTAAAACTTTAGCCTTTTCGACAAGTCCGATTTTCACGAACTTGAACTGGCGCTTGGCAAACAACGTTTCAAGTTGCGCTTCGATGCGTTCCCAAATTACCCAGCCAGGCGCCACAAATTCATCTTCGTTCTGTTGTGTGAGTGCAGTACATACAGATTCACAGTACACGCCAAAATGCGCCATCGTCTTAACATCCGCTAAAATTCCAGCGCCCGCAGAGCCATCGAAGCCTGCGATAGTCAATGCAAAATTCATTTTTTCAGACATTTTATACCACCGAATAAATTCCAATCATCACTACGGACACGCCGCAGATAAGCCCCACCGCCGGGAGAATCGGGCCTCGCATGGACTTAGACCCAAGAAAATACACCATGCAGCCCTTGGTAAGCGTATTGGCAAGGCTCGCAAAAAGGAGCGCCAAAATCAGGTTGTGGTGTTCAAGAGTCGCCTTTCGGCACATGTCGATGAGCGAGAACGCCACCGCATCCATTTCAGCAGCACCGCCCAAGAAGCTACAAATCATCAACGCGCCCGAGCCAAAGTACGCATGAGCCGCATTCGCGATGAACATGACCACCGTAAAGACCAAGCCAAACTTAATTGCCGGCAACAACTTGAACGGGTTGTTAAAATCAGTTGTTTTCTGACGATGATCCTTGGATTCACGAAGCTTCAAGTACCCCGCATAGCCAAGCCCCGGCACCACAGGCACAAGGAGAGGAGCCAAAAGCGGAAGCGCAAGCGACGGCATCAGGAATATGCAAATGAGGTAGAGTCGCGCATACATCACCGACCAGCTGAGCACAATGCCTAGCGTGAAGTCCGCCGCATACTGTTCGTTATCGACGCTACGGCCCGCCAAATTCAGCGTGAGTGCGGTACTGCTCGCAAGCCCGCCCAAAAGTCCCGTGAGCCAAATGCCCTTGCCCGGCCCAACAAGCTTGATGAGCACATAGCCCACAAAGCCAATGCCGCAAATGAACACGACAAAGAGCCAAATCGTATGCGGGTTCAAAACCTCGAGCCCCGGCGGACCAAATGAGCGGTTCGGCAAGAACGGCAAAATCATGAGAGAAATCACCGCAAACTTGACAGTCGCGATAATGTCCTCAGTCGAAATCTTTTTCGCAAAATCGTGAAGCTGACGCTTGACCGCCAACAGCCACAAAAGCACAATCATGAGAATACACGCTTCCAAGAGCCGGTTGTACCAGCAAAGCGCCCCCAAGAAATAAATCATGATAAGTGCCGCACTCGTCGTGACGCCCGCAGGCCCGCCATTATTCTGATTCGAAAGACCGTACGCAATATGACTTGCCACTAGCAAAAGCCCGACAATCACAAGCCCGACGACAAAGGGAACGATCGATTCCATCAAGTCGCCCAGGTAGCAGGACAAGGCGCCACAAAGGCTTACAATCGAAAACGAGCACAGCCCAGCGGGGTGCCTTGAATTATTGCGGGAATACGAGTTTTCACGCTGCATACCGATAATAAAACCGATACCCAGCGCCGCCGCAAGCTTATAAAAGATATTGAACTCAATCATCATTCAAAATCTAATCAAAAAAATGTGCGAAAGAAAAGTTTTATAGAACTTAGTTAGCAGAACTTAGTTGGCAGATTTTCAAAGATCTAAGTTCTAATTATGCCATTCGCTGTTGCTTAGAGGCGAGCTTCATGGCGTACATGTTTGCATCGGCCATGCGATAAACGTCCATTGCAGTCACGGCATCACCGCGACGGCGCACGGAGTAACCGTAAGCGACGTTCAATGCAATCGGCAACTTGGCCTCTTTTTCCAAGAGCACCATTGTCTTTAACGCCGTATTCAAATCAGAAAGATGTTCTGCACGAACAATCGCCACAAACTCGTCACCGCCCATGCGGATTGTAGTCCCGATGCCGTTAAACGCGTTCTTGAACACGTCGGCGAAGGCGCACAAAAGCTTATCGCCTGTAGAATGTCCAAAGTGGTCATTCACATACTTGAGGCCGTTCACGTCGATACTCACAATAGCATAGTCGCTATCATCGCGGTTGAGCACTTCAAAAATGTGTTCGCACTTTGCACGGTTATAAATGCCAGTCAAGGCATCGCGATAAGCAATCTGGCGGAGCACTTCCTTTTCAGTCTTGTCCATGAGTTCCTCGTACATGTAGACAAGATAGCCCACCATCAAGAACAAGATGAACAGGAGCGTACCGACCGGGAGGCAAGTCGCATCCAAGAAGGATTTTTCCATGCCAAACAAGTTCTGCACATTATAGCGGAACAAATCGGCAATGCCAAACAGCACAAACACCACCGTTCCCGACGCAAGAATTTTCTCTTGCAATCCGGCACCGCGGTCATAAAGGACCTTGAAGAATACCATGAACAGGAACGAAACAAAGATATAGCTATGGTAAATGAGCAAGAACGTCGGGTAATGCGCAATATCGGTCACATGCAAAATCGTCGTTACCAAGAAGAACAGCACACCAAAGCCGACAATGACTTTCAGCACGTTCAACTTCCAGGTCGAAATCTTGCCCGCACGCATATTGATAATCAAAAGCCCAAACGGAATCGCAGCGAGGTAAAGCGAAACGTATTCCAGCGTCGTATCCAGCGCATAGTTCGTGGAAACAATCTGGATACCCTTCGCGTAATTCAGCGTCCAAAGTCCCATCAAACCAGCAAACAAGCCAATCAGAACAAGGCGGTAATAAGCCCTGTCAAAGCCGACGGCACAGCAGCCTGTAATAAAGGCTATCATCCCAAAGAACATCAGGAATATGCCAATGGTGATAGAATCGGAATTTTGCGAAAAATAGTCTGTCATGCTATTTGAACGCAAAAGTTCAATCTGCGCCACAGATTTTGCGGCCGCTTTTTCGGTCACAATCGTCACCACGCGAATGACATGGTCGTCAAGAAATTCCGGCATATTCACGAGATGGATGCCGCTACCGACCAGTTTTCCCTCTTTAAAGCGTTCAAAACCATAACGGTAATAGCAAACACTGTCAACATAGACAGCTACTGCAACGTGATACGCATGGAATCGGAGCGTTGTCGGCAAGGGAATCGAATCGTTTCGCATGTCGCGCTCGTAGATAATCGTATCGCCGGGCTGAATATTTGAGGGAACTCGGAAATCAGAGACATGTTCCATCGGCGGAAGATGAATGCCGCCAAAAGAAATGGACCAGCCATCGTTAAGCGCGATGACATTGTTGCACGAACCATGACGGCACATGCCGTTAAAACTGACAACAAATAGAACAACCACTACAGCGGCAAGCACTGCAATGAGAAGTCTAAGTATTTTCTTTCCATTCCTCAACAACATCTCTAGTATATAATAAGTTATTCTAAGGGCAATAGAACCTTATTTTTTTCGTACCCAAATTTCAAAGGTTGTCGGGAAATCGTTTTTTTCGTCTGCCGGGAAAGATTCTTCGCTTTCTTTCTGGAACTTATCGTTCCACTCCGGGAAGAAGACATCGCCTTCCACATGCGACAAAACTCTCGTCAAATAGAGCTTTTCAACCAGCGGCATCGCTTCGCGGTACACGGCAGCACCACCAATGACGAAGCATTCCGTCTCGCCTGCGGCGCGGGCAGCCTCGATAGCCTCACCGAGCGACGAGCAGACGATGCAGCCCGGAGCCTGGAAATCCTTGTTACGGGTGAGCACGTAGTTCGTGCGGTTCGGAAGCGGGCGGCCGATATCGTCGTAGTTCTTGCGACCGAGGATGATGGCATGCCCCGTAGTAATCGCCTTGAATCGCTTGAGGTCAGCAGAAAGGTGCCACGGCAAGTGACCGTCACGCCCGATGACATTGTTTTCAGAAACCGCTACAATTGCAGAAATTAACATCTCTCGTCTCATCGGTGATGATATGGGTGGTTTTGCATGACCATCTGGACGCGGTAGAGCTGTTCCACCGTAATAATCCTGGCGTGGTCGTGGGTAAAAGTCAATGGAGAAAGGCTCAAGAGCAAGTCGGCGGACTTTTTCAAGTTCTCGTCGATACCGTACGCAGAGCCAATCAAAAACACAATATTTCCCGTAAAGCGGGCCTGTAACGTATCGGCAAGCTTCACCGTCGTCATGAGCTTGCCCTCTTCGGAGAGGATCACTCGGCGGTACTCGTTACGCGGGAATTTTTTTTCGAAAAGGGCAGCTTCTTGGGCAAGCGCCTGGGCGTGGTCGTCAATTTTCGATTCCTTGAGCTCCACCACTTCCAGTGGCATCGCGGAACCGCGCAAACGCTTCACATACTTTTCCACCTCGTCCGCAATGAACGGGGAACCAGCCTTACCAAACACCGCCAACACCCACTTCATCTAACGCCCCACCGATAGTCGGTCAATCAGGAACGAGGGCATCCCCTGCTTTTTCATGCGGTTCTGCGTCTCGCGGATGTCGTATTCCACTCGGATGAGCCGCACGCACTTGGTCTCGGTATCGAGCAGGCACCAGCAGGCTCTCGGGTCGCGATCGCGGGGCTGCCCCACACTGCCGACGTTCACCAGCAAGCGTTCGGTATTCGCAATCACGTACTCGTACTCGTCCAGAATCTTCGGGATCGCCAAAGGGCGGCTAGCAATGATGACCGGGCTATGCGTATGTCCCACAAAGCAGTAACGCTCCGAGAAATGGTCGAAAGCGTTCAGCGCATCCTCGAGATCGGTCACATAGACCCAATCTGCCGGAGACAAGGGCGACGCATGCACAAAGCAGATATCGTTTTCTTCCTGGATGTACGGGAGCGAGCGGATAAACGACACGGACTCCTTGGAGAGATTCTTCTGGGTCCATTCAATCGCCTGCTTCGCGTACGGGTTGAACCCGGCGCTGGATTCGTACCGGACTGCCACGCTATCATGGTTCCCGATCAGGCACACATCCATGTTCTCTTTAACCAAATTGACGCACTCATCGGTATCAACGCCATATCCCACAATATCACCAAGGCATACTCTCCGTTCCACGCCATTTTCGCGCATGGACTGGAGCACAGCCTCAAAAGCAGTGGCATTGGAATGGATATCTGAACAAATACCGTAAAGCATGCCCGTAATTTAGAAAAACAATTTAATATAAGTGGCGAAATTGACCAATTTTACTACATTTGGGCATGTATGGTAGTCATTCAAGACAAGATGAAGGTGAGCATAGCCTACACCCTCAGAGAAGGCAAGCGAATTCTTGAAGAAGTTCCCGCCTCCCAACCGTTCGTGTACATCCACGGATACAACAATATCATTCCCGGACTCGAAGACGCATTGACGGGGCGTCGTCTGGGCGAAAAATTTACGGTGAGCATTCCGGCAAATCTCGGTTACGGCGAATACCGCAAGGACCTTATCCTCACGGTCCCGAAAGAAGAACTCCGCGACGTCGGAGAGCTCTGGCTCGGCATGGAACTTGAAATGTACCAGGATAACGACATGCGCGAATTCCAGTTACCGGACTCCGCCGAGGAATTTGTAAACGACTTGAACCTGGATGGCGATGACGACCAGTGCGACGGCATTTACACCATCAAGGAAATTCTCGAAGACACCGTGATTGTGGACGGGAACCACCCGTTTGCAGGCAAGGATTTGATTTTTAACGTCGAAGTTGTAGACATCGTCGAAGCAAGTTTCACCGAACAGGAGTCCGGCTTCCCGGATGAAGACGAATTTAACGACGGATACGATAACTACGACAGTTACGACAATCGCATGGGCGACGACAATTTTGATTCAAACGAAAGGAGATGGCGCTAATGGCATCGATGGACGAACTCAAGAAGGCTGCAGGCGTTCGCGCCGCAGACATGATCAAGGACGGAATGATTGTCGGTCTCGGCACAGGCAGCACGGCAGCTCACATGGTGAACCGCCTTGCCGAACGCATCAAGACCGAAGGCATCCACGTGACGGGCGTTTCGACCAGCTGGAGCACCACACTCCAATGCCGTAGCCTCGGCATCCCGCTCAAGGAAATGGGCGAAGTGAGCCACCTCGACATGGTGATTGACGGCGCCGACGAAATCGACCCGAACCGCAACCTAATCAAGGGACGCGGAGCCGCACACCTCCTCGAAAAGATTGTAGCCTCCATGACGGACAACTACGTGATTATCGCTGACTCCGGCAAGGCCGTGCAGCAGCTCGGCACCAAGTTCGCCGTCCCTCTTGAAATCATCCCGGGCGCTATCGCCGTCGTCACAGAACGCGTGAAAAAGCTCGGTGGCGAAGTCAAAGTTCGCATGGGCGCTCCCGGCAAGGACGGTCCGGTGATTAGCGACAGCGGTAACCTCATCGCCGATGCGAAGTTCGCTCCCATTGCAGACCCGAACAAGCTCGCCCGTGATCTGGAACACATCGTGGGTATCGTCGGACACGGCCTGTTCATCAACATGGCAACGAAAGTCATCCTCGCTGACGAAGCCAAGGGCTTGATCGAATTCTAGTAATCAGGCTTGTCATCCTCGACCAAGCGTAGCGCGGGAGGGGATCCAGTGAATTGTCGCCCCGCACACTATTGCGGGGTCTTCTTTTTTTTACTTGAGTTTACACGACGGAAAAAGTATATTGTCGAGAACTTTGGTGTATTGGCCCCTCGTATGAAATTTGCAAAGATATTCGTGCCCTGTTTGTTGCTCGCGCTCGTAGCAATAGTCTCATTGGTGAGCGTCTACAAGCGCCCCGTAAAAGAATACCAAATCGAGAGCATGCACGTTTACGAGATGGCGGCCGCAGACGAAACCAAGCCCGTCATTCTCTACCTCCACGGCGGAGCCTACAGGCAAGGCATTACGCCATCCCACTGGAAAATTCTTTCTGAAATATCAAAGGCAACAGGTTGCGGTTTTGTCATGCCGGACTACCCCCTTTTGCCGGAACATACGGCGCTCGAAGCCCATGCACTCGTATTAAAGCTCTACAGCGAACTCTTGAAACGCTTCCCCGCAAGCAAAATCATCATCATGGGAGACAGTGCCGGTGGCGGTTTTTCACTTGCGCTCGCTGAAGAAATCCAAGAGCAGTCGCTCCCCTCGCCCATGCACCTCATCTTAATTTCACCCTGGGTCGACATCACGGGTGGCGACGAATCCATTGCAGAATACGACAACTGGCTTCATATTGACGAACTGCATCAATTTGGTCTTTCTTGGGCTAACGGCATGGATGCGCATGACCCGATGGTTTCGCCACTCTACGGCAACATGCAGGGGCTCCCGCCCACCGACATTTTCGTCGGCACTTGGGAAGTTTTCTACCCCGACATCGTCAATTGCGGTGAAAAAATGAAGGCGGCAGGCGTATCCGTCACGCTCCACGTCGGCGAAGAACTGGGACACGTGTACCCCCTCTACCCCGCCCCCGAAGGCGAAGAAGCCCGCCAGACGATTGCGGACATTGTCAAGAGCAGTACCGAAAGAACGACGGCGCTCTCCCTGACAAGCCTTATGCAATAACTATATTTATTGCATAAACTAAAGAAGGAAAAAACAATGGAAACAGAATCCAAATTACAGCCCAAAGTGCAACCCAAAATACAGCTTCCCAAAAAGAATTACACAAAAGCAATCATTGTCGCGGTCATCGTTGTTATCGCTCTTATTTTGCTCAAGTGCAATATCGGTTACAATAGTGCAACGCAGCTTCTTGTGAAGCAGTCTCCGTTTGGTACCCTCTCCTGCATCGACCACGCCGGTTTTTACTTCAAGGGATTTGCAAGCATCTACTCTTACGACAGAACCAAGGACTTCTACTTCAACTCCTCTACCGATAAGGTAAAGGGCGAAGGCTGGGAAGGCGGCGACGACGACGAGGACGATATTTCCGTGACCTTGTCCCGAAATGCAAACGCCGAAATCAGCGGCTACCTCAAATACCAGCTCCCCACGGACTGCGAAGACCTCGTGAAAATCCATCGCGAACAACGTTCCGACAAGAAGCTCAAGCATGACCTTGTCAGAAACTCCGTGCTCTCTGCCGTTAGAAAGACCGCACCGCTTTTCACTGCTGAAGAAGCCAAGGTGACAAAGATTGCCGAATTCAGAAGAATCGCCGAAGACCAGCTCACCGAAGGCGAATACCTCACCACAATCGAAGTGCTCACCGAAAAGGCCGGCGAAGACGATTACGATTCCGAAGGCAAAATCATCAAGAAAGCCGAAACGCAAGAATACAAGGTCACAAAGCTGAAACTCGATAAGAACGGCAACCGCATCTTGACAAAGCCCTCGGCACTCCGTCTTTACGGCATCAGAGTGGTGCAATTCGAAATCCAGAACGTCCGCCTCGACCAGAAAGCACAACAGCAGCTCGACATCGTGAAGGACCGCGAAATGAAGCGCGTCTCTAACGCAACGGCCGCAGAAACGGCAAAGCAGGCTGCCATCACCGCCGAAGCCGAAGGTAAGGCTCGCATCGCCCAGGCCAAGGCCGACCAGGAAGTGGAAAAGATCAAGGCTGTGACGCAGGCCGAAAAGGAACGCGACGTGGCCGTTCTCCAAGCTCAGAAGGAACAGGAAGTCGCCCGTCTCGAAGCTCTAAGAGCTCTCGAAGTCGCTAAGAAAATCAAGGCCGAAAAAGAAGCTGAAGCAGCCGCAAACAGGGCCCTCGTCAGCGCCGGTTTGACTCCGCAAGAACGCGCCGAATGGGATTACAAGACCAAGGTCGGTGTTGCTGAGGCTCTCGCCAAGTCCGCACATCCGCTCGTCCCGGAAATCATGATGACCGGTGACTCCAAGGGCGGCGCAAGCACTGCCATGGACGCAGTCGGCTTGAACATGCTTATGGGACTTACTGAGAAACTGTCAAAATAAAAGGCCCCCCCCCGTCATCCTCGACCATTAGGGAGGGGATCAAAAAAAAATGTTACCCCGCACTCTGTTGCGGGGTAACTTTTTTTTGCGCATTCAAAAACAAGTATAAATTGCAAAGCAACGCAAAATGCGCTATCTTGCAACCAATTAATTACAATCCATTGCACTTTGCAGTCCATTTTTATATATTGGATCGTATAAAAAGGAGCGTCTTATGGCACAGGCAACAGTTTCAGCACGAATCGATAGCAAAGACAAAGAACGTTTTGACGAATTCTGCAATAACGTTGGTTTGTCCGCATCTGCAGCCATCAACATGTTCATCAAGAGCGTCATCAATGAACATCGCATTCCCTTCGAAGTCCGCGAGCCCACAGCCCGTTACAACGCCAAAGCAAGCGACATTGAGGCCCTCAAAAAAGGCATCGAACAGCTCAATGCCGGGAAAGGTATTGTGAAGACGTTGGAAGAACTCGAGGCAATGGAAAATGGCTAAGATTGCATTTTCCGAACAAGCGTGGCAAGAATATCTCTATTGGCAACTACAAGATAAGAAAACACTCAAAAGAGTCAACCAACTGCTTAAAGACATCGAGCGAAACCATTTCGAAGGCTTAGGTAAGCCTGAAGCATTGAAAGGAAACCTCAGCGGATTTTGGAGTCGACGAATTGACGATGGCAATCGGCTAATCTACAGAATTAATGGTGAATTTATCGACATTCTTTCTTGCAAAGGTCACTACGAAAACGTTTAGCATACAAAAAAAATCCCAGTCCGGTTGGACTGGGATTTTTTGCAAATTCTCGTGAGAATTAAGCTTCTTCGGAGAGTTCCGGAGCCTTCTTGATCACGTTGCGACGGCCATAGCGGACCTTGGACGGATCAAAAGCGGTTTCTGCAGCAGCTTCAGCCGGGGCTTCAGCAACCGGAGCGACCGGGGCAGCTTCGACAGCCGGAGCGGCCGGAGTTTCAACCGGAATGCGCGGAGCGAGCGGGCGACGAGCTTCGGCGACCGGAGCTTCAGCAGCCGGTGCAACCGGAGCGGCCTGTTCTGCAGCAGCAACAGGAGCTTCAGCGTTAGCTTCACGATGCGGGCGTTCCGGGCGGCGTTCGCGGCGCGGGCCACGTTCCGGACGCTGTTGTTGTTCATTGCGATCACGCGTTGCAGGGGCATGAGCCTGAGCCTGCTGCTGATTGCGGTTGTCCTTATTATTGTTGTTCGGACGTTCCTTGTTCTGGCGATTTTCCTTATTGTTGCCACCACGCTGAGCCATTTCCTGTGCGCTAATCGGGCGACGGGCGGACGGCTTCAAGTTCATGTCCGGGGTGAGCTTCTTGAAAATCGGGGTACGAAGCATCGTGAGAAGCTTATTAACCTTAACAAGGATAACAATGCACAGAATCACTGCGAGGAGTGAAAGTGCGAGAGCGATTATTTCCATGTGGGCACCTCATAAAGTAAGGGTTGAACCACACGAGCAGGCTGGAAAATAACCTGCAAGCGGGGTGACTGGAATGTGTGGGTTAATTAAAGACCATCTTACTAGCGCCTCCTTGGAGACTTGACGGTCGCGGGGCTTCACGTGGGAAGCAAAAATGGTTTTCGCCGTGGCGACAAACCGGGGCCAGTCACGAGCGCAAATTTAACAAATTTTTCGTGCAGAAAATCGGTTTATTGTAAGAAAATGAGAGAAAATTGTATGTTTTTTTGAGCACATGCGCCCAAAGTTTCTCTTATTTCATGTCCAGGGACTTGAGCGAGTGATCCACAGCCTTGTTGTGGGCGTTCAATGAATCCAAAGTAGCCTTGAGAACAAGGACTTGACGTGCCAGACGGGCGTTTTCTTCGGTAAGAGTTGCAATTTTGTACTCAGCCTCCTGGTTGGAGCAGCCCGAGAAACCAAACATTGAAATGCAAACTAAAGACGACAAAATAAGGGATTTCTTGAACATATCGCAAAATTAGATTATTTTTTGAGGGAATTATGACAGTCGGACAAAAATGGTTGAAATTTAAACAGGATGGCTATTGCGGTTCTCTTACGATCCGTAGCCGTTCCGAGCAATCATTCGAGAGCGATCCGGGCTATAACGACAAGCATATCCACGAAGCCATCCTTGAGATGGACCCGGAATACACTTACGTGAAGGTCATCCACGAGGGTTACAAGGGTTCACAGGACATACCCACCATTGGACTTGGGAACAATGCAGCGCAAAACCAGGACACGCTGGACAACGCCATCCTCGAAGGGCTTGCCCACTTGCGCATTTTCCGTGAAGTCAATACCGGCGCCATTGTGCAATTCGGCTACAAGCTAGAAGACATTTAATTAACATTTCCTAATGAAAACAGCGTGACAAAAAAACAATTGTAACGCATATAATTTCGTCGAGAGAATAAAAGCGTCGGCCACAACCTTTAAAGACGAGTGCCGCGACCATACTTGTATGGTCATGGTCGAGCCGTAAGGTTGGCGCTTGCGCCAGGATGGGTTTTAGATTTTTCCGAGCTGGGGCCCCGCCCGCATGACGTACTTTTCTAAAGTTATTCTTCAGACTTTTTTAAAGTCATTCAATAAATTCTATTTTTGCGGGTATGAACAATCCTGAACTTCTTTTGCCTGTCGGTACGCGCGACATGCTGGAATCCGCCATCAACAACGGGGCGGACGCGGTTTACTATGGTGTGCCCCACTGGAACGCACGCGGTCGAACCGAAGATTTTTCATTTGAAGATGTCGAAGAGATGATCCGCTACGCAAGACTTCGCGGCGTAAAGACGTACCTTGCGATGAACATTCTCATCTTCGAGCGCGAAATTCAGGAATTGCCGGAATTTTTGGAACGCTTGATTGCGTTAAAGCCGGACGCGTTCATCATCCAGGACATCGGGCTTGCAAGGCTCATCAAGGCGATTAGCCCAGAACAGGAAATCCACGCGAGCACGCAAATGACGCTCGCGAGTTCCGAAGCCGTGAACTTGGTCAAGGACATCGGATTTTCAAGAGCGGTCTTGGCTCGCGAACTTTCGGCAAAACAAATTGCGCAAATCAAGAGCCTCACCGACTTGGAACTTGAAGTTTTCATCCACGGGGCGCTTTGCGTCTCGTACTCGGGGCAGTGCCTTACCAGCGAAAACTTTGGCGGACGCTCGGCAAACCGCGGGCAGTGCGCCCAAAGCTGCCGCCTTCCCTACCGCATTTTTGTGGACGGCAAGGAATGGAAAGATCCGAAGGCCCGTTACTTGTTCAGCACACGTGACCTTTGTGCACTCCCGAAACTTGAAGAACTCAAGGACATCGGCGTAGAATCGCTCAAGGTCGAAGGGCGTTTGAAAAGCCCGGAATATGTGGCTGCCGTTTCGCACGCGTATCGCAAGGCGCTGGAAATACTGAGCGAAAAAGGTTATAAAGAAAAAGCCGAGTGTGCGAATGGAAATGCCGCCGGGCTTACTGCGCAGGATTTGGAACCGCTCGAAGTCTTGTTCTCGCGCGGACTCAACACAGGTTGGCTCGATGGAGTGAACCACCAGGAACTCGTCGATGGCTCCTTCTCGAACCACCATGGCGAATTTATCGGAACCGTCGTTCAGGTGGAACGCGGCGGCGTGATTGTGGAACTTGAAGACAAGCCTGTTCCGTGCACATTGTTGCCTGGCGACGGGATTTTATTCGAAGAATATAGGGCAGAGCCCGAGCCGCGCCAAACGGGAAGTCGACTGTACAAAGCTACATTCCAACAAATTGGACGACGAGGAAAAAGCGCAAATACCGACCCCGGCACAAAGGCCGGGGTGACAAGTGCACAAGTTCGTCTGGAATTCGGTCGAGAATTCAACTTGCGCAAAGTCTCGTACGGCATGAAGGCCTACCGCAACGACTCCCCCGCTCTCGAAAAAGAACTGCACAAGACATTCACCGACAGAAGTTTTGCAAAGCACATTCCCGTGTGCATGACGCTCGAAGGAACCATTGGCGAACCGCTCAAGCTCACGATTACCGAGACTCGCGACAATCACGAGGGCTGCGAGAATCGCGAAAACTGCGCAACTGCCAGCGTGAACAGCGCCACGGTCGAAGGCCCCGTCCTCGAAGCCGCCCGCAACGAAAGTTCCGCCGATGCTTTGCAAGCCATCGCCAAAAAAGAACTTTCAGGATTGAGCGCCACCGCTTACGTTCTAGACAAACTCGAAATCAAGCTCCCACAAAACGCATTCCTCCCCGGTAAAGTTTTGCGCACACTCCGTCAAGAAGCAGTACAAGCCTTGGACGAAAAGCGCTTGCAGTGGAAAGAACTTGCACCTTCTGCGGACAACGGTCGCGCATTCCTACATAGCGTTTCGGTGAAGGAGATTCCCGCTGGAGTTCACCCCGGACTCCGTTCCGGGGCGGGCACTACCGACAAAGCAGCAAGCAATCGCCGCACAATTACCGTCCTCGTTCGCCGTCCCGAACAAATCGAAGCCTTGCAAGGTCTCGACATCGACAAAGTCGTCATGGACTTTGACTGGGGCGTCAAATACGACGAGCCGCTCGAACGCATCCACAAGCTCGGTTTTGAAGCCGGCATCGCTACGCTCCGCATCCATAAGCCCAGCGAAAACCATTACATCAAACAAATTCTCACGCTCATGCCGGAATTTGCTTTGGTGCGTAATCTCGGTTCGCTCGCGCTCCTCAAGGATTCCGGAATTCCGATGGTCGGCGACTACAGCTTGAACGCCACCAACAGCGCAAGCTACGATTGGCTTTTGGCACAAGGACTCGAAAAATTGCATCCGTCGTGGGACCTCAACAGCACACAGCTTTTTGACTTGCTCAAGAACATAGACGGAAGCAAACTCGAACTCGCGCTACACCAGTACATGCCAGCATTCCACTCAGAATACTGCGCCTTCGCACGCGCCCTCACAACAGGCCGCCGCTTCCCCGAATGCAAAAAGATTTGCACACAACATAAAGTCGAAATTCTCGACCACAAAGGCGAACGCCACTTCTTGCAATCCGATGCCGAATGCCGCAACACGCTCTTTGTCGGCAAGCCGCAATCCGCCCTCAAGCTATTGCCAAGGCTCATCGCACAAAACGTGAGCAGCTACCGCCTAGAACTCTTGGACGAAGAACCCGAATCTGTCCGCCGCAAGATTGACATTTATACGCAAGCCATCCGCGGCAAGCTCGACATTGACACAGCGATTTCTAAAGCAGGCGTCGAAGAAAAGTACGGACTTTCCGAAGGCCAGCTGTTCAATCAAAGCGTCTGGCAAGACCGCAAGAAAGGGTAATATTTCATGTTAAAGATGAAGTCTAGCGTACTGAAAATCGTATGGATTATATTCGCTGTATGGACTACAATTTTTATTTCAATAATAACCTATACGGCTGTTGTTGTTTTTAACAGTCCATTCAAAAATGCTCATGACGCATTTGCCATTTTTACGTTTTTTCTATTAATCGCTTACATCTTATCTGCAAAAGGTATACTCATGCGCACCGCCAAATCAATCGAAAAAATTGACGATGATTTGTATAGAGTACATACATTAGTAAACCACTATGATATTCATCGAAAAGATGTAACCATCGATAAATTCGGGCGTATCAAAATTGATGTGTACAGTGGCAAGATTCATCCACAGCGCGGTAATTACATTGATACAACGCCCAATAAAAAATTATGGGATGAGTTACTAGGGACTACAAAGTAGTAAGACGTCACTTTTTGTTACGGATGCGGGCGTAGAGGGATTCAGCTTTTTCGGTGTCGCCAGCGTTCGAGAAGATGTGGCCGACGTTTTCTGCTCCGATGCGGCCTTGAGAATTGCCTGCACGCCAAGCTTTCATGTAACATTCAAATGCTTCGTCGTAGCGCTTTTGCGTAAAGTAAATTTGTCCCAAGTCGAGATTCAAATCCGCAATTCCCTTCTTGTGGCGGAGGCCTTCTTCGAGCGTGAAAATAGCCATCCACGGGGATTCATTCTTGACATACATCTGCGCGAGATAGCGGCGAGCGGAAACGTTTTCAGGATCCATCATGATGCCGTTTTCCATTTCATTGAGAGCGAGCCGCGTAGAATCCATGCTGCGGTAGTAATACGAGAGCGTGTAATGCACGTCGGCGCCAGCGGTCGCTGTCATCTGGAGCGCATTCTTGAGCGTCTTCACTGCATATTCGTAATCGCCCAGTTTTTCATAGACTTCGGCAAGGCCGTACCAAGCATCCATGCGGTCCGGGTTTAGCGCCAGCGCACGTTCAAAATGCTTTTGCGCAAGCGTCCAGTCGCTACCCTTCATATAACATTCCGCAAGTGCAAAATGGATGTGGTCCGTTTCCGTCCCGAGTTCAATCGCACGGTTGTAGGCGACAATCGCATCGCTCGGAGATTCAGCGAGGTAATACAAATCGCCAAGAAGCATCCAAGCCTTCACAAAATCCGGGAGCAGTTCGACAGTGCGCTTGTAAGCCACCATCGCGACTTCTTTTTTGCCGAGCTGCACAAGGGCATTGCCCAAGTTGAACCATGCGAACGGCTCGTAACGGCCATCGTCAATCGCAGCACGGTAATACTTCACCGATTCCTTGTAACGCCCCTGGTCGTAAAGTTCGTTCGCCTTGAAGAAGAAATCATCAGCAGCAAAAACATTCAACGGCAAAAACAGCAAGAAGCAAAGCACAGAAAGAAAGATGTGTTTCTTAATAAAAAACATTCCTTTCTGAGATAAACTTTTCATCACTACATTCGCGTCGGCCAAGGATGGGGAGGGTGCAGGGAGGGGCCCGTGCGGCCTTCGCAACTCCGAGCTGGGGCCCCGCCCGCATGCGGTACGGGTAGCATTACTCAAAGAGTTCCCAAATTTGTAATTAAAATTACTTGACAAAACGGAACTCCTTTGTAGCTTTTTGTGCTACTGGGAAGCCGCGTAACTGAGCCGGGGAGAACTTCCACTGGCGAATAGCCTTGAGCGCTTCGATATCAAAGCCGTATCCTGCCGGGTCCTGCGTCAGCACCTGAGCCTGAGCCACGTCACCGTTCACATCAATCACAATAAATACTTTCACGTAACCCGAAACGCCCATTTTCTTGGCGCGTTCCGGGAACTTCGGCTGGATTTCACGCAACACTTGCGCCTGTTCATCCACTTCACCAGCCTCGTAAATTACGTTTTCCATCGAGCCAGCATCTACGGCAACGCCATCGCCAGCAGCACCGCGAGCAAGCGACAAATCCATCTGGAAATTCTGGCTGCGAGAAACGCCCATGTGCGCCGAAACCTTGAACGTATTCGGAGTTGCCACCGTACGGATGACCTTCTGCTTCACTTCGGGCTTTTTCTCACTCACGAGAACTTCAACCTCGGTCACTTCTTCGAGAACTTTTTCAGACTTCACGCCTTTATCGAAGAATAACACGTTGATGACCGGGATCGCAAGGAAGAACACAGCGCCCACGACAAACGAGAGCACAAACGCCACCGGGAATCGGAAATATTTCGCACAAAAGTCAAGCATGAGAGCGAGAGCTACTCCTCCTTATTCGCGGAAATGGAGACTTTTCTCACCTTCGCCAAATTACATTCATCGAGGATATCAACAACAACACCGTTGGGGGCATCGCGGTCGCTCACGATAATCACCGGGCGATCCGGCGCTTCGGCCATCATCTGGCGGAGCACGGTCTGCAAAGTCGAGAGGTTCACCTGCGTCTCGTTGATGTGGATGGTCCCCTGACGGGTGACACCAATCAAAATGCTTTCCTTAGCGAGTTCCTTTGCGGTACTCGCCTTCGGCTTCGTCACATCCACGCCGGTTTCACGCGTGAATGTCGAAGTCACGATGAAGAAGATCAAAAGGATGAACACCATATCGAGCATCGGAGAGACATCAATGCCTCCACCGCTTCTCGAACGTTTACGGATAAAACTCATTCAACCTCCTTGGCAAAGCAACGTTCTTCGAACTTGAGCGCTTCGCCCCAGGCAAAATCACCAATAGAATCTACTCGACTTTCGAGATAGTTATAAACGAGCATCAACGGGAACGCAACAAGCAAGCCCGCCTGCGTCGTGAGGAGCGCTTCGGAAATGCCATCGGCCAAAAGCACCGGGTTCCCAAAGCCAAATTGCTTAATTGTCTCGAACGTATGCACCATGCCGGATACCGTTCCCAAAAGTCCGAGAAGCGGTGCAATCGAGGCACAAGTCACAATCGTCTTGAGCGACTTGGAAAGGCTCACGTCCAGTTCATGACGCGTCGCGAGCATCGCATTGCGTACAGCCACAGGACCATCTTTACGGTACTTCCGCACGTTTTCGACCAAAGCCAAGAAGTAGCCAAAACGGCGCTTGCGGAGTTTTGCAAATGCAGCCTCCTCACCCACCGTGTCCAAATCCTTGAAGAACTTCGAAGTCGAAGTGCCTTTCAGCATAAAATAATAGCCGTATCGTTCAAACATCAAGAACCAGCCCAGCCACCCAATCATGAATAGCGGGAGCAACACCCAGCCGCCGCGCAGCAGGATGCTCATGGTCGCTTCGATGACGGAATATTCGTCCATTACTTTTCCTTAATCCAGATAGCGTTGAGGACGGCAAGGCCCGTCTTTTCCATGCGGGTACGGACAGAATCCGAGATGTTCACGAGGAGCGTGTGCAAGAGCTGGAGCGGGATAGCCACGATAAGGCCAGCTTCCGTCGTCACAAGGGCAATGGAAATACCGCCAGCCAAAAGTTTCGGGTCGCTCGTGCCGTGCATGGTAATGACATTGAAAAGTTCAATCATCCCCATAACGGTACCCAAAAGGCCGAGGAGCGGAGCCGTCGATGCAAACACGGAAATCCAGCTGAGGCCCATTTCGAGCTTTGGCACTTCGCCTGCGAATAGGACTTCGAGAGACTTTTCGGCACTCGCACGGTCCTTGAAATTCTTGCCAAGCACGGAGCGCAACACCTTGCCCACTTCGCCATGAGCACTCTGGGATTCAGCCGTAGCAAGTCGAAGGTCGCGATTAGCGAGAGCCTTAGCCGCATTGCGGGCACCACGGCCACCAAAGCCAAGGATGAGGAGCCAAACGAGGCGCACGAGGAAGATGATAAGGCCAAGGATAAAGAGCATTGCAATCGGGTACATCAGGATGCCGCCGTTATGGAAGAATTCAGCAAAGTCTTCTTTCCACGTGGTTTCCTGGTGGTTAGCCAGTTCGCTCGAAAGTTCGGTGCTGAGGAGCACATCGACCGGCACCATCACGAAAGCGGAATCATTCGCACCAGCAAAAGCCTTCGCCACGTCCTTGCGCGTTTCGGGAGAAAGATTTTCTTGCCAGCTATAGACGCGCTTCTTTTCGCCTGCCACCGGGAGCATCAAAGCCGACGGATGGAAACCGTTGATGTCGGTGACCTTCGCCATCTGCATGGCAAAGAGGCCGCCCAAGCGCATGCGGTCGCCTTCGGCAACCGAGCTACCGAACATGAGGTCAGCCTTTTCAGTGCGGACTTCACGCGTAAACTTCATTTCTTTCTTGGCGACGTCAAGCATCGCACGGGCAATGCGGAGCGGGTCATCGCGGTAGAGCCCCATCTCTTTCTTGACCTTATTCTGCGCTTCGACGCGATCGGCAACCTTGAACGGCACGCCCTGTTCCTGGAACTTGGCAAGCATTTCCAAGCGTTCCGGACCAGCGGCGAGCGAGAGGTATTCGGCACGTGCCTTTTCGGCCTGGAGCTTGACCTGTGCCAAGTCTTCGCGAGCCACGCGCACGTCTTCGAGCAAGCGGGTGCGTTCGGACATCAAAGCGTCCACGCGTTCCTTGCCGAGCTGATACTTTTCATTGAAGAGTTCACGTTCCTTGTTGAACGTTTCGCGGTCCTTCCAGCGGGCGGCGACAGCCATGTCGCGCTTGCGGCGGGCTTCTTCGAGATCAGCCTTCGCGCTGTTGAGTTCTGCACGCTTCTTGACAGCATCGACAGTCGTGTTCTGCTGAGCAAGTGTTGCAGTCGGCGTGAGCGCCACGAGGCTCGCGGCAAATACAAAAGCGGTAAAATTACGGAAGCTCATTAGTTAGCCTCCTTCGGGAAAGATACTGGGATAGTCACAAGTCTTGGAGCAGTCTTGCCTTCGGCGACCTTCATCACGTCCTTGAGGACCGTGCGCATCGTGAGGTCTTCGGAGACGTTCTTCCAGGAGTAGCCGAGACCGTTACGAGTGAGGAACAAAACATCGTTACCGTCATTGCTGACGAAAATCGAGGCGACTGCACCATAGCGCAAATACGTTCCAGCCACGTTGCGAGCGTCCACCTGCAAAAAGCCCTTCCAAACTTCGGTGGTGTAACCCAGGCGGATGCGGTCGTAAAAGACTTCCATCGTGCGGTTCAAAGCATCGTCCGTTTCTATCAGGCCCTTGTGCAACATGCTTGCGATTTCCTGGATGTTCTTGACTGCTTCGTCCGTGCGGTACGGGAAATCCGATTCAAAGAACGGCACGAGAGAATCGATGACCGTCGCAAGAGAATCGGCGTACTTCGTCTTGCGGTTTTCGAAATAGCGGATCGAGCCATTCGTCTTGGAGCGGGCCGCTGAAATTTTCTTGAGTTCGACCTTGAGCGAGTCGATTTCGGCTTTCAAGGACTTGTTCTGGGCCGAGAGGTTCTGCACCTTTTTGCGACCGACTTCAACGAATTCGGCATGGCGCTTCTTTTCGGCTTCGTGCATAGATTTTTCGCGAGCGGTTTCGGCCTCGACCGTCTTGATTTGGCGACGAACGCTTTCTACCGTTTCTTGGGCAACGGCAAAAACGCCAGAAAGCCCCAGACACAACAATACTTTAGGAAGGAATGAAAATTTCATGTGCATAAAATACAAAGAAGTGCGCCAAAAATTCACGCACTGATTCAATTTTTATGTAAAAACGGCGCAAAAAACGCATTTTTTCGCGTTTTTGCGTTATTCTGCGAGGAGTTTTGCCATATCAGCGGGGTACGCGTGGCTTTCGAAGGTGCGGGGTTCTTTCCAGTACGGGAGCTGGAGTTCGACCTTGTACGCAAAAAGCATCTGGTTGTGAGCGCCAAGCACCTTGATATCTTCGTCGGTGAGTTCTCCGCCCTGCGCGAGTTTCTGGTAAAATTCACCATCGCGGTAATACAGGCGGTCCCCCACGATCGGGTAACCCATTTCAGCGAGGTGCGCACGAATCTGGTGCTTACGTCCCGTAATGAGCTCCGCCTCGACAAGCGAAAGTTCCGGTGCAATTTCCGGGCAATCCAAATGGCGCACGAGCTTAAAGCGCGTAAAGCATTCCTTGCCATCAACACGGTGGTGCATGCGCAAGCGAATCGGGTCTTCCGGGTCTTCTCGCAAAGGCATGTGGCATTCCACTTCGCCTTCTGGGAATTTTCCACGCACGACCGCAAGGTAGAACTTGCGGAGCAAAATGCGGTCCAGATTTTTCTGGAAACGTGCAGCCGTTTCGCCATACCTTGCAAACAAGATAAGTCCGCCCGTATCGCGGTCCAATCGATGCATCGGCGTTGCCGTCTCGGAATCGAATTCGCGACGGATGATTGCAGCAAACGTGTTGTAGAAAATGCGGCCCGTATGGTGTACAGGCACGCCAGCCGGCTTTGCGACTAGAATAAATTCATCATCTTCAAAGACCGTTTCAAAATCAGTCGGGACTTCGGGTTCGCTGTAGTTTTCAACATGGTAAACGACCTTGTCGCCGCGATGCGCTACAGTCTCTACATTGGCTGTTGCACCGTTAATCGTCACGAGTCCGCGCGTCAGGCGGTCTATCCAGTCTTCACGGCTGTGGTATGTGAAACGGTCGCAAAGAGAATCGAGCAAAAGGCGGCCTTCGTATTCAGGGCGCACTTCGCTTTCAAAGAACATATCTGACGGAGCCTTGCCCATTTTATTCCCTGTACAAATCGTGTTTGATGATGTAATCGTAAACAGATTGTTCCAGCCCCTGCGGGCACACACCCCGGTTCAGCAAAAGCGACCTGCGGATGGCAGTACTCGAATAAACGCCGTTAAAGCCCTGTTCCGGACCAAGCCAGTACAGCGGAGCGTAACCGTTGCGCTTATGTTGTTCCATATCCGGCTGTGGATAACCATTGCGGGCAAAGACAATCAGTTCAATATCGCGGAGCAGCAAATGGCCGTTGTAGTTCGTGCCGTAAAAATTCAAGGGATCGCGCCAATGCGGAATGCCTTCGTAAGTATCGGCACCCGTGAGCAAGCGGAAATTGATATCTGGGAATTTTTCCTTGAGGCTCATCAAGAACACGTACGAGCCGCGGTAATCGCCCTGCTGGATTTCTAGATCCGAAAGGAACAAGCGCTTATCGCCAGAGAATGCAAGTTCGAGCATTGCAAAGCGGTCTTCTGGCGAAGCATTCAGTTGCTTATCCCAACGGTCGGGACTCGGCATAAACCAAACTTCATCACAGAAACCACGGTCCAGGCAAGTTCTTGCCACACGCATGTGGTCTTTATGGACCGGATCAAAAGCACCACCCAAAACAGCAACATTCTTCATTACGCAACTCACAATAATTACAAATTAATAGACAAACACAGAGAATCCAAGATTCATCTGCCAACGTCCACCCGAAACATCCCTATCAATCAACGGGTCATAATGTTCAAGTACCCAATGGTAACCAATATCGAGCGTCAGGAAAGTCCTCGAGAATACAACCCAGAACGTACCAAAGCCAACGCTCCATTCATTCCATGCGACATCGCCTTTTTCGCTAAGCGCGTCCACACGAGAATAAGAACCTTTCACGAAAAATTCACTGAGGAGATGCACACCCAAGTCAACGCTAAAATCCGAACTTTCAACTTCGTTCTTGTTGCCATCATCATCCTTTTCTTCGTAGCTCGAAAAGCCATACCCCAAGCGAACAAAGGCAAGGCCTGGCATCCATGCACCAATCAACGGCTTGATTTGGCAAATGCCGACGCCATTACCATCGCCAACACCCGCTCCAGAGCCAAGCCCAAAAGTTCCGCCCAAGAATAACGGCCAGCGCATGCTTGTCCCCGCACCTGCAGAAACCCCGCCAAGCGGATTAAAAGCAGTCGCCCCCGAGCCCACTTGCGCAAAAGAAGATGAAGCTCCACAAAGCGCAAAAACCAAGGCTACAACGGCACACTTTACAAAATTAAAAGGATTCTTTTTCATCTTAAAATACCAGAATTATGGCAAAGGCAAGTCCCATAACAGCGTTAAAAAGAGCATCAAATTTTGAGACCAGATACCCTTTTTTAGAAAGCGAACCTTCACGCAAAACATGGATGAGCAGTTTATCAGAAACGAGCAATGTAAAAAGCAATTTCAAGACAACTAAAGCAACAATCCAGATAACGATATCCGAAAAATAGACCAAAGCCACATAGACCACAGAAAGGATGCACGAAAGAATAATATTAGATCTACGCAATTCAGCTTCCGTTGCAGAATTTGCCTTGGCCATGCTCAACAATTCACCAATTTTTTCGCTTGCAGTCTTAAAGTTCGCCAAAAACTCGGAAATATTTGAACCCATCAGGATAATCGATGCAATGAGCGCTATTTTTACAACATAATTCGACATAAATCTATTTCCCTGAATTCAAAATTCTCACGTAACTAGCATAGCGGGCTTCGGAAATTTTGCCCGATTCGACAGCGGCACGCACGGCACAGCCCGGTTCCTTGAGGTGCTTACAGTTGCTAAACTTGCATGTAAACAAGTCATCTTCGAAGAATCCCGGAAAAATCTTTGCAAGCGTTTCCGGTTCCATATCCATAAGGCCAATGCTGCGAATCCCCGGCGTATCAATGACGTAACCGCCACCCGGGAAATCAAACAAGCTCGAAGAAGTCGTTGTATGGCGACCCTTGCCATCGCGTTCGCGGACATCTCCCGTGCGCAGTTCGGCATGCGGAACGAGCTCGTTGATGAGCGTAGACTTGCCAACCCCGCTCATACCACTAAAGACAGAGGACTTTCCGACGAGTTCATTGCGCAAAACTTCGAGGCCATTCCCGCTTTTAACGCTCACGGGAATCACCTTGTCCACGATTTTCATGAAGTCGCGAATATCCGTCGATAGGTCCGCTTCGCCATTCGGCAACAAGTCCATCTTGGTGAGCACGAGCACAAACGGCAAATCGTTCAAGTTTGCGGCAAGCAAAAAGCGGTCCATGAACCCGTAGTTGAATTCCGGTTGCGTCACGCTCGCAACAATCACGACCTGGTCGATATTTGCGGCAAGTGTCTGCTGTTTGTAGAAGCTATCGCGCGGGCCCGGGCGCTTGAGTTCGCTCTTTCGCGGGAGCACTCGCACAACGCAATACTTCTGCGAACCGACTCCATCACCTTCGTCATCGGCATCATTCACAAGCCCGAGCAAGACGCGGTCGCCCACGGCCGGGAATTCCCCAAGCGTCTTGGACGTCGTTGCACGGTACATAGCTGTTACTGTAGACGGTAGGAAGTCGGAAGTAGGAAGGTTGTCATGCCCGCCTTCTGTCACCCCGGATTTATTCCGGGGGGGCACCTCCTTCTTGTTTAATCGCACTTCGCAGGTGCGGCGGTGGACTTCGAGCACAAGCCCTTCCACGCAATTTTCTTCACCGATGTTTTCGACCGGATTCTTGATGCGCTTGATTTTTGCCTTTTTAAATTCGCGACTGAAACGCTCCTTGATTGGGCGTTCATCAACGACTCCCGATTCCAATTCACGCATTACATCGATACGGCGGCTTCTGTGTTCGCGCCGTGACGTGCGTACACTCTTCAATGGAGTTTCATTTTCGTCGGAATCAAAATCGTTATTTCGCATCTTTTTTCAATTTAGAAAGTTTTTCGTCTTCGAGCTCCCGAGCCTCTTCCAATTCCTCTTCAGTCACAGGGCGTCCGCGGCGAATCGATTCCATCAAAAAATGAATCGCCTTCAGGCGGCCATTGCACTTTTCGATGCAATTGTCGTAAAAACCTTTCGTTTTCCAGTCACTTTCGGGAATATGTTCCGAGGCATACAGAAAATGCTCGACGCAAATAGAAAGCTGTTCGGCTTCCTTTCTCAAATCTTCCAAATTACTCTTCGTAAAAAAAGGCATAGTGTAAAGATAGAAATTAGTTTTTTCACCTAATTTGAGCCATTTTAAAGAAAAGCTCTTTTCACAAACGTATTTTTTGTCTATTATTCAGTTGTTATCGAAGGGAAAATCCATGATTTCTACGCTTTTTACGCTTTTTAAGATGACGCGTCCCATAAACATCGTGATTGCCATAATCACCCTTATCGTGGGCTACGCCTTGATACAGCACAACCCAACCACCCCTGTTCTCATTCTACAAATACTCGGGTTTGCCTCAGCTATCGGATTTGCCAACATCCAAAACGACTACCTCGATTTAGAAAGCGACAAGCTTAACCGTCCCAACCGACCGCTCGTGACCGGCAAGGTTTCTATCAAAACGGCCCGCATTGCCTGCTACATTTTAGCCGTTACCGCACTTCTCTGCGGAATTGGCGATAGCATCATCCAAAACGTCCGATTCATGGAAGTCGTCAAGGACCCAGAACACGCTCTTGACTTCGGCTGGATGGGCGCTGTCATCTTGTCATTCCCGATGTGGTTCTTCATATTGCTTTGCGCCTTGCTCGTTGCCTACAACCGCAAGCTCAAGCATTCCCCCGCACTCAAAAACATTACGGTCGCATTCCTTTGCACCACCCCGTTACTGTACGCCGTGCAACACTTCTTCAACTTTTCTTGGCATGATTACCCTGAAGAAAAAATGTGGGCCATCATCCCCGCAATTCCCTTTGCATTCTTACTCACCGTTGCTCGAGAAATCTACAAGGACTTAGAAGACATGCCCGGAGATGAAAAGGCGGGCATTATGACTTTTCCGCTTATCGCAGGCGAAAAGGTTGCTAGAAGGCTCGCGGGTGACATCATCATCTTCACATGGATTTCGCTCCCGATTCCAGTCTTCTTCTTAGACAAACTATTCAAGCACAATTACCCGCCGGTTTTCCTTGCACTAACAGCCTTGTCGCTTACGCCGTGTTTTGCAATATCCCTTATAAGCGCAAGCAGCCAAGACTACAGTCGTGCTCAGCGATTTACAAAATTTGCGATGCTGTTCGGACTCATTTCCTTAATCGTCAGCAGCATTTTAGGAATGTAAGAATGCAAAAAGTGCCGCACAAAAGCGGCACTTTTTTTAACTTCTGATGAAAATTTAATTACAAATTAAGCATTTTCAAAAGTCCAGCGGATATGCTCGTCTAAATAATCGTGAGCATCAAACGAAAGACCGAAACAATGCCTGATTTTCTGGACGTCATAAAGCATCGGTTCTTCGCCCCAGCCCATGTCCGTTTCCACAATCTTGGATGTGCAACCCGGCTTGAGGGCAATCATCTTCTGAGCAATTTCCTTCCAGCTGATCCATTCGGAACCGAGGCCCAAGAAAATTTCTTCGTTGTAATCGGATTCCAGCAATTTCATATAAATTTCAGCTTGCTGGGAAGCGTGGATAAACTGCGTGCCATCGTTCTTGATGATATTGATATCGCGGTTTTCCTTGACGGCGTATGCCATTTCAAAGAAACGGCGGTCCGGTTGCGAGCAACCATCGGGGAACGCCGGATTGCCAAACGTAT
Organism: Fibrobacter sp. UWB2; assembly: GCF_002210425.1. Lineage (NCBI taxonomy): Bacteria > Pseudomonadati > Fibrobacterota > Fibrobacteria > Fibrobacterales > Fibrobacteraceae > Fibrobacter > Fibrobacter sp. UWB2. The sequence goes on along the minus strand of NZ_MWQK01000001.1, from coordinate 24,959 downwards.
ACCCCGGACGAATGATGTTACGCTTCATCTTGACTTCGGGGAACTGGCTTCCGTAACCATGGCTAAAGCCAAGCACAAATGCTTCGCCCGCCGCCTTGGTGGCACCGTACAAATCAATCGGCAAATTGCTCGTAGATTCACACATTTCAGAACGCACACGGCCCATGGCAGAAGTGCTACTCGTCATGATGAACTTTTCACAGCCAGCGCGAGCGGACATTTCTAGGAGTGCAACCGTTGCACGGGTATCGTTCATGAGCATGGCGCTCGGGGAATCGCCCCAACCAAGAGCCACATGAATGCAGGCGTCACAGCCAATCAGGCCCTCGCCCATCTTTTCGAAATCCGTGAGTGCCGCCTCGACAAATGAGACGTTCGGATTAGCCCTTAATGTCGGCACCTTGTTCGGGTGGCGCGTAGCAATGACAACTTCGTGTCCCTTCTCCAAAAGAGCCTTGACCACGTAATGACCAATAAAACCTGTACCACCCGTTACAAAAACTCGCATAAGAACTCCTTTTTCAACACCTATTTATTTCAATATAGATTTTGCCCGTTCATTCCGGCAAGAGTTTGCGTTAAATTACTAGATTAAATCGCAAAGATTTTTAGTGAGGTTTTTATGTCCCGTTTACGCGTTTTGGTATTGATGGGCGGTCCATCTACTGAACATGATGTTTCTGTCGTTAGCGGTACTGGCGTTGTGCGCGCCATGGATCCGGAAAGGTACAACATCCACCCGGTGCTCATTGACAAGGACGGCACCTGGCATTGGTCTTCCCGTGAACTTTCTCCGTACCAGAAGGCAAATTTCTCGGAAAACTATTTCCACAGCCTCGAAGGCACTGCCGCCAACAAGAAGAAGTCCCCGGCACTTTCGGAACTTCCGTCGGCAGATATCGCATTCCTCGCCCTCCACGGCAAGTGGGGCGAAGACGGTCACATCCAGGCCATGCTCGAAAACTGGAACATTCCGTACACGGGCTGCGGCCTTTTGGCATCGGCCCTCGCCATGGACAAAATCAAGTCCAAGGAAATTTACCGTGCAAACGGCATCCCGACTCCGCCTTACCGCGTGATCTGGAAGCACAACTTTACCGGCGACACGCTCGTAAGCGTTGCCGACGAACTCGGATTCCCGCTCGTTATCAAGGACCCGCTGGGAGGTTCCTCCATCGGCATCGGCATTGCGAAGAATCTCGACGAAGCAGGCAAGATTGCCCAAGACTTGTTCAAGGATTCTAACCGTTTGCTCTGCGAAAAGTTCATCGCCGGTGGCGAAGCTAGCTGCGGTTACATTGAAGGCGAAAAGCCGCTTCCGCCGACCGAAATGCGCATGACAACCCGTGAATACTTCGACTTCGAAGCAAAGTACAACGGCGAATGCCAGGAAGTCACTCCGGCTGAATTTGCACCGGAACTCACCGCACGCATTCAGGAACTTGTGAAGAACGCCCACTACGCTTTGGGCGGTGCAGGCTATAGCCGCACGGACGTCCGCATCACGAAGGACGGCGAGCTCTTTGCAATTGAAACGAACACGCTCCCAGGCATGACTCCGACATCGCTGTTGCCGCAACAGGCTGCTTGCGTTGGCATCACCTACAGCCAGCTCATCGACCTCATCATCGACAAGAGCTTGGAGATTAAGCGTTAGTCATGAACTTCGATCTTTTTGTAGATACATCCCGAAAGGGAATCTCGATGGCACTGAGCGCAGACTCCGTGTACGAAGAAATGGTCGATCCGTCCGCCAAGGGCGAAATCCTGAGCGCAAGCCTGGACAATCTCTTGGCTAAAGTCGGAGCCTCTCTCGATGACGTGAAACGCGTCATGGTGACAGTCGGACCGGGTTCATTCAGCGGACTGCGCACGGGAGTCGCGTTCTGCCAAGGGCTTTGCTTTAGCGGCAAACGCGACCTCTATGGCGTAACGACATTGCAGGCCCTCGCCTGCTTTGCTGGCGCCACCGATGAATCTGTCGCTGTCGTGATTCGCGCACGCAATGGCTTCTGGTACTTGCGTTTGAACAACGAAGAGAGCTTTATCGAAACCGCTGATGTCGTTGCACGACTCCAGGCAAGTTCTGTGAAGAACGCCGTTGTCGATGCAGCCGCACTTGCAGACGAAGCGCTCATCGCCGTTTTCAAGGACAAGGGAATCGCAACGGTTCTCGACACCGACAAGAAGCTCAACATGTGGGCTCCGCTTTTTGATACGGTGAAGCCTTCGCTCATTCAAGAAGCAAACTACATCCAGCCCTCGTACTTCGAGAAGTTGAAGGTGTAATCACAATGCGACTGCGCGAGATGACTGAAAACGACTTGCCACAAGTTCTCGAATTGCAACGGGAACTTGCGTTTCAGGATTGGAACGAAAAGCAATTTCTATCGGAAATCCGCGCAAGCTATGCATATTGCGTTGTTTGTGAAGATGAAGCCAAGCTTTTAGGTTATGCCATATTCCATTTGCTCGGACCCGATTCCGAGCTTTTGAGTATCGCCACTCGCGCATCAGAACAGCGCAAAGGCATCGGTAGTCAACTTTTGAAAGCGGGTTTGGACAAACTCACCGAAAATGGCGACCAATGCTTTTTGGAAGTCCGTGACGGTAACGCCAAGGCACGCGCCTTTTACGAGAAGCACGGGCTCAAGCTGTATAGCGTCCGCAAGAAATATTATTCCGATGGCGAAGACGCCGCATTGTACAAGTTCTGCAGGTAATTATTTTGTCAAAAATTTTAAAATCAGATAAGAGCAACCAAAAGAAAAAGAACTTCAGCATTGGCATCGTACTGCTGATTTTGTTTGTTATTGCAGTCCTTACATACGCCATTTTCGAAAAAAGCGGTCATTGGCTTGTCGAAGATGATGAAATAGGACACGTTAAATGGGTTGCCGTTCTCGATGGACAAACCGCAGATCTTGAACGCAGCGACTACGCCGCAAATCTCGTCAAAGAAGGCAAAGCCGATTCCGTCCTCCTTCTTGGTCGCCGCGTCTACCGTGAACGCAGCAATTCCGAATTCTACGCCGATGACTTCATGAAGCTCGGATCATTCGACAGTAACGCCGTTTTTCTCGTTCCGCACAACGATCCTTCTACCATTAGCGAAGCCTATTCGCTCGTCCCTTGGCTCAAAAAGCACAAAGCCGACACAGTCCTTCTTTTGACCGGAGCATCGTCAACATACAGAGTCAAGAGAATATTCCAAAAGCTTTCCGGCAACAGTCCTGTCTACGTTACAAAGGACATCCATCATTACACTTACAATCCAAACTGCTGGTATAGCAACCGCGAATCTCGCAAGGATTGGCTCCGCAGTTGGGCAGCTCTTTTCGCCTCGTATTTCGACTTGTTTAATACAGACACACTCGAAGCGGTTGATTCTTCTTATTACAAGCCTATCCGTTCTTACGCCGAATACAAGCGTGAATTCCGCTCGAACGTCAACTTGCAAAAACTCCTGCCGAAAATTGAGGACAAGATAAAAGTCGAATCAGAAAAAGAAGCCGTCAAGGATTCTGAAAAAGCAACAGCCAAAGAAACAACAAAAGAAGCTGTGAAAGATTCAAGCAAGACGCAAGAAAAAACATCGGCAAAAGCCAAAGAGCCATCCAAAGATACGCCCAAGGCTACAGCGAAAGAACAGCCGAAAGAAAAGAAAGGCGACGTCAAGACGCCCGCCAAAGTGCCGGCAAAGCAAGGCAAGAAATAACTAGAGGGAGATGCCCGCATCCTTCGGCTACGCTCAGGACAGGCTCCGGCAGACATGACAATTTCAATTAAGCGCTTAACAGCAGCAATGCCGCTGTCAGAGGAGCGCTCCAGTTGATAGCAACTTCGTTACTGGCAAAGGAACATTGCTCGTCTGCATAAGACATGCCACGAGCCTCCCCCATGTAATGCGGATTCCTATGCAAATCCTGGCGGTCTTCATTAATTCCACCAACGACAAGCCCAGGCACCGGTTCATCAACGCCATCGGAATGGCTAATGCGGTGATGCGGGAACTTCGGGGAACTCCAAGCAGAGCCCGTCACAAAGCTCACGTCTACAGGATTCTTGCCATAAATAAATTCAATCTGTTCCATCGCCGCATCGCGATACTTCGAATCATTAAACCATTCATACGCCAAATAAAGCGTCAGCGCATGGTTTGCAATATCGCCATTGCTCCCCCAGATGAACTTGCGAATTGAAAGTCCATACGGGTCTTCCTTTTGCAAATGCAAAATTTCTTCGGCCGTGTACTTGAACGCCATACGGGCGCGTTCCGTCCACTTGCAATCCATTGTCGCAAGCGCAAACCAGGCCAGGTTCTGTGTCGATCGCCATTGCAATCCGTATGTCGGCAGGTACGTGTCCATATCTACCGGAAGTTGACTTTCCAAACGTTCAAGCAAGCCTGAAACATTCACATCAGCGATACTTTCAACGTTTTTCAGTTCGCGATACAACATGGCACGAGCCCAGAAAAAGTCATCGCCTAAATCCGAATCACCATAGCCGCCACTGCCTTCTGTATTGTGCGGCCAATCGACTTCAGGATTTTTTTCGGACCAAAGGTACGCACGGATAGCAGCGAACAAGCATTTTTCCGCAAAATCACAATCGACATTGGCATAGACGTGGTGAGCCTGAGCAAGCGCTCCCACAAAATTCAAAGTCGAAGACGTTGACTTTCCAAGGATATAGCGCTTTTGAGAAGCATCCGATTCCGTAGGCGTCACAAAGCCATCCCAACGGTAAGGAGTCACCTTGAAGAACACGCCACCATCTTCATCCTGCATGCGCAAGAAAAATTCAAGTTCAAAACGAATTTCATCAAGCAAACTTTCCGGCAGTTCATTCGGTTTCTTGAGTTCACAGCCAAGCATCAATGTCGCAACGCTGACGCCACCATTCACAATATACTTGCCGTAATCGCCCGCATCGTACCAGCCGCCATGGGCATTCCAAAGCCCAGCGCGTTCCATTGTCGGATGAAATTCGAGAGCTGAGTCCAAGTGCGCCGCAGGGCGTGCCCAAACACCCGCCAAACGCTCTGGCAGCTCGACACCGCTCCGCTGGTAATAGAACGACTTGATATTCGCCTTGAGTTCGCGATTCATCCATTCATCCGAGACTTCAAACAAATGCGACTTCGCATCAAAGTCTACCAAGGCAATCTGGTAACGCCCCGGGGTTTTGACCGCCGAAAAGTCACCCTTGAACAGAGTCTCGCCGGTGTATTCACAGCGCTGCAAGTTTTCGGCCAAACCTTCGTAAACAACGCGATTTTCGCTATCTAGAATATTGAACTTGACCGACGGCAAAGAGGAGCCTTCCGAAAAGGCGACCAAAAAAGACTTTGCTCCTGAAGGAACATAACCCGGATGACAATAATGAATTTTCGCGTCCATACTCTAAGAATAACTTTTTTCAGACAAGGACGGAAAACAAATCGCGACAGACATGTTTACCACAGGGAACATAACATTTTTATCACAATTATATTTAGATTTTATACTATGAAAAAGCCACTCAAAATCACCCTCATTGTATTAGGATCTTTGATCCTCCTCTACTTCGTCACACTTCTCGTAGCGCCCAAGATTGCCCGTAGCTACATCGAAGAGCACTCCAAGGAAATGATTGGCCGAAGCATCACCATCAAGAACATCAGCCTGAACCCGTTTACCTACGTTTTGGACGTAGATACACTCGCGGTCATGGAAGCGGACGACAAGACCCGCTTTGTCGCGTTCGACAAGTTCAGTATGAACATCAACCCGCTAAAGCTCTTCACGAGAACGCTTGACATCAGCGACATCTACATGAAGGCCCTCTATGTTCGCACCACGCAGCACGGAGAACGCTTCAACTTCTCCGATATTCTAGACTTCCTCGCCCAAAAGGACAGCATCTATTACGCCGAGCACCCCGAAGAAAAGAAGGTCGAATCGGACAGCAGCAAGAGCGCTGCTGAAATCGCCGCAGGGCTCCCCGTCAAGCTCAGCCTGAGAAACATCGTATTTGACAAGGGCAACATCATCTACCAGGATACAAAAGTCGGCTCCAAATTCCACCTCAAGGACTTTTCCATCAATATCCCGGCCATTTATCTCGAAGACAACTCGACCGGCGTCGACGTGAGCCTCAAGTTTGCAGACGGTGGCGACCTGAACGTGAAGGTCGATGCCAACATGGCCACCTACGACTTCAACATCTTCCTGAACCTGAATAGATTTGCACTCTCCTGCATCAAGCCGTACCTGAACGATTCCATCAACTACAAGGATTTTGCGGGTTACCTCTCGGCTCAAATCGCCATCAGCGGTAACATCAACAGCATCCTCGCCTCCAATGTCAAGGGCAAGGTCTCGCTCGACAAGATTGACCTCACCGAAGTCAGCGGAAGCAAGATGGGCGCAGAAAACGTCACTGTCGGAATCAACAAGGCAAACCTCGTCGACAACGAATACCTCATCGACTCCGTCATCGTAGATGGTGCCTTCGCCCACATCGACCTGTACAAGGACGGCAAGACAAACATTGACGTACTCCTCACCCCGAAGAACAAGGCCGGAAGCATGACGGATACAACCGCCGCCGATTCTACGCAGGCAGAACCAGTTGCAGAAGCTGCAAAGCAAGAACCCACAGATACAACAAAGGTCGTCGCTGATTCGACTAGCGCAACAACTACAGCAGAAAAGCCCGCCGCCGCAAAGAAGCTCAAGGCGAAGATAAACAAGCTCCTCGTCAAGAACACTTACATCACCATCACCGATCACACCATTATCCGTCCGTTCAACTACAAGGTGAGCGCCATTACCGTTACCGGCCAGAACATCAACTACGACACGCCTTGCAACGTGAACGTTTCTGCCGCATTCCCCGAAGGTGGCAGTCTCTCGCTCAAGTACCACGGAGCACTCAGCAACCTGAACACGATGGACATCTACATCAGCGTGAAGAACCTCGTGCTCAAGCACTTCTCGAACTACTCGTTGCACTACACGGCTTACCCGCTCAAGGCAGGCACCCTCGCCTTCGCAAGCGAAAACAAGATTGTCGACCGCAACATCGACAGCAAGAACACGATTGACATTTACAACATCACCGTCGGCAACAAGGTGGACGACATCGATCCGGAATACACCGTCCCGATGAAAATCGGTCTCTACATCTTGAAGGACAAGGACGACAAAATCCAGTTCGACGTGCCGGTCAAAGGCAACCTCGATGACCCTGAATTCTCTTACGGCAAAATCATCTGGAAGACCGTCGTGAACCTGCTCGTGAAGGTCGCTATTTCTCCGTTCAGACTCGTTGGAAACCTCGCCATGGCAGGCGCAAGCGCGCTCGGCTTTGACCTCGGCAAGAACGATGAAGTGCTGATTGACGCAAACACAGATACGTTCACCAGCGAACAGTACGCCAAGGCCACCAAGATGACGGAAATGATCCAGAAGGACCCGAACCTGATGCTGACCTTCACGCAGTACTACAACCCGAGAAAGACCGCCAAGGAATACAAGGTCAAACAGCTCAAGATCGATTTCTATAAGCAAAAGAACAACAAGACGGAACTGAACGAACTCGACTACAGGGCCATCGAAGAAATTAAAGAAAAGGACAAGGAGTTCCAGGCCTACGTCAAGGAACACTCCGCCGAAATCGACAAGAACTACATGATGAAGGTTCTCCCGCAAATGGCATCGAAGCGCAACGCCGACCTCCTCAAGGTCTTACGCGCTCAGCCGGGCATCACGAAGAAAAACCTGAAAGTCATCACGGCCCCGAGAGAAGCTCTCCGCAGTTACAAGGACAAGCCTATGTACAAAGTAACTGTAGACGTGCTGTAATAGACGAGAGAACGCTCGCAAGCGAGCTACAGACTAAAGACGAAAGAAAAAAGGGCATCGCTAAGCGATGTCCTTTTATAATTGCAATTCGAGCGAGCCGCGCAGCCCTGCGCAGCACCATTCAAGAATTATTCGTGAATCACAGCGCCCGCAAGCTTCTGGTTTGCAACTTTCACACCATCCCAGAGAATGGCGTCGCTGACTTCAGAGTTTTCAATCACGCAGCCATCCCCGACCGACACGTTAGGACCGACCTTGGAATTCTTGATGACCACGTTCTTGCCAATATGGCAAGGCATGATGATTTCGGAACTTTCGAACTTCGGTGCAGACTTTTCATTGCGCTGCAAAATGTGAGCGTTCGTTGCAAGCAGAGTTTCGACAAGGCCACAATCCAGCCATTTTTCGACCGGAGCCGTGCGGAACTTGCAGCCACCCTGGATCATGCGTTCAAGGGCATCCGTCAACTGGAATTCGCCCTTCGTACGGATATCGTTCTGCATGAGATAGTTCAAGGCTTCCTTGAGGGCCTTAACATCCTTGATGTAATAAATACCAACTATAGCTTCGTCCGAAACGAATTCCTGTGGCTTTTCCACAAGGCGTTCGATACGGCCATTCTTATCCGTCACAGCTACGCCAAAACGCTTCGGATCTGCCACCTTGAACGTGTAGAGAATATTCTCATCCACGTTTTTAAGGATTGACAAATCGGCTTCAAAAAGCGTATCGCCGAGGATAATTAAAAGCGGTTCATCGTCGTTCACATACGGGAGAGCAAGGCTAATTGCCTCACCCAGGCCTTGCGGATTGGACTGGACCACCGTACGGACAGCACCCCATTCCGGTCTCTGTTTCAAAAATTCATCAACAACAGAAGCCTTATACCCCGTAATAAAAATCGTCTCAGAAGGATTCAAAAAAAGAGCACCATCGACAATCCAATCAATGATTGTCTTGCCGGCAACAGGAAGCAAGCACTTTGGCAGATTTTCCGTATATGGACGTAGGCGAATGCCATTTCCAGCAACAGGAAGAACTATTTTCATTCAAAAACCCTTTTTATATAAGTGTATTCAAACACCCTTACGTGGGGTTAAAGATAAAAAATTCGTACGTAAAAAACATTTTTTTACAATTTATGGTCGTGTTTTGGCCCCATATATTTACGTTTCTTTTTTAAACACGTACGCAAAAACGGATTAGGCGTTTTCTCCTTCGAGTTTCAAAATTGAACGTCTTAAGTAAAAACATCTGTCTATCTCCCCAAAGATACGCCTATTTATATATTGGCACGGAAATTGCTCTAAAAGCGGTGTAACAAAAGAAATGGTCCAATTTGGAACAACTCCAACAATCAATTGGGCCAAGCAATTTAACTGGGCAAAAGCTCAAAAGAGGATAAAAATAATGATCAAGCCTTTAGCAGATCGAATCGTTGTCAAGCCGGCAGAAGCCGAACAGAAGACCTCCTCCGGTCTCTTCATTCCGGATAATGCAAAGGAAAAGCCGATGCAGGGTAAGGTCGTGGCCGTAGGTCCGGGTCGCAAGAACGACAAGGGCGAAGTCGTCGCTATGGAAGTCAAGGTTGGCGACGTGGTGCTTTACGGCAAGTACAGCGGTACTGAAGTTACCGTCGACGGCGAAAACTACCTCATCGTCAAGGAATCCGACGTTATCGCAACGCTCTAATAGGCAACCAAAAGAATTTTAAAAAGGAAATACAAAAATGGCAAAGCAATTGAAGTTTGATGTAGCAGCTCGCGAATCCCTCATGAAGGGCGTTGACAAGCTCGCCAATGCAGTTAAGGTTACTCTCGGTCCTAAGGGCCGTAACGTCATGATTGCACGTTCTTTCGGTGCTCCGAACGTCACTAAAGACGGCGTTTCTGTCGCTAAGGAAGTCGAACTCGAAGACGCATACGAAAATCTCGGTGCTCAGATGGCTAAGGAAGTTGCCAACAAGACTTCTGACGCTGCTGGTGACGGTACCACGACAGCAACCGTTCTCGCTCAGGCAATCACTCGCGAAGGCCTCAAGAACGTCGCTGCTGGTGCAAACCCGATGGACATCAAGCGCGGTATGGACGCTGCTGTCGAAGCTGTAATCAAGGAAGTCGGCAAGATGGCCGTCAAGATCAACGGCAAGGAACACATCGCCCAGGTCGCAACGATTTCTGCTAACAACGACCCGGAAATTGGCGAACTCCTCGCCAACGCTATGGAAAAGGTCGGCAACGATGGCGTCATCACCATCGAAGAATCCAAGACTGCTGAAACTGTCCTCGACGTTGTCGAAGGTATGCAGTTCGACCGTGGCTACCTCTCTCCGTACTTCGTCACGAACACGGACAGCATGGAAGTCGCTCTCGAAAATCCGTACATTCTCCTGTACGACAAGAAGATTTCTACCATGAAGGATTTGCTCCCGATGCTCGAACACGTTGCAAAGCAAGGCAAGTCTCTCCTCATCATCGCCGAAGACGTCGATGGCGAAGCTCTCGCAACGCTCGTTGTGAACAAGATGCGTGGCACCTTGAAGGTTGCTGCCGTTAAGGCTCCGGGCTTTGGTGACCGTCGTAAGGCAATGCTCGAAGATATCGCTATCCTCACTGGCGGTATGCTCGTCTCCGAAGACACGGGTGCAAAGCTCGAAGATGCTCCGGTTACCGTTCTCGGTAAGGCAAAGTCCATCACCATCACGAAGGACAACACCACGATCGTCGAAGGTGCTGGCGACGCCGCTTCTATCAAGGGCCGTATCGCTCAGATCAAGAAGCAGATTGAAGCTACCACAAGCGACTATGACCGTGAAAAGCTCCAGGAACGCTTGGCAAAGCTCGCCGGTGGCGTTGCTGTGATCAAGGTCGGTGCAGCTACCGAAGTTGAAATGAAGGAAAAGAAGGACCGCGTCGACGACGCTATGCACGCAACTCGTGCCGCTGTCGAAGAAGGTATCGTTCCGGGTGGTGGCGTTGCTCTCATCCGCGCTGAAAAGGCTATCGACGCTCTTACGTTCGACAATGCCGACCAGAAGACTGGTGCTGCAATCATCCGCCGCGCTATCGAAGAACCGCTCCGTCAGATCGTCCAGAACGCTGGCCTCGAAGGCTCTGTCGTGGTGAACAAGGTGAAGGAAGGCAAGGACGGCTTTGGCTATAACGCTAAGACCGATACTTACGAAGACCTCATCAAGGCTGGTGTCATTGACCCGGCTAAGGTGACTCGCACGGCTCTCAAGAACGCCTCCTCCATCGCTTCGATGATCCTCACAACTGACTGCGTGATCACCGAAAAGAAGGAACCGAAGGCTCCGGCAGCTCCGGCTATGGATCCGTCCATGGGCATGGGCGGCATGATGTAATCCGCTAGAATTTCATATTCTAACTCCACTAAAAATCCCGACTCTCACGAGCTCGGGATTTTTTTCGCTTAATTCATTCGCTTAGTTCAAATAAAAACTTAATCCGCCTGTAAAGCCATAACTAGCAATACTACCTTCAACAAGCGACATTACGAAACCAGCACTCACTTCAACCCAATGGAACCTATACCCCATCGTAAAATAGTTCGAATGAATTCCAGAAAGGTCCGGACTCCCCCCTTCAATTTCGGGACTTGGCGCATAGACGCTCAGGCTATAGTTTAAAAAGAAATCGCCAAATATCAAACCGGCAAATCCACCGCCAAATAAAGACGTGCTAAGGCCGTGACTTTCATTTGAAAAAGAATCACATTTATCATCGCTAAATAAAACAACTTCGCAATGCTCCCCCACATAATCGGCATCGAAATATTGGTGGTAAAGTCCGATGAAAAATCCAAATTCAACGTGTGAAAAGTTGCCACCAAATGAGAAGTGGTGGTATATGCCGTCGTTGTACCCTATGCCTGTCCCCAAAAAAGCACTATTAGCCTTGTAAAAGAAGTCAGCCTTGCCCGTAAATTCGACACCGCCCATTTTATAAAGCCAATCCGGTTCCACACTCTCTTTTGACTTATTTTTTGAATTTGACGTTTCTGGAGTAATCTTTACATCTCTTCGCGTATTACTATTAATTTTACCCGTAACACGCCAAGAAGCGGAATGTGGTTGTTGATAAGTATTTGCCCCATGGACTTCGGGCGCTTCAGAAGCCGTCATATGCAGCTTTTGAAAATGCGTATTGATACACCCCGTAGAGACTAGAGCAAACAAAGAGCAAAATACCGGAAAAAGAGCACGCTTTAAATTCATACTTACAAAATAAGTAAAAAGCGAAGCAAAGAAAAACAATTATACGCAAAAAAGGAGCCCGTAGGGCTCCTTACACGCTATAAATGGCGATGCCGGCACGGAGGCCGGCATGACAACAAACGCTAGAACATCTTTCTCGTGCTACGCTTGGGCTGCTGCGGTTCGTCCTTGCCTTTGCCTTTCTTTTTCTTGGGCTGCGGAGCTTCGTAGCGGTTGTTCTCGACAACGCTCTTGTTGCTGAACAACGTTGCGTTATCAGCAGACTTTGTCTGCGACGAGAAGTGGTTGCCATCGCATTTTTCAGTCGGACCGTAGCCCGCCGTGTAGAGGCAGTAAGTCTTTTCAGAGCAGAATTCACCAGCAATAAGACCCGTGTGGTTGCAGATGCCACGGCTGATCACACCAGGCGGAACCGGGAACGGAAGCTTCGGCAAATCCTTGTGCAGTTTAGCCATCGTCGCCATCCAAATCGGGAGAGCGTCTTCGGTACCTGTATGACCGGCACCCATGGTCCCCGGCGTATCGGAACCCACCCAAACACCCATCGTGTACTGCTTGGTGAAGCCGATGTACCACGTATCCGTGTAATCGTTCGTCGTACCGGTCTTACCGCCGCTCGGATGGCGGAAACCAGAAGCCCACACACGGCCGGCCGTACCGCGAACGTTCACGTCCTTGAGCATATCAACCATCAAATAAGCCGATGCCGGGCGCAAGACTTCGTGTTCGACCTTGGAATTCTTCTCCACCACTTCGCCATTGCGGTCCACGATGGATTCAATCATGTACGGCTCGATGCGGTTACCGCCGTTCGGGAACACTGTGTAAGCAGAAGTCATTTCCATAAGCGTTGCACCCACAGAACCCAGCGCCAAGCTCGGGACAGCCTGCAACGGAGCACGCTTGATGCCGAACTTGCGAGCGTAGTTCACCACGTTGCTGAGACCGTACTTCATGCCGGTCAAAATGGCAGGAAGGTTCTTGGACTTGTACAGAGCGCGACGGAGCGTCATCATGCCTTCGAAGTCATGTTCGAAGTTACCCGGGCGCCAGACCTTGTTCGGGTTCTTGTCATCCGGGTCCGGAATAGTCACCGGCTGGTCATTCACGGAGTCGCAGGGGCTTGCGCCATTGTCCATAGCGGTAGAATAGACAATCGGCTTGAACGAAGAACCCGGCTGGCGCAAGGACTGCACGGCACGGTTCCACTTGGACTTGTTGAAGTCGCTACCGCCCACCATGGCGCGAATAGCACCAGTCTCATTCTCAATAATAATTGCGGCTACTTCTGCGTGATGATAACGGATACTGTCCGGGAAACGGGTAAACTGGCCACGCTTGTTGCGAACCGTATCAGCAGCGAGATATTCCTTCTTGAAAAGCGTGTAGACACTATCGAAGTGAGCGACAACGCTATCTTCGGGCATGTCGTACTTCTTGGTGAGCTGGAGTCTGCGAGTTGCACGGTACTTGATACGGCGACGGACGCGTTCGACCTGCGCACGAGCGACACTGTCAAGGAACGCCTGGATGTCCGGGTCAATCGTACTGTAGACAGACACGCCATCGGCATAGAGAGAATTTTCGCCGTACTTTTTTTCCATGTACTTGCGAATTTCTTCAAAGAAATACAAGCCCGTTCCCGTAGCTTCTTCTTTCTTGGCTAGCACAATCGGTTCTTCTATATACTTGCGGTATTCTTCGTTCGTGATGAAGCCTGCATCACGCATAGCATAGAGCACCGTGTTACGACGGCGCTTGGAAGCCTTCGGGTGACGGTCAGGGCGATACGTTTCAGGGCGCTGCAACATACCTGCGAGCACAGCATATTCCGGAATAGAAAGGCTATCGAGCGGCTTGCCGAAGTAGTACTTGCCTGCCGCCTGGAAACCGTAGTTACCGCCAGCGAGGTAAACTTCGTTCATGTAGAATTCAAGAATTTCTTCCTTCGTGTAGGTCTGTTCGATGCGAATAGCCGTCATCATTTCCTTGATCTTACGGGAAAGCGAACGTTCCGGCGTGAGGAAGAGGAGCTTGGTGAGCTGTTGTGTCAAAGTCGATGCACCGCGGAGCTTGTTGCCCGAGACGGCACTTTCGATAAGCGCAGACGGAATCGCCCAAACGTTCATGCCCCAGTGTTTGTAGAACGCACGGTCTTCGGTCGCCATCACGGCATGGATAGCGTTCAGCGGGATCGAGTCAATGGAAGTCCATTCGCGGCGTTCCACGAAGTATTCATGCGCAATTTGACCATCCTTGTCGTAAATATTCGTCACAAGTCGCGGATTAATCTGTTCGAGCTGCGAAAGCGACGGCAGTTCCGGCGAGTAATGAATATAGACGACTAGCGCAGCAATAAACGCCACGAAAATCGGGCACATGAATATAAAGAACCAGCGGAAAACCTTGTTGGCAAAAGCAATCTTCACCAAGCTCCAAATTTTCTGCCAAACGAGGGAACCATACTTAACGATGGCCGCGCCTAAAATCTTCATGAATGATTTGAACTTATCCATTTTAAGTCACACTAAAAAAGTTTGCGGACAAAAATAGCTAATCGATGAAATCTATTCAATTATACGGGAGCGCAATTAGGGGGTAAATAGGGGGTAATTCAAACGTACAAACGGTCAAAAAGGAAGTTTATATGGTCAAAAAGAGAACGCTCGAAACTTTTTTCAAAAAATTTCATTTTTTTCGCACTTTACCCTTGACATTATTTTCGATTATTCTATATTTGGACCCGTCAACGAGAGAAGACAACAAAACAAAACGCGGATGTAGCCCAACTGGATAGAGCGTTTGGCTACGAACCAAAAGGCTCCAGGTTCGAGTCCTGGCACCCGCAGAAGAGAAGGTTAGTCGCAAGACTAGCCTTTTCTGTTTTTATTTCTACGAGAAACTGGAGCCGACGTGAGCCATAAGCGACCGGTATCAACCGGCCGTGTTGGCGAGAGGACGAGCCCTAACTTTCTTATAGCGATATAGGCTCGTCCGGTCTTCATACAGCTCCAGGTTCGAGTCCTGGCACCCGCAGAAAAAGAGACTTGGCGAAAGTTGAGTCTCTTTTCTTTTTGTTTGCACAAACGCACGAACAGCAAAAAAAAACGCGCCGAGAAAGCGCGAGTTAAAAGTTGCTACAAGCTTTTGGGATGGAAAGTTTTGCGGTGGGCCGGCGTGAAGCCTTGGCGGCGGATGGCGTCGAGGTGAGCCTTGGTGCCGTAACCGGCGTGCTTGTTAAAACCGTAACCCGGATAAAGTTCTTCTAATTTATCCATATAGCGGTCACGGAAGACTTTCGCGAGGATTGACGCAGCCGAGATGCTTGCGATGCGCCCATCGCCTTTGACGATGGGCATCTGGATGTTTTGTGGCATCTTGTCGATTTTGAGATTGCCATCGACAGCAATGAGGATTTTAGGACAAGATGGCGTTCCCAATACATCGGCGAAAGAGCCTTTGACTTCTATAGGAATTTCAGGAGCAGTTTCATTGAGGCCCGGGAATCCGAGCGCTTGCAAAGCACGGCGCATCGCCAAGAAATCCGCTTCGAGAATGTTGATTTCGTCAATTTCTTCGACACTCGCGCTAGCAATGGCGTAGCATGCACAAGCGTCCTTAACCGCATCAAACATCGCTTCACGCTTAGGACGAGAAAGCTTTTTGGAATCGTTCAGCGTCAAAAGCGCATCGGGCGACTTAAGCACTGCAGCGCATGCCACAACAGGCCCCGCAAGCGGTCCTCGGCCTACTTCGTCAATGCCCACAACAATTGCAGAACCATACGACGCATTTTCAGAACGCGCACCATTCGCACCCGCAGAAAACAAGTCCAAGTCACCGCCAAAAGCGAGAGGATTAGCAGCGAACTTGCGCAGAGCCACCTCCCCTTCTACCGGGGATTCAATGTTTTCTAAAAATGCGGGCAGTTTAAATTTCATAGACCCAGCGAGGCCGCGTATTCCTTAATTGTCTTCCAGTACAAAGCGTGTTCTTGAACCAAGACGCGGGCGGCAAGCGTATCGGCGGTATCGTCCGGCATCACAGGAACTTTAGTCTGCGCCAAGATACGACCGCGGTCAATTTCTTCGCTCACGAGATGCACCGTCGGGCCAGATTCCGTTTCATGCGCGGCAAGCACAGCTTCATGAACATGATGTCCAAAGAAACCTTTACCGCCAAACTTCGGCAACAGCGACGGGTGAATATTCAAAATGCGGTCCGGCATACGCTTAAGCATGCAAAGTGGGAGCGCCTTCATGTAACCCGCCAAAATCAAAAGGTCCACATCGTACTTGTCGAGAACTTCAAGCATAGCCGCTTCGTACGCAGCCTGATCCGGATGCGTCTTACCCGAAATGTGATGCACCGGGATTCCGAATTCTTCGGCATGATGCACCGCACCACAACCCGCGTTGTTCGTGATTAAGAACTTGCACTGGGCTTCGAGGTCACCCTCGCCAATGCGGTCAATAATTGCTTTGAAGTTGCTTCCACCGCCGGAAGCCATGACGCCTATTTTGAACATGGGCCAAATATAGTTTTTTTTAGACGAAAGACTAGAGACGAGAGAATATTCCAACAATCACGGAATCAAAACAAATCTTTAGAGTACCTCTTTCGTCACTCGTCTGTAGGACCGTAGGTCCGTTCTCTCGTCTAATTTATTTATGATCGATTCCAGGCGGAGTGCGGAGATAATAGATGACGCACGGGACCGTTATGCAGACAACCCAGACTAAAAAATTGACGTAGACAAACCACGATTCAAAGGTCACGTGAGCAGGGATAACGTAGGCTTTCAACAGGGAAAACACGACGATAAGGAAAACGCCGGGGAGCATATGTGCAATCAACTTAGTCATACCTTAAAGATAATTCAAATCAAAAACATTTCATGTAAAAAGACTGCAAAAAGAGAAAGCAATACAAGACTAAGCTCTAAAATACTATCTTTCCACCCGTATAAACCTTTAAATATCGGACCTCATTATGAGCATTAAAGAATATCTTGCCGGTGCAAAAATGTCCGGCTCTGTCCAGAAGCTGATGACCCCGGGTCTCGCTGTGGAATTCATTCAGCCGTGGTACACCCCGCTTTCTACAACTCCTTCCACCACGGGTATTGCCGTGGGCGGTATCGGTTCTACGTTTACCGCAACGCCTGCAGGCACGACTCCCGTGATGAACGTGATGCCGGGCGTCCAGGTTCGCACCGAAAAGCCGTCTGACCTCCGCTTCAACAACTTCTTCTTCAAGGAAGCTGTCCTCAGCGCAAAGGCTGCGCTTGTGATTGGCAACTTCGCCGCATTCGGCATTTACAACAACAACTTCCCGCTCCTCGACGAGAGCGGCGCACGCGTTTTCGGCGACGCCGACATGAAGGACCAGAAGAAGGCCGAAGCCAAGCTCAACAAGGTTCTCGCCGACAAGACTTTCTTCGAAACGAACAAGGCCGCTTTTGAACGCTGGCACATCCAGTTCAGCGACCGCACCCAGGCTTTGATTGCTGCAGGCAAGGACACCGCCGCCATCAACCGCGCCGTGCTCATCGACTTCTTCGACGGCATGGTTGGTGAAAAGGCTGCCCGCGAAGGCGCCCTCACCGCCGCTTGGACAAACGACAGCGAATTTCTCGGCCAGCCGGGCTATGACGCCGCCAAGATGAAGTACACCGCCCTCTATCCGGTCAGCGAAACCGTTTACGAAGGCAAGGGTGTTTCCATCACCAAGACGCAATCCAGCTACGTGACTCCGGGCGACGAACGCCTCTCCAGCCTCCCGGTGAACGCTACCGTCTTTACGCTCGAAAACAACACCAAGGAAACCCGCGAAGTGACGATTGTCCAGATTCAAGACAGCATCACGGGCTACATGGCCAAGAAGGACCGCCAGGGCGTTCAGGACTCTAGCTTTGTTCTCGTTCCGGCAGCACGTTTCCCGAAGGGTGTGCAGTTCGACAAGGAACTCGAAGATGGCCGCTCTGTTCGCGGTATCGAATTTTATAACGAAAAGGCTCTCGCCGAAAGCGACTTCAACGGCTGCATGGGCGTAAGCGTGGCTTGGAACAAGAAGGATAACCTCAACGTTTCCGTGAAGCCGATGTTCTATCAGGACGACGCCAAGTCCGTCTTGAAGGCTGCACTCCAGAGCGGTCGCGTTGCAAACTCCTGGGTCAAGAACGTCTACAGCGGACGTGAAACGATTGCCGGCGCCATCGCCGTTACCGCAGTCCTCAAGCCGAAGCAGAAGGTCTCCTTCCAGTTCAACATGGTGCTCGACTTCCCGGAAATCAAGCTGAACAAGCTCACTTCCGCCAAGAAGTACACCGCATTCTACCCGGAAGCATACGGCCGTGTGGTCGCCCTCCTTACGGAAGCTCTCGCTGCCGACAAGACTTTTGACGATCGCCTCAAGGCATTTGAAAACCTTGTTCCGAAGAAGCCGGTTGCAAAGCTCTACAAGACCGCCGCCAAGCAGGCTGAATTCAAGAGCCTCGCCATCAACACGCTCAGCTTCCTCGCCGAAGCCACCGTGTGGGACAAGGAAGACCGCTTCCTCGTTCGCGAATGCGCTGACTATCCGTTCTTCAACTCTCTCGACGTTTACTTCTACGGCAGCTTTAGCTTGCTCGCCCTCATGCCGCGCCTTGATGGCGTTGTGATGAAGCGCTTTGGCGATGCCATCCTCGCCGTGAACAACAACCGTCGCCGTCACCACGAATTTGTGAACCTCCCTTACGCCGACCTCCCGGATCCGAAGCTCGAAGGCCCGCGTGCTGTGCGTGGCGCTGTGATTCACGACCTCGGTAGCCCCTTCGACGCCGAACCGGATGCCTACGACTGGCACAATGTTAAGGAATGGAAGGACCTCGCTCCGAAATACGTGCTCATGGTCTACCGTCACTACCACAAGACGAAGGACATGCAGTGCCTCGCCGATTGCAAGGAAGCCGTTTACGCCGCTATGGAATACCTCGAAAAGATGGTGAACCCGGGCGAAAACTTCCCGCTCACGCACGGTACGGACGATACGTTCGACAACCTCTGCAGCTACGGCATCTCCGTTTACTGCGGTTCCCTCTGGATTGCAGGCCTCCGCGCTGCAGCCAAGATTGCTGAACTCCTCGGTGATAACGACCAGGCCGCCAAGTGGAACGCCAAGTCCGAAGCCGCCAACAAGGAATTCACCGAATCGCTCTGGGACGAAAACGAAGGCTACTTCCGCTTCTTCATCACTCCGATGGAAATGAAGGACTTGAACGTCGAAAAGTACGCCGAACTCCGCGAAGCCGTGAAGGTATCGCTCGAACTCCCGGAAGATCCGAACGCTGGCGTGAAGGCCATCAACGAATGGCTCTGCGCAGGCGAAATCCCGGACGGCGAAGACCTTTCCAAGAACGAACTCCGCGGCCTCAAGAAGGCTTGGATTACGGCTCAGTGCAAGGAAGCCTTCACCAAGAGCTGGGAAGCAAAGATTGCTAACGACTGCGATGACGTGTTCGCTGATACGATGCTTGCAGACACTTACCTCCGCTTGCTCGACCTCGAACCGATTACCGACAGCGTGAAGGCCAAGTCTAACTTGCTCAGAATTTTCAATACGAACTATAAGGCCAACAGCCCACTCATCGGAGCTGCAAACCTTGTTCGTAAGGACGGTTCTCCGCTCGACGAATTCAACTTCCAGGCTCACGACGTTTGGATTGGTATTCAGTACAGCATCATGACCGCCATGATGTTCCACGGTTTGGAAAAAGAAGCCTCCGTGCTCGCCGATTCCATGATCGGAAACCTCTATGACGAAGCACGCGTTCCGTTTGCTGCACCGGAAGGATTCAACGGTTCTTGCCGCCTCCACCCGGAAGCTCTCGTTGCAAAGTTCGGCCTCAGCGCAACTGCCGCCGACAAGATGCACAAGGAACTCCTGAAGAAGGGCGCTCTCCTCGCCGACTCCCGCATCAGCCCGAAGCTCCCGCGCAATCTCGCCGCCTTCACGAAGGCTTTCGGCGCCATTGCAAAGAGCAACAAGGTCGATGTGAACGAGCTCTTCACGCTCCTCCACAGCACGGCACTCAAGTACACCGCTGGTAAGTACTTCCGTCCTGGCATGGTGTTCGCTCTGCTTTACAAGTAATTGAAAACTGCGAGTTGTCATTCCCGCCAACCTGTCCTCGCTTGACGGGGACGAGCGGGAATCCCCTTCAACTTCAAACAGGTGCTCCAAGCGGAGCACCTGTTTTTTTATACATAAAAGACTTGACAGAGCCTTAAAAATGGCTCTGTCAAGTCATTTTATACGCCAACCCTGGGTTAGCAAAACTTTCCCAATCCGTCAGCCCATCGAAACCTGCAAATTCACCTCGGAAATGCTGTTTTTAGGCTATTTTGGCCATTTTGACCGCCGCAGCATAACCACAGCAGGTTCGCAAACATACAGCCAAGCTTGACAGAGCCCGCCAAGAAACCGCAGCCAATTTACAGCCAATAAAGATTTTTAACGCAGCAATACGGAAAGGCTTGACAGAGCCATGATTCGTGAATTGTTCCACAATTTCATCGGCTCTGCGTCTTAAGCGTCTGGCTCTTTGATGACAGTTATCTTCAAGTTGTCAACTTTAATCAATCTTTCTTGTCTGCATTTTGGACAATAAAGGGGATAATTCTCCAAAACAGTGTCCTTCCTAATTTTATTACGGGTTTTGCTCCCACAAACAGGACACAATATCCATTCGCATTTCATCATAATTAGTCTCTAATCCTTTCAAATCTCATTTTATATGACTTTTGCAAGCTGTTAAGCTAACTTGTGGAACATATGCCGAACCTTATCTATACGGCTATTCGGGCGGCGGGGTTGGCAAATAAATTTACCAATAGCTGGCTGGTATCCTTTTAACTCTGTCAAGCAGACTCCCTGCCCATTTGTGAAATAAGTTAAATCGTTCCTGTATTCTTGAATACATCTAGCAGGGATTTCTCCTTTCAGAATGACCTCGTCATTCTTTATCTGAGTACTTACAATATCTGCACAATACCTTGGAGCATCATGATACGCCCGTGAGAGATATTCCTGCGGTGCATAAATTTCAAAGTGGAGATATGGCTCTAATAGTTCTGTCCCTGCTTTTTTTAAAGCCTGCTCCAATACGATAGGGGAAAGCAGCCGAAAGTCTGCGGGGGTACTTACAGGACTATAATACAATCCATATTCAAAACAGATTTTACAGTCTGTCACTTTCCATCCATACAGCCCCTGCTCGCAGCCATAAAGAACCCCCTCCATAACCGCATTTTGGAACGATTGATTTAAATATCCAAGTGAAACTCTGCTTTCATACTGCACTCCGCTTCCAATAGGGAGCGGCTCTATGGACAACCCGACAGAAGCCCAGAAAGGATTTGGCGGGACTTCTATGTGGATGGTATATTCTGCTTTTCTAAGCGGTCTTTCCATATATATAACAGTAGGCTCTTTTATTTCTGCCTCCACATGATATTTTTCCTCAAGGATGGCACAAATGACTTCCATCTGCAGATTCCCCAAAAAAGAAAGTATAATCTCATGCGTTGTAGTATCCACATAATATTTTAAAAGAGGGTCGCAATCTGAAATTTCTGTAAGTGCCCCAAGCAATATTTCCCGCTGTTCAGATTTCTTTACTGCAATCGTTGTTTGGAGCATAGGGAGAGGATTTTCAATAAATTTTCTCTGCGGCAACAGTATTTCGTTCCCCAAAATACTGTTTAGCTGCAAAACATCATTTGGTAAAATTACAATATCACCAGAGCAGGCTGTATCGGATGAATATAATTCACCGTTTGTCGGAACATACATCTCTGTGATTTTTATTTTCTCTTTTTCAGATATTCTAATAACATCCCTCAAATGCAATGTTCCGCTATATATACGCACATAAACAAAACGCCGCCTTTTCTCTGAATATTCAATCTTAAAAACCTGCCCGCATAGTTCAGATTGACCTTCAGGCGTTGATGAATAAAATTTACTGGCAATTACTTCTATAAGCTGCCGAATCCCCAGATTGTTTTTAGCGCTTCCGTGATAAACGGGAAATAACGTTCCGTTTTGGAATCTCCTGTTTTCTTCCTGTTCCAGTTCTGACATTTTAAACGGTTTCCCTGACATATATTTCTCTAATAGTTCATCGTTTCCCATAATTACCGCATCCCACTGTTCCATATCGTCATTGTCCGTTACATTTATATGGGGATGCTGCCCAACCTTTTGCTTCACTATAATTTCCGAAGAAAGCTTTGCTTTCATTTCCCGATATACCATTGGCAAATCAATCCCCTCTTGGTCAATTTTATTGATGAAAAAAATTGTCGGAATCTTCATTATCTGTAGTGCATGAAACAGTATACGGGTCTGTGCCTGTATGCCATCCTTTGCAGAAACTAATAATACTGCTCCGTCTAATACGGATAAAGAACGGTATACTTCCGCCAAAAAATCCATATGGCCTGGCGTATCTATAATGTTGACTTTTACATCCTCCCACTGAAAAGATGTCACTGCTGTCTGGATAGTGATTCCCCTTTGACGCTCCAAATTCATTGTATCTGTCCTTGTTGTGCCTTCATCTACGCTCCCTAGTTCTGCAATTGCACCACTGGTATACAATAAACTTTCCGTTAATGTTGTCTTTCCTGCGTCAACGTGAGCCAGAATGCCTAAGTTAATTATTTTCATGTGATTTTCCTCCTATCAACACCCAAAAAAGGGCATAAAAATACCCAGTGATAAATACTCCTATCACTGGGTAAATAACTCCAATAGCCCCAAAACACTTATATGTTTTCGGGCATATAAAATTACATGATAAAAGTATTCTTAAACTGGGTACAAAAAACTAAGCCCCATATTAAAAGTGAAACGGGACTGCTACTTTTTGTTCCCACTATCAAATTGACAGTTTATTTAAGAATACCTTGCCGCATATTTATTAACTCCTTGTATAATACTAAATCTAATTATATTCCTTAGATTAGGCAAGTCTTTTTCTGTAAATTCATGCACAAAAAGCAGATTTTTCCATTTCCTTCTCGGTTAAGTAAGCTTTTTCTTCCATCCATTCCTCGTGTTGTTCCATCAGTAGCGAGCCGATGAGCCTCTCGCACGATTCTGGATTCGGGAAGACGCCTACGACTTTTGTCCTCTTCTTGATTTCCTACAATTTCAAAGCTATAGTTTTTGTATCTCTTTATAAAGCGTTCCAGTTCTAATTTCTCACCGTTGAATTTTCCATAGTTTCCCCATTTGCTCTGCAACATAACGCAGGTACAATCAAAATCCACACCTTCGATTGTGATGTTTCCCTCGACCTGTTCAAAAGGTTCTGTAAGTTTTTCATATCCGTCCTCGAATTCAAGGACTATTGTTTTATCTTGAATTATAATCTTTTTGACCCGCATATCATGCAGACTATATGGAATGGGCGGATTGTGTTTATATTCTGTCCTCATGAGACCTCCCCGTCAAATTCTAATTTATCGATTTCTTTTTACTTACTAATCATACCATACAACAGCATAAGAAACACTAAAATATTGCAGACCATACCGCCCCAAAACAGGTACAACTTCAAGCCCTCATATCTAAAAAAACTGTTCTTACTTTCCTCAAGCTCCCGGATCTTCTGCTTCATCACGCTCGTAAGTGTATCAGACTGCTTCTCAAGAAGCTTTGTAGCCCTCTGTATAGCCTCTATATTCGCCTGTAACGCCTTTCTAACCTCTTGGACGGTGTTTTCCTTAACCTCATCTTTCAGGCTCCCAATCTCGCCCGATATAGCGTCTTGAAGCAATTCGTTGCTGTTCTTCAGCAGCTCTACGCTCTGCTTCAGCTCGCTGATGAGCTTCCTGTTCTGCTCTGCGTCTCTCTGCCTGTTCTGCTCTGCCCTCACTTGTTCTTGATTTGACTGCTTCATCAATTCCTCGCAGTTCTCGCTCGACATCGCCAACGCTTCTTTGAGCAGACTGTTTTCCAGCTCTGTCCGGCTCTGTCGGTTTAACTCTTGAAGCTGCTCTCTTGGACTGCTCTGCTTCTGCTGTTCGTGCATTTCTCTCAAACTCATGCTCCATACTCTCCTTTCCAAAATCCATATTGTAGTATTTTTCCAGCTTGTTATCCCTGATTTTACAAGCCTTTTCTCCTGCCTGTTCCCTGGCTAAGTCGGTATATGTGATGTACTTGTGGCTGTCCTGCCAGTCCACCCCGTACCCTCTTTCATTCATCAGCCGGATAAAGGTTTCCCGGCTGGTCGCTGTTTCCTTACAATCCAGCACCGCAAGGGCAATATCCTGCACATAGCTTTTGACCTTTCCCTGCTCTGCCTGTTTCAAAAGCTGGTAGGTGTCTTTGCTCCATGCCACCGTTTCTTCCCGGACTTCTCCAGCAAATGTCTTTCCTTTCTCCGGCACATGCAAGCCCTGTTCCCAGCTCTGCTCGTTGCACCGTTCCTTTAAGTCTTTAAGGTCGTGCTTACTCAGAGGGTAATTTAGGGTATAACAAAATAACCCACCCGAATATCGTTTTTTTTATTTGGTGAGTTTGTTCTTTCAAATACGAAACAAAAAGAGCCGATGATTCGGGCTCTGTCAAGTCATTTTATACGCCAACCCTGGGTTAGCAAAACTTTCCCAATCCGTCAGCCCATCGAAACCTGCAAATTCACCTCGGAAATGCTGTTTTTAGGCTATTTTGGCCATTTTGACCGCCGCAGCATAACCACAGCAGGTTCGCAAACATACAGCCAAGCTTGACAGAGCCCGCCAAGAAACCGCAGCCAATTTACAGCCAATAAAGATTTTTAACGCAGCAATACGGAAAGGCTTGACAGAGCC